>DAITQH010000053.1:0-16181 GCA_036833175.1 Candidatus Dormiibacterota bacterium
TCCTCAAGTCGCTCGAGGTGATCACGATCGAGATCACGCCGCCGGCGGTGACGCCACCGCCCTCGTTCACCTTCGCGAGCGGGCTATAGAGGTTCGGCCGGAAAAGCCGTCGGCGGATCTTCCGCACTCCAGGTGGCCAAGCCTCTAGCGAGTCTCCAGAAGAACCCGCGCCGCGCGGTAGTGATCGAGCGCGTCGTGGGTGTTGGCGGCGCGCTCCGCCCGGTCTGCCAGCCGCAGATGGGTCTTGACCGGTTCGGGTCCGAGGCTGACCCGCTCGCGTTTCTCGACTGACCGCACGCGCCGCAGCCGGTCGCGGTCCTTGTGCGAGCTGATGACCGCCTTCTCGCGGGCGAGAACCTCCTGCGCCTCAGCCTCGCGCCCTAGAGCAAGCAGGGCTTCTGCCTGGCTCAGCCGGGCGTCGGTGCCCAGCGGCCACTCAGTGGATTTGATGGCCGGGCGCAGCGCCAACAGGGCGCGCCGCGCTTCTCCCTGCGCCAGGAGGACGCGGCCTTTCTCGAGCGCTAGCTCCCTCTCGACGCCGGGCAGGCGTCCCTCGAGCAGGTAGTCGACCTCTGTCCCAAGCCGCCCGGCGATGACCCGGAGCACCCGGGTCGAGGGCTGGCTCTGCCCGTGCTCGACCTGGTGTAGGAAGGCGCGGCTGAAGTCGGGACCGCTGACCTTGGCCAGGCTCATCCCGCGCTCCTGGCGCACGCGGTGAATTCGCTGTCCGAGCGTTTCCTCGTCAGGCATCGTAAAGATCTACTTTACAGATAATCGCGCGGGTCGAGGCTGCGCGTGAGCGAGGTGAAGTTCTTGAAGCCACCCGCCGTGACCATGCCCGTGTCTTCGATGCGCACCCCACCGAGACCCAGGAGGTACAGGCCCGGCTCGACCGTAACGACATCCCCCTCGAGCAGCGGGTTTTCGGCCGGCCCGCGCAGTGCAGGTTCTTCGTGCACGTCGAGTCCCACACCGTGTCCGGTGGAGTGGTTCATCCTGGCGCCCCCATCCGCGCCCTCGAAGCCCCGGGTCGTCGTCCCGTAGCCTCGGTCCAACAGGACATGGCACACGGCGTGATGAACGTCACGTCCGGAGACCCCCGCCTTGATCGACTCGATCCCCGCGTCGAGCGCCTGCAGGACCGCGGCATGCATGCGCCGGATCTCTTCCGGAATCTCACCCACGACGACGGTCCTGGTGAGGTCGCCGTGGTAGTGAGTGGTCCGGCTCGAGGGGAAGATGTCGATGATGACGGGCGCTCCGGCCCGGATCGGGCCCTCCCCCCGGAAATGGGGCATCGCGCACTCTGGAGAGCCGGCGATGATCATGTCGGGGCACACGAAGCCCTGCTCACCCAGCAGTAGTGACGCGCGCGCGTAGAGGTGCTCGGATGTGAGAGGCCTCTCGTCGAGCCACAGGATTCCGTCTCGGATGTCGGCCTGGGCGAGCTGGCTCACCACCTCGACGACCGCCGCCTCGGCCGCGCGCTGCGACGCCTCGATGAAGCGGGCTTCCTCCGCAGTCTTGCGCCGCCTTTCCGCCTGGAAGAGCTCGCGGTCGACCTCGACCCGCAGGCCCGCGGCCCGGAGCGCCTCCAGGTAGCCGGCCTGTAGGCGCGGCGACACCAGGGCCGAGTCGAGGTGCCGCTCGCCGAGCATCCGTGTTGCAAGGTGCGCATACGAATCGAAAGGACCGGCTTCCTCATAGCCGGCCTCCTCGAGCAGGAGTTTGCGGCTCGCTTTGCTCTGGACGCGCGCGCGATCGATCTCCAGCGGGCTCGTCACCAGCACGTCGTCTCCTTCTCCGAAGCGGATGTAGAGGCCGGTCTCGACGCTGAAGCCGGTGGCGTAGGTGAAGTCCGCATCACCTTCTCCGCTCGGGATGAGCACGATGGGCTTCATCTGGTCGCCCGGACGTGCCCGTCCGTTGCAGTCCGAGCGTGCCCGTCCGTTGAAGTCCGAGCGTGCCGCTCGATGGCGGTTGCGAACAGGGAGGCGAGGGCGGCCGGAGCCAGCGAATCGACCTCTTCGGTGACCTGGGCGGCCAGGCGCTTGGGAAGCTGGTTACGCAGGAGCTCGAGGTGTTGCTCGTAGACGCGGCCAAGCGACCGGTGACCGGCGCGCCCTTCGAGGTTCAGCGTCTCCTGCATCTCGTAACCCCCTGTGTACGCGACTTCGTAACCAAGCTCCCGAAGGTGCACCAGGTCACGCCGCAGAGTCCGCTCGGAGACGCCGGCGCGTTCGGCCAGCTCGAGAGGGTTGAGGCCGGGCTCGGCGATGACGACGGACAGGATCCGTAAAAGGCGGGCGAGCCGGCCGGCTCTATTCACGCCGCCGCGGCGGAGCTAGCCGATTTCTTCCCAAGAGGTGGCATTGCCCTCGAACGGATCGGCCTCGGCCTCCTCCTGGTTCCCCACCTTCTGGTGGAACCTGCTGGCGATCATCTGGTAGGCCATCGCCTTCGGGATGCCGAGCTTGGTGAGCGATTTCACCTCGTCGGCCATCACCTTGTCCCGGGCAGCCTCCACGGCAGCCAGAACCTCTTCGATGGACGCTGTCTTCTTGACCACTGGAATCTGATGATACCCAAGCCAACCTGCTCTTAACCGCGCCTTAGACTTGTCGTACTGCCTGCGGCGGCCGGGGAAGGCGCGCAAGCGCGAGTAGGTGGGGCCCTACTGATCTCAAGGGGGTTGGATGGCCACTGAGTACGCTTCGGACAAGATCAGGAACGTGGTCCTGCTGGGCCATTCACACGACGGCAAGACCATGCTCGCCGAGGCCATGCTCTTCGCCTCCGGCACCATCGCCCGGATGGGCGCCCCGGACCAATCGACCGCCACCCTTGATTTCGAGCCCGAAGAGCACAAGCGCAAGATCTCGATCAACCTCGGGGTTGGCTTCGCCGAGCACAACGGCTACAAGATCAACATCCTCGACGCGCCCGGCTTCTTCGACTTCGCGGGCCAGGCGCTCAGCGGTCTGCGAGTGGCCGAAAGCGCCGTCGTCGTGGTGGGTCCAGGCTCGCAGCTGGCGGTGGGCACCGAGGTCGCCTGGGAGCACTGCAACCGGACGAACAAGCCGCGCATCGTCGTGATCAACAAGCTCGACAAGGAGAACTCCGACTTCTACGGCGCGGTCGCGGCGATGCGCGACCAGCTTTTGCCTCGCCCGTTCCCGCTGCACCTGCCCATCGGTTCGGAGCAGGACTTCCGCGGCATCGTCGACCTGCTTCACCTCAAGGCTTTCGTGACGACGCCCGATGGGAAGGGCAGCGAGGTCCCCGTGCCGGATGACATGCAGAAGCTAGTAGATCAGTACCGCAGCCAGCTCATCGAAGCCGCGGCCGAGAGCGACGACTCGCTGCTGGAGAAGTACCTCGACGCCGGCACCCTGAGCGAGGAGGAGATCCAGCGCGGCCTGCGCGAAGGCATCCTCGAGGGGAAGGTCGCCCCGGTGGTGTGCTGCTCGGCGACCAAGCTTTTGGGCGTGCGCACGCTGATGTCGACGATCGCGGAGCTGATGCCTCCGCCCGAGGTGGAGCCCGAAAAGCCGGCCAAGGCGTTTGTCTTCAGCACCGGTGGAGACCAGTTCGGGCGCGTCAGCTACTTCAAGGTCGTTGCCGGTACGGTCAAAACTGACGCGCACCTCCCCAACCTCACCCGCGGCGGCGAGGAACGGCTGGCGCAGATCTTTTTTCCGCGCGGCAAGGAGCATGTCGCCACGACGGAGGTGCGGGCCGGCGACATCGGTGGCGTGACCAAGCTCGCCCACACGCTGACCGGCGACACGCTTGGGCTGAAGGACGGCGGTCCTCTCCCGCCGCTCGACCTGCCGGGTCCTGCTTACAAGCTGGCGATCACGCCCAAAGCACGCGGCGATGAAGAGAAGATCTCCAGCGGCCTCGCGCGGTTGAGCGAAGAGGATCCGACGCTGCACGTGGAGCGACTCGAGGAAACCCATCAGCTGGTGATCGCGGGCCTGGGCGACGTCCACCTGGACGTCACGCTCGAAAAGCTCAAGCGCAAGTACGGTGTTGAGGCGACGACCCAGGTGCCGCGCGTCGCTTATCGCGAGACGGTGTCGAGCCACAGCCGGGCTGAGGGGCGCCACGTCAAGCAGTCCGGGGGCCACGGGCAGTACGGGATCTGCATGATCGAGGTCAGTCCGACAAAGCGAGGCGAGGGCTTCGTCTGGGAGGACAAGATCTTCGGCGGAGCGATCCCGCAAAACTTCCGGGCCTCGGTGCAGAAGGGAATCGTTGACAACATGGCCAAGGGCGTCGTCGCCGGGTACCCGATGGTGGACGTCAGGGTGACCCTGGTCGACGGCAAGTTCCACCAGGTCGACTCCAACGACATGGCCTTCCAGATCGCGGGTTCGATGGCCATTCGCAAGGGAGCCCTCGACGCCGGTCCCGTGCTGCTGGAGCCGGTCGTCGAAGCCGACATTCGCGTGCCCGAGAAGAACCTCGGCGCGATCATGTCCGACCTCAACGGCCGCCGGGGCAAGATCCTCGGCACCGAGCCGGACGACGGCTACGAGAAGGTGCGCGCCACAGTGCCCGAGCACGAGATGCTGCGCTTTGCGCTCGACCTGCGCTCGATCACGCAGGGCCGCGGCAGCTTCCAGCAGAAGTTCTCGCACTACGACGAGATGCCCGCGCACCTCGCCAAGGCGATCATCGAAGAGTTCCAGAAGCAGCACGAAGCCGCAGGCTGACGGCGGGCAGCCTGCCCTGGGTAGACTCGCGAGCGTGAGTCCAGCCAGCGATCACGACGTCTGCGTGATCGGCGGCGGCGTGACCGGGGCCGGAATCGCGCGCGACCTTTCCTTGCGCGGGCTCTCGGTGCTGCTCCTGGAGAAGGGCGACTGGGGCGCTGGGACCACGGGCGCCTCGAGCTGGATGATCCACGGCGGCCCGCGCTACCTCGAGTTCGACTGGGACACGACGCGCCTCTCCGCCCAGGACGCCGGATACATAGTCTCGATTGCCCGCAACCTCGTCTACCGCATCGTCTTCCTCATCCCGGTTCTGCCGCACGACCGCAACAACATCGAGCGGATGGAGACCGCGATGGAGGTCTACGACCGCTTCCAGCCGCTCAAGAAAGCCCACCCGCATCGCCGGCTGACGGCCGAGGAGGCGCGGCAGGCCGAGCCCGGGCTCACACCGGACCTGATCGGCGCCGTGACGATGGAAGAGTGGGGCGTCGACCCGTATCGCCTGGTCTATGCAAACGTCGAGGACGCGGTGGCGCACGGAGCGCGCGCGATGAATCACACAACAGTGGTCGACCTGGTTCGAGATGGAGGAAAGGTGATCGGGGTGCGGTACCGGGCCGCTGACGGGTCGACCTCCGAGGCGCGCGCCCGCGTTGTGGTCAACGCCACGGGTCCCTGGTCTCCACAGGTGAGCGGGCTGGCCGGGCTGACCGTGGACCTGCGGCCGGCCAAAGGCATTCACATCGTCTACCCGCACCGAATCTCTAACTTCTCGATCAGCGCCGAGTCGGTCGACGGGCGCGACCTGCTGATGGTGTCGCACGCCGGCTTCACGTTGCTGGGAACGACCGATGACGACTTCTACGGCGACCTCGATTCGGTGGACGTGATGCAGGACGAGGTCGAATACCTCCTTCAAGGCATCGAGCGAGTCTTCCCATCGATCAGGTCATACCGTCCCGTGCGCACGACGACGGGCGTGCGTCCGACGCTGTTCAAGTGGCGGCGCTACGAGGACGAGCTCTCACGGCGCTATGAGGTGATCGACCACGCGAAGGAAGGCGTCGAGGGATTCGTGACGATCGCCGGCGGCAAGCTTTCTATGTACCGGCTGATGGCCGAGCAGACCTCTGACGCCGTGTGCCGCAAGCTCGGGCACCAGGCCGCGAGCACGACGGCCACAACTCCGCTGCCCGGCAACGAATCGGAGATGGAGCCCGCGGCGGACCTGGCTCGGCGGTGCGGCATCCCCACGCTGGCGGCGGTCAAGCTGCAGAGCCGGCATGGTACGCGAGCGGAAAAGGTGCTCGACGGCGGCCGCGCTGCGCGTCTGGTGTGCCGGTGCGAACCGATGACGGAGGCTGAGCTCGCTTACTCGGCGCGCAGCGAACAGGTGCGGTCGCTTGCCGATGCATTCCGGCGCGTCGGGCTGGCCGCCGGACCCTGCGCGGGCGCCGCCTGCGTGCTGCGCGCGGCGGAAGTCATCGGAGCGGAGCTCGGGTGGAGCGCCTCGCAGCGGTTCGACGCCGCGCGCGAATTCGTGCGCGGCGCCTGGTTGGGCAGAGCCCCTGTGTTGGGTCATGCAGGTTGGGCGCAGGAAGAGCTGGCGCAGGGCGCGATGCGCGGACTCCTCAACTAATGGGCCGCACCGACTCGCTCGCCAGGCTCGCGCTGGCGTACGGCGTGCACCTGGCGCGCCGTCGGGTTACCCGACCGCGCTCGCAGCTCGAGGACCTGTACCAAACCTATGAACCCGATGGCATCCGCGCGCTGCAGCCCTCCGAACGCGAGCGACTTCCGCACCTGGTCGGCTGCATCAACTGCGGTTTGTGCGCGCTGGCCGCTGGACGGATCGGCAAAACGCGCCTACCCGACCTCGCGTCCTCCTACATGCGCCTCTACGCGCGTTTGGGCGAGGCGTCCTCTGACATCGAAGGCGATTCGCCGGACCTCGAAGCGGCCGCCGCCGCCTGCCCGGTGGGCGTTCCGCTGGCAGAGGTCGAGGCGATCGTGCGCCGGATGACCGCCGGCTGAGGCCGCGGAGGCACCCTCCACGCGGACACGCCGATCCGGATCAAGGGTCGCTCCGCGTTCGGGCGCAGGAGGGGCGGGACTTGCCAGTTATCCACATTCTGTATACAGTCTGGGGATATCACACAACATCTAGCGTCATTGGTCAATAGCCTCGTACGCCGTCTGCGCCGCTGGAGCGCGGTTGAAGCCGTCGTGGCGCGTGTTGCCGGACAGTTCAAGACGTGGCCGGCTGATGACTTCGGCCAGTTCGTGAGCGCATCGATCGGCACCGGAATGGCCGGTGCGGTAACGGCCATTCCGCCGCTCCTCGAACCTATCCGACAGCCCCCTCACGCTTCGATCGCGCCGGCCACCTTCGAGATGCGGTTCATGCGGTTGCACGCCGAGGAACGGTTCGACGAGATGTGGGAAATGCTGGCCGACGACGCGCAGCGCGCATGGGGCGGGCGCGAAACCTTTGTCAGGGACATGCCCCGCCTTGACGATGACGTCGAGCTCCTCGACATGCAGGTCGTGAACGTGAATGTGGTCGAGAGATGGATCGATGAGGCACACCAGCGCACCTACAGCAACGTCGCTCGAATGGTGATGCGATATCGAGTGCGTCAGCAATGGCGAGAGTGGACGTTCGACCGGCAGGTTCACCTCGTGCCGGCCGCCGGAGGGTGGCGAACATTGTGTTACCCCACAAGAGTTAGAACTGCGGTTGGCCGCTGATATAGTGGGTTGCAAGCCATGCTTCAAGAAACGATTGAAGAGCAGCAGCGTGATCTGCGCTGGCACCGCAGGCGACAGCGCGCGATGACACCGCGCCGTCTGCTCAAGGATTCCGATGAGCTGCTCTTCTGGGTCGAGGAGTGCCTCGTCCAGGAAATTCGCATCGTTCCGGGCTGGCTGGTCGCTCGCTTGATGGTCGTGCTGCGGCATGCGCATCCTGAGCTACCCGGACGCCTCGGCCGCGAGCGGCGACCCGAGCAAGTGATGGAGATCATCTACGACGCGCAGGCCGCGCTCATGGCGCAGGCGTGCAAGAACCGCGGTCCCGCAGAGGTGATCCCGTTGTTTGCTCGCGCCCGCGAGCGAATGCTCAGGCAAGCCGCCACCTTTTAGTGTCCCGCTCCCGATCCTAGAGCGGTAGGTCTGCGGTGCGGGTCGACCTCCATTTGCACTCGCACTACTCTCATGACGGCCAGAGCTCGCTGGAAGAGCTCATCGAGCGGTGCGCCGAATGCGGCCTGGACCGCATCGCTTTGACGGACCACAACACCGTGGAAGGAGCGCTAGCCCTGGCCAGGATGGCCCCGGACCTCGCGATCGTGGGCGAGGAGGCGAAGACTCGCGAGGGCGAGGTTATCGGGCTCTTTATCACGGGCCGGCTTCCGCCTTACATGACGCCAGAGGACGTGATGGACATGATTCACGATATGGGTGGGCTGACTTACATGCCGCATCCGTTCGATCGCAATCGCGCGCACTTCAACCCCGCCCGCATCATGGAGCTGGCGGATCGGATCGACATCATCGAGACGTACAACGCCTGGTGCGAACCAGCGGCCAACCAGGCCGCAACTCGGATGGCTGTCGATCTAGGCAAGGTCGCCGCGACGGGTTCTGACTCGCACGCCGCGCGCGAGCTCGGGCGCAGCTGGATGGAGATGGATGGCTACACGACACCGGCTGATTTCCTTGAAAACCTTCGTACTGCACGCCACGTGATCACCGCGAACAGCGGCACGCGACGCCGTGCCTGACGAACAACCGCAGCTTCTGGTTGCAGGCTCAGTAGCGCTTGACACGCGCGACGGCCCGTTCGGCAAAGTCGTCGAAACCCTCGGCGGCTCGGCCGTGTACTTTGCCCTCGCCGCGAGCCTGATCGTCCCCGTAAAGGTGGTCGCGCCGGTCGGAGGCGATGGGGCCAAGCGCGTGGCGCAAGCGTTCAGCGGCCGGCCAATCGATGTCGAAATGCTCGAGATCCTGGAAGCGCCCACCTATCGCTGGCGCGCGCACCAGGAGCACGGCCGCAATGTCGATCTCGGAAGCAGCGACGACATCTACGACACCTGGGCGCCTTCGGTGCCACCGGATTACACCGGATGGGCATTTGTCGGCTCCATGCGGCCCGACCGGCAGGCGCAGCTCATGTCCATGCTAGGCGGCGCCCGGCTCCTCGCCGCCGACGCCATGCTCTCTTATGTGCGAGGGCACGCGCCCGAAGCTAGAGACGTGCTGCGCCGCGCCGCCTGGTTCTTCTGCAACCAGGAGGAGTTCGCCGCCCTCGGAGGCAAGGATCCCGAGGAGTTCAGGCGCCAGTGGTGGCTGCAGGGCCTCGTCATCAAGCGCGGCGACCAGGGTCTCGGCGCCTACACGGAGTACGGCGCTCTGCGAGTCCCGGCGCTCACCACAAGACCGATCGTGGACACCACGGGCGCGGGCGATGCGCTGGCGGGCGGAATGCTCGCGCGCTGGTCCAGCACTGGCGGGCGACCGGACGGTTTGCTGGACGCACTCGTGTGGGGCGTCGCTTGCGCGTCCATCACCATAGAATCCGTTGGCGTCAAGGGCATCGCGAAGGCCACGCGCAAAGAGATGGAAGACCGCGTCGCCGAGGTGGAGGAATGCCTGCGCCGCGCATCGTGATCGTCAGCGGCGACCTGGTCGAACAGCATGTCGACGCAATCGTCAACGCGGCCAACAACGACCTCGTGCTGGGCGCGGGTGTGGCGGGCGCAATCCGCACGCGAGGTGGCGCGACCATCCAGCAAGAATGCGACGCGCATGGGCCGATAAAAGTTGGTGAGGCGGCAATCACCGGAGCTGGAGATCTGCCAGCGCGCTACGTCATCCACGCCGCGAGCATGGGGCTCGTAGGGGTGGTGGCCACATCGCACTCGCTGAGGTCATCCATGGACCATGCATTTCGTTTGGCTCGCGAACATGACGTGCGCACAATCGCGATTCCGGCTGTCGGCACAGGCATCGCGCGATTCCCGATGGACGAGTGCGCGATCATCATGGCGGCCTCGTTGCGGGACGCGTTGATGAGCGGATGGGTGCCCGAAGAGGTGCGATTCGTGCTCTTCGGAGAGGCCGCAAAGGAGGCTTTTGAGGGCTCTTTCGCAGCGTTTTTCCAAGCCCCTTTCGACGCCGAGTCTTGAATTCAGTTTGAATTGGGGTTGTATTCGGGAAAGATGCACCCCTAGAATGGGGCAGGTCCGCCCCAGAAACAGAATCTCGTATAAGGACGGTGACTACTTGGAAGGCTACTGCTTGAAGGACAAGAAAAAGGTCGAAATGGTCGACCCACAGCCGATCACGATGAAGAACGGCAAGCCGGCAACAGTTGGGACATGCCCTAACTGCGGCACGAAGATCTACAAGATCGGGAAGGCAACCGTTTAATCAGGCTGCGACAAAAGGGGCCGCTCCACGCGAGCGGTCCTTTTCTTTTTTCTACTAGGTCGTGATCGGAGGCTCGAGCGCCGCGAGCAACACGTCAGTGGCCGACACGGCCTCGTCGACGCCGAGCATCTTGAAGATCTCGACGTTCGAGGGATTGTTGACACGAGCGATTGTCTTCTTGACGTTGAAATGTTTTTTCGCCATTTGCAACGCGATGAGGTTGTCCTCATCGTCTGCGGTGACAGCAAGGATTGCGTCGGCGCGCTCGATTCCAGTCTGCGACAGAAACTTCACCTCGCAACCGTCGCCACGCATCACGATGCTTCCAAGCTGCGTCTCGAGCCAGTCCGCACGCCTCGAGTCTCGCTCGATGAGCGTCACCTCGTGGCCGCGCTCCAGCAGGTCACGTGACATGTAGTAGCCGACAGTGCCTCCGCCGACCACGATCACGTACACCTAATGAGTCTCAAGCAAAGTCTTCTCGATGTGCTTCGCGCCCTCGATGGTCGGGCAGATGGTGTGCAGGCCGAGCTTCTCGTACGCCTCAGCCCGTTCCGGGTCGTAGATGCGAGCCACAACGCGGGGAACCTTGAACACGTGCTTGGCGACCTGGGCGGCCATGATGTTGCGGTTGTCGCCTTCGGTCACGGCGACGAAGCCGTCGGCGTCTTCGATCCCCGCCCTTCTGAGCACATCCGCGTCGGTGCCGTTGCCGACTACCTGATCGCCCTTGAAATCCGTGGTCAACACGCCGCGCGAGGACGCCCGCGAAAACTGGTTGGGGTCGCGGTCGATGATCACGACCTGGTGACCAGCTTTGTCCATGTCAGAAGCGACCTGGGATCCGACCCTTCCACACCCCACGATAAGCACCTTCAAAGCTGGTTGATTATAGGGAGGCCCTCATGTCGTCTCAGGCCGCGCCCGGCGCAGCCTGATGGCGCCTTCCTCGCGGCTTGCTAGGATTTGAGCGCTTGCGCTTCCCATTCACGTTCATGGGTCTCATGGCGCTCGGACTCGGCCTGTGGGTGCTGGCCTACCTGGCCGTGCACCGGGGCCTTGACGCATCTTCGCAGTGGATCGCCGCCGTCACGGTGGCCATCTCGTGGGGATTTGGGATCTACGTCATGGTGCGGCGGATCAGGCGGGGCCCCCAACACTGATGGCCGATCACTCGCACCCGACGACGTCTAAGAAGGTGCTGGTCGCCGTAGGCGGCCAGGCGATCGACGCCGAGACGGTGCGCCTGGCCTGCCGAATGACCGATCCGCAGGGCGGAAAGCTGTACGCGGTGCACATCATCGAGGTGAATCGCTCGCTGCCCCTGGGGGCGGTCCTGGACGAGGTCGTCGAGCGTGGAGAGAAGATCCTGGACGAGGTGGAGCAGCTGGCAGCGCAAACTCAACTGGCGGTCGAGACGGAGCTCGTCCAGGCCCGCGACACCGGCCCGGCGCTGGTCGACGAGGCGGTCGAGTGGGGCGCGGACCTGATCGTCATGGGTCTGCCGTACAAGCGGCGGTTTGGCGAGTTCAACATGGGCAAGACCGTGCCCTACGTGTTGAAGAATGCCAACTGCCGCGTGATGCTGTTCCGGGAGCACCGCGAACACTCGGACTGAGGTCGCCTCGCGCCGGCCTCACTATCTCCGCCGGTTCTGGGCCGAGCTCGGAAGGATGGGCGGCGAGCACGACGCGTTCATCAAGGTCATCATCGTCGAGCGGATCGTCAAGTCGGCCGTACTGATCGCTCTTGCGGTCGGCCTTCTGGTAGCCGGCGAAAAGGGATTGCTCACCAGCTGGGCGCAGTACGCCCAGGACCAGCTCAACCTGGATGCGGACGATGGCGTGATCGCCCAGCTCCTGTTGCGGCTGCTGCTCTTGATCGGTACGTTCAACCACGTCACGATCCTGGCGATCGGCGCAATCCTCTATGCCCTGCTCGAGGGCACCGAGGGTGTAGGCCTCGCGATGCGGCGTCGCTGGGCCGAGTACCTGACCGTGATCGCGACCGGAATCCTGATCCCTTACGAAGCCTACGAGGTCATCCACCACGTGACGCTATTCAAGGTTGGAGCGCTGCTGCTGAACCTAGCTGTGGTGGGCTACCTGGCTTACCGCAAGCGCCTGTTTGTCGGCATCTGAGGCAGGAGTCAGCCACCGGCACCTGAAGCCGGCGCGATGGGTCACGTACCTGGTGAGCGCCGCCAGCGTCTTGAGGCCGTAGACGGTCGAGGTCGAAAAGCTGATCGAGCTTGCATCTGCGTGGTACTTGCCGATCGCCGGCACCTCGCCGATCTTGAATCCAAATGCGGCGGCCTGGATGAGCACCTGCGTGTCGAAGACGAAATCGTTGCTGTTCTCGAGAAATGGGATCGCCTCGAGGAAGCGTCTCGAATATGCGCGGTAGCCGGTGTGGTACTCGGAAAGGTTCAGCCCAAGCACTCGGTTCTCGGCCGAGGTCAGGAAGCGGTTGCCGATCCGTTTCCACCATGGCATTCCCGCCTTCGCGGGATCGATGCCGAGCCATCTCGAGCCGAGCACGATGTCGGCGTCGCCGTTCTCGATGACCTGACAGAGGTTGGGGATGATGGCCGGGTCGTACTGCCCGTCGGGGTGCAGCATGACCACGACGTCCGCTCCCATCTTGAGCGCCTGGCTGTAACAGGTCTTCTGGTTGCCGCCGTAACCGAGGTTGCGCTGATGGCGGATGACGTCAAGTCTCAGGGCGGTCGCGACGCTGACGGTCGCGTCGGCGCTCGCGTCGTCGACGAGCAGGATGCGATCGGCGTGACCTGGCGGGATGTCGCCAACCACCTCCACGAGGGTCTTCGCCGCCCTGTACGCAGGCAGGACGATGACGCGCCGAGGTCGCGGTCCGCTCCAGGTGAGGTCACCGAGGGGAACGGGATCCGGGCGCACCGACATCCGCTCGAACGTGAGGTACGCGGCGACGAGCAGCGCTCCGACTGCCGCTGACCAGAGATTTATCGCGAGCGTCATGTTGATCGCGGCGTAGGCGATGGCCACCACCATCCCCGCCGCCCGAGGCGACCGCAGCTGCCCGGCCAGGGCGAGGTCGGCAAGAGCGAATCCTGGGATGACCATCAGTGCAAGGTCGTGCACGTTCTGGTGAGGGCTCAAAACCAACGAAGCCGCAATCGCGAGGGCAAAATCCAGCCGAGGCTTGTCCGGTCGCCAGCTCAGAGACAAGGCAGCCAGGATCAGCAGCAGGATCAGGACGATGAACGCGATGTACTTGCCGACCCCGGGAACAGCTTCGAGGATGTTGCGAAGCGAGTACGCCGCGGTGTCCGTGTAAACGAGCTGTCCGTTGGTCGGTAGCTTTCCGCCGATCGCCCACGCCCCGACGAGGCCGAGGTAGCTGAGGACCGCGCTCACTCCGAAACCGATCACGGAGACCAGTCCGAGAGCTGCGACGACGCCCACAAAACCCGCGAGCGCGCGCCACGCGCGCCGCGCGACGAAGAGCACGGGTATGAGGAGGAGCAGTTGGGGCTTCGCGAGCGCCAGGGCGCTGAAGATGCCGGCCCAGCCGTGCCGGCCCTTGGCCCATGCGGTGTAGGCGGCGGCCAGCGGCAGCAAGACGACGAGGTCCGATTGCCCTTGCAGCACCGTGACGAAGAGCGGAAAGAACCCGGCGATCAGGGCCGAGGCAACGATCGCGGCGCGCGCGTGGATGCTCAGGCTGTAGCGCGTGAGCACGATGATCAGGGCGACGGCCAGCAGCACGTTGAATGCAGTCATCGCGTAGTAGGCCTGGCGGTAGCTCAACGCGGCAAGCGGAGCGATGAGGAGTGTGTAGTAGGGCGGATGGAAGTAGGGCAGCACGATGAAGCGGTCGGGGGACTGCGGGATGATCTGAAGCTCGAACTGCTTCTGGAAGGCGAGGTCGTAAACGGCCGAGCCTCCCTTGAGCACGTAGAGCCTGGCCGCTGAGTAGAACGAAACGAAGTCAGGTCCCTGAAGGTTGCCCCGCACGAGGTTTATCCAGAAGTAAGCCCAGACCAGCAGTGAGCCAGCTCCTGCTCCGGTTGCTGCCGCATAGGCGAGCCGCCGCCGCCTCTCGGTGAGGCGCGGGATCATCGCCCGGTTTCGAGTCGGAGTGCGAAACGTTCCGGAAGCTTGGCCTTCCTGATCGCCCGCTGCGCGCCCTTGATGTCGTAGCGGACACGCCGAAACTCGAACGTCTCCAACTCCGTGTCCCAGACGCCGTAGCTCGCGGTCGGGCTGCCGTCGCGTGGTTGCCCGACGCTGCCCGGATTCACGAGAGCCGGGCCCTTGAGGTGAAAGGTATCGACGCGATAGTCATGCGTGACCGCTCCCTCTGACAACCCGAAGATCCCGGGCACATGAGTATGGCCGTGAAAGCACAGCCCCCCGCCGAGGAGTTCCAGGTTCGCGTGCGCGACCGCAGTGTCCAGCACGTATTCATAGATGTGGTCGCGCGGGCTCGCGTGCACCATGAGCACCTCGTGCTCGACGTGGCTGTCCGGGAGACCGCCCAGCCAACCGAGACGTTCGTCGCCGATCACGTCGACGGTCCAGCGCACGACCGATGCCGCGTCTTCGTTGAACCATTCGAGTATCTCCGGGTCGGTGCAGGCGCGATCGTGGTTGCCGACGAGGGTCACCCAGCCGCGATGCACCACCTCATCGATGCAACGCTTCGGGTCGCCGCCGTAGCCCACGACATCGCCCAGGCACAGCGTTTCGTCGACCTGCGGGCAGTCACGGAGCACCGCGTCCAGCGCCTGCCAGTTGGCGTGGATGTCCGAGAAGATTGCGATCTTCACGAAACCGGCTTCTCGTAGAGACGGGGGTAGATGTGGTCGAAGAGGATTCGCAGCGTGGCCGCAATGGGAACGGCAACAAACATTCCCAGGATGCCGGCCCAGCTGTATCCGGCGATGAATGCGGCGATGACGAGGATGGGCGAAAGGCGCACGGCGTCGCCCATGACCTTGGGGTAGACGAAGTTGAGGATCACGTTCGAGATCAGGAAGTACACCACCGCGATGAGCAGTGCCTTGATGGGGCTGGCGGCGAGGCCGACGAGGATGGCCGGAACCGCGCCGATGAAGGGGCCCAGATAAGGAATCAACGCAGTCACACCCGCGATCATGCCAAGGGCCACCGCGTCAGGCACTCCCAATACCGCGCAGGCAATTCCGGACAGGACGCCGATGAGCGCCGCGATGATGAGCTGCCCCCGCACGTAGGCGTAGAGCATCTTCCGCACCTTGCGCCATATCTGGTCGAAGTCGGTGCGGTAGTCGTTTGGGACGAGGCGGCGGAGCAAGCGCCGAAACGCGGCAGCGTCAAGCGCGAGCAGGAAGGCGACGATGAACATCAACACGACCTGGAGGAGCGTCGTGAGCGCGGTCAATCCGATCGTCACCGCATTGCCGAACTGACCTAGCAGGTAATCCTTCAGGTGGGTGCTGATGGTCTCGGTCGCGGTTTTGATGTCGATGCTGATGCCGAGGATCTGGATTGGGGATCCCTGGAGGCTGTTGATACGATCCTGAGCCGCAGCGGCGAGGGTGGGCGCCTGGCGCTGCAGCTGGCCGACCTCATTGACCACGAGCGGAACGATCAAGAGGACGAGGCCGGCTAAGACGGCGATGATCACAACAAACGTAACGACGATCGCGAGCACGCGCGGGATGCCGAGGGCCACGAGGCGGGTCACGGCGGGCTGGATCATGAAGGCGATGGCGCCACCCAGCACGAAGGCGCCAAGGAAGTCCCGCAGCAGGTACAGGAAGATGATCGCGAGCACGAGGGCCGCGAAACCGAACCCGATCTGCGAGTACCGCCGGCGGCGCTTCGGATCGAGCGCCAAAGCGGAAACGGTCACCGTGGCCAGGGGGGCCGGCTCCGCGGGTTCGCTCTCCCGGGCGCCATGCTGGCTCGATCGCACGTTACGCAATCACCGCAGTATGACGAGCTAACCCGCGCCGGGAGCCGGCTTAAGTCTTTGCCTGGGACTGAGCTCCGGCAG
>DAITQH010000054.1:0-15886 GCA_036833175.1 Candidatus Dormiibacterota bacterium
GCGATCTGGCACAAAGAGGAAGGCCACCTGATCAACCAACCAGGCTTCATCAAGCCGAGGAAGTCCATGTCGCAGATCGGTGGGTGATTGATCCAGGAGATCAAGGCTCCATCAACCCATCTCGCCCATAAGGCGATGCTCGAGCTAAGGACCAACATCGGCCCCGAGGTGTCTTTCGCCGACCACGTCGACGAGGTCCTGCGACCGGAGGGCTACCGGCTTGTCGGGTTTTTCGCCAAGGAAGACCTTTACGCGGCCGCTGTGGCCGGCTTTCGGATCGTCCATCACCTCGCGTGGGGTCACACGCTGTACTGCGATGACCTCGGCACCCGATACGAGCACCGAAAGCAGGGATACGCGGGCCAGCTCATGGACTGGATGATCGACGAGGCCAAGCGTCTCGACTGCGACGAATTTCATCTCGATTCGGGACCCGGGCCCGACCGTGCAGACGCGCACCGCCTCTATTTCAACAAGCGGATGCGGATCTCAGCCCACCACTTCTCGCGTCCGTCTTGATGCTCCGGCCCGAGGAAGCCCAGCGGCCCTACACCGTCACTGAGCTCGCGAACGAGATACGACGCGAGCTTCGGCCCCTGACCGCTCTTCTTTTGAAGGGCGAGGTCAGCGGCATGAAGCGGGGCACGTCCGGTCACTTCAACTTCTCCATCCAGGATGGCGTCAGCCGGCTGGATGCTGTGCTGTTCGCTGACGACGCCCGGCGCGTGACGACCCTTCCCGAGGACGGACAGGTGTTCATCTTCCGCGGCAGGATCGACTTCTTCGGCAAGACGGGGCGGCTGAGCTTCATCGTCGACCAGGTCGAGTTCGACGACGTCGGAAAGCTCCGGGCCCGGCTGGAGGAGCTGAAGCGCCGGCTGGAGGCGGAAGGCGCCTTCGCCCCCGGACGCAAGCGCCGGCTACCGTTCCTGCCGAGAGCGGTCGCGCTGCTCACGTCCCCGACCGGCGCGGTCATCCACGACCTCCAGGAGACGATCTGGGAGCGCTACCCGAACATGGGCGTCGTGGTCTACCCGGTGCAGGTTCAAGGAGCGGCCGCGCCCATGAGCATCGCGCGAGCGCTGAGGCGCTGCAACCAGGAGATGCTGGCGGACGTGATCGTGCTTGCGCGCGGCGGAGGAAGCTTCGAAGAGCTTTACGCCTTCAACACCGAGGTGGTCGCGCGAGCCATCCTCGAATCGCGGCTCCCGGTGGTGACCGCCCTCGGCCACACCTCTGACCGCACGGTGGCCGACCTCGTCGGAGATGCCGAGTGCCGCACGCCGACCGAGGCTGGGGCGCGCGTGGTGCCAAAGAAATCCGACCTGCTGGCCCTGCTGCGCGAGCGGGGACGCCGCCTCGACCGCGAGATCGCCCAGCGGCTGGCGCGTGAAACCGAGCGGCTTGCGACCAAGAAGCAGCGCATGATCCAGGTCCTTCCCGCGCTCGTGCGCCACCGCGCCGAGCGCCTCGCACGGGCGGCCGGCGAGCTTGGTCGGCTGAGCCCGCTCGCGCAGGTAGCGCGGCGCGAGGAAGCGATGCGGGAACGCGGACGCCGCCTACACGTCGCCGCGTCGGCGCGCGTGGCTCGCAGTCGCAACGCGCTGGCCGCGCGGCGAGCCACCGAACGCCTGGACCGAGCGCTCTCCGAACGCTTCGCGGCCGCAAGCCGGGGGCTCGACCACCGCCGCCAGCGCCTCATCGCGCTCAGCCCAGACGCGGTGCTCTCACGCGGCTACAGCATCACGCAGGATGCCGAGACCGGCTCGGTGCTGAAATCATCCGGAGGCACGGCCGTCGACCGGCGCGTGCGCATACGTCTCGCGGCCGGACACATCGGCGCCCGGGTCGACGAGGTCCAGCCATGAGCCAGGACCTGACCTACGAGCAGGCGCTGGAGAAGCTGGACGAGAAGCTCAAGCTGCTCGAGGATGGAGAGCTCGGCCTCGAGGACGCACTCAAGGCGGTCGACGAGGCGCGCATCTATCTCAAGGTATGCACGGACCGCCTCGAGGTAGCCAGGAAGAAGATCGAGATCAGGGCCGAGCCGGAGACAGCGCCCGAGTAACTAAGGCTCAGTATCGACGAACGGCTTCAAGTTCTCGATGTCCGACTCGTCAAGGCGCGCGAAAAGCGCCATATCGTCCGCCCGGTCGATGAACGACATCGGTAGCACCACATCTCGTTTGAAGAAACCATCGGGCCGGATCACGACTGCGGCCAGCTTGCCCTGGTCGAACAGGACGTCGCGCACCGTGCCGAGGCGGTGGCCGCTTGTCCCGAGCATCACGTTTTCCCCGCTCTCGATCTCGATCTCACCGGCCGGCTTGTTCGCGATCTCGTCAGCCTTCGGCAACCCGAGACCGCCGCCCAGCAGCTCACCGGTTTCGAGCACCGCGTCCTCAGTTGTTAGCGGCTCTCGTCGATAGGTGAGGTACAGCGGCTGGCGGCGGACGTCTGACGCCGACATCGACAGCCGCACCTGGTCGCGGGTGGCTGACTCCACGGCCGAGATCGGGATCACGACCTCGTCCGTCGTGAAGAGCTTTTCCGCGGAGATGAGGCGCCCAGCAAGCGTCGACTCGTCCTTCACCACCAGCGCCCGCACCTCGAAACCTTTCTCGTCCACGATCACGCTGACAATAGTTCCAGCCTTCTGGCCCTGGTTGTCAACGACCTCGGCGCCAAGACGGAAGTCGGAGAGCTCAGGCATCTAGAGAATTATCCGACAGGCGCAGGGAGGTCATCGGCCGAGGCCGACTCGAGCTGCTCGTTCATCACACGGAGCCGCTGGCTCAGGTTCTTGACAAACTCGAGCAGCACCTCGGGGTGCTCGTGAACAATCGCCTGCATGCGGTCGCGCCTCAGTACTCGCACGGTCGTGTTCTCGGTGGCCTGCGCGCTCGCGGATCGCGGTTGATCGTCGAAAACCGACATCTCCCCCACCACCTTGCTCGGGCCGTGTCTTGCCACCGTGACCTCGTGCCCGTCGTGGTCGAGGTGAATCCGGACCTCGCCCTCGAGCACGACATACAGCTCCGCGCCCACGTCTCCCTTCCTGAAGATCGATTCGCCCTTGACGTAGTGCCGCGTGACCATCAGCCGATCTATGCTCGCCAGCTGCTCGAGCGTGAGGGTGCTGAAAAGCGGAACACGCTTCAGCGCGATCAGCTCTTTCATCTGGTCGCCGGGGCCGCGGGTCGCGGCGCCGGCCGTCTCTCTGACCCACTTGTCGTGATGGTTCGCGAGTGCTTCGAGCTCTGCATGGGTGAGGGGCCGAGCCGAGCCTGAATCCAGGGATTCCGGATCGAGCAGCTGTGCCAGCGGCCCGGCGAGCCAGCCCGGGCCGAAGTTTATCAACGTTTCCAGCGCCTCCACCCTCGCCTGCGCCTCCTCGGACAGGAGACCGCGCTCGACCGTGGCGAAGCCACGCTTGCCGTGCAGAGCCCTCATGGCCGAAAGGCCGGCATCGATTCCCTTGCGCGCGTAATCGTCGAGACCGATCCGCAAGAGCGCGTACCCGGCCGCGTCGCCGTCCGCGTGCCCGTTCGACGCGCGGGACACCCTCGCGGACAGGCGGGCCAGGTGCAAAGCGTCCGCGAGATGCGACTCGAGATGGGTGCGAGCATGGCGGAACAGCTCTGGCCGGCCGCTGCGGAAGAGCGCCTCGATGATCGCGGCCGCGGCGTCGTCCCTCGCCGCGAGGAGGGGCAGAGTCAGGACAAGAGCGTCGGGCGATTGCGCCGCCATCGCCTCTGCTGCAAGGCGCCGGACGTCCCGATCGCCGCTGCCGAGTCCATCGGCGAGCGCCTCCGCGTAGGCCTGGTGCTGGTCAACTGGCGGGGTCCAGCGAACTGCCTGGCGGAGCGCCTCGCGGCGCACCTCGATGTCGTCGTCGCGCAGGCATGAGATCAGAGGCTCGGAGATCCCGGCGACGTCGCCCTTCATCTTGGCGAAGCTGCGGATCGATTCCAGCCGGACACGCGAATCGGCGTCGGTCATCGCCGCCGCGATCGTCTCGTGGTCCCCGACAAAGGAGGCAGCCCACACCGCCGCCGCCCGATCGTCGCTGACGCTCGAATGCCACAGGGCGCGCAGGAGCTCGCCTGAGCGCTCCCACTTCCGACCGGCGCCCGTCACCGCCGCTGCGGCCCGCACCCACGGGTCGGGATCTGCCACGGCCGTCTCGAGTTGCTCGACGGTCACGGCGGCCGGCGCCGCCATCTGGAGCGCAAGCCGTCGCACGAACGGGTCCCCGTCAGCAAACAGCTCTGGCAGCATCGCGGCAAACGCTTCCGGCGACGCTTTGCCGAGCGCGGCGGTCGCAAACTGCCGCACCTTGCCCTCCCCCGCGCGAATGTAGCCCTGCAGCTCGGCGATCTGCTCCGGGCTGGGACGGCCGAGGGCTTGCTGAAAGTCCGCAAGGCTCAACGCATGGGTGCGCAGCCGGTCGTAGATGGCGCTGACGTAAAGGCTGCGGACCCAGAGTGCTCCGAGGATGAACAGGATCCCGATTCCGACTCCAAGGATCGCTACGGCCTCGACGCCGGCCGCGATCGTGTGCTGGATGACCAGCAGGCCGACACCGGTGACGACCGCGGCTCCCGGTAGCACGCCGTTGTCGAGCAGCAGCTTCAACTTGGGCCCCACCTGCGCCGGCAGGGCGCTGCCGAGGACGTTCTCGACCGGATCGTCCAACCCCGTCTGCAGGCCGTTGCGAACGATGAAGAGGAACAGCGCGGTGGAGAGGACGGGAGCCACGGCTACGGCCGTGAAGCCGATCAACGTGAATAACGGCAACGCCATCAGCGCGTTCTTGACGCCGAGCTTGTTGAGGATCCACGGAGTCACGAACAGGCTCACCGCCAGCTGGACCACGTAGCTCGCCAGCCACGCGTTGCCGATGAGGATCGTCAGCGACTGCAGGTTGTTGTGGGTCGCCTGGACGAACAGCACCGCGACCAGGTAGTCACCCACACGCCCCGCGATCTGAAGAGCGAGCGCGAGCAGGATGAGCGCGAGCACCAGGCGGCTGCCGGTCACGTAGCGAAACGCGCCCTTCAGGACGGCCACGGCCCCGTGCTTCTTGAGGGCCGCCTCATGGTCGGCGAGAAACTCGTCCAGGTCGTCCACGAAAGCCGGGCGGAAGAGGGTGCGCTCGAGGCTGCGCGACATGATCACGGCCGCGATCGACCCGAATGCCCAGACGAAGATCAGCGGTTCGGTCGCGTAGACGGCCACCACTGTCGTGGTGACGCCGGCCAGGATGTAACCGATGCTCGAGCCGGCCGCGATGACGGGAAAGATCCGCTTGCCCTCCAGCACGTTGAAGTGCTGGCTGACAAACGACCAGAAGGTGAGCATCACGAGCTCAAAGGCGACCGAGTACACGACGTACGCGACGAAAGCGACCGTCGCGTCCTCGCGGATGACGTATGCGGCGTAGACGATGAGCGCTGCAACGGCATTGGCGGCCAGGGTGATCCGGAACGCCCGCCCGACCCCAAGGTAGCGGGTCACCACGCCCTGGAGTGCAACCATCGGCCAAACCGCGAGCGCCAGGACAATGAAGAAGAGCGGGTACGCTTGGGGGCCGGCCTTGTTGAGGAAGATGGATTGGGTCGCGCTGAAAGCGGTGTAAAGCGCCCACCCGAGCACGATCGCGAATCCCGCCACCTGGAGCGTTCGGTTGAGCTCCGTGCGGCGCACGTGGAGGAACTTCGCCAGCAGCGGCGACATGGAGGCCGGCTGGACGAAGCCCCGAACCTGCATCAGGTTTGCTGTACGGCTGCGATCCTTTCCAGGGCGGCGATTCGCTCTTCGATCGGCGGGTGGCTGTCGAATAGGTGGTTGAAGAAGCTGCCGTGGTGCTCCTTCGGGTTGTCGATGCACATCGCCGCCACCGCATGGTTGAACTTCTCCATCGGCTTGTCGTTCTGCGCGATCTTCTTCAACGCGCTGAGCAGGCCCTGGGGGTTGCGAGTGAGCTCGACCCCGCTGGCGTCTGCGAGCGACTCCCGCTGGCGCGACAGCGCCATCTGCATGATCGGTCCGACGATCGCCGCGATCAAGCCGAAGATGACGCCCATCGCGAGGATGATGAGCATCGCGCGCGCGTCTCGTGTGCGAATCCTGAACGCGCCCTGCCACACGAAGCTGGCGATCAACGCTGCCATCCCGATCATCGTCGTGACGATCAGCAGCAGACGGACGTCGTAGTTCTTCACGTGGCTCATCTCGTGAGCCAGCACACCCTCCAGCTCCTCCCGATTCATCATCTGGAGCAGGCCGGTGGTCACGGACACCGCGGCGTGCTGCGGGTCACGTCCCGTGGCGAATGCATTGGGGCTCGGGTCGTCGACGATGTAGACCTTGGGCACCGGCACCCCGTCGCCGATGGCCAGCGTCTGGACGATGTTGTAAAGCTGCTGGTACTGCTGCGGGTCGGCCTCGTGGGCGCCCACGGCGGCCAGCACGGTCGCAGCGCCGAAGTAGTAGGAGTAGGCTGCAGCGCCGATGCCCAGCAATACCAGGACGATGGCTCCGAGGATCGCGGTGTTGAGGCCACCGGCGAACTCGCCGATGATGAAACCGGCCAGCAGCCAAACGACCAGGAACAGCGCGATGAGGATGATGCTGTTCCGCTTGTTGTGAGCGATCTGGTGATACATCTACTTCACCTTAGCTAGCCGAGCGTTTCGGCCTCGTCACCGCGTCCTTCACGCGCCCGGCCGCCCACCGGCCCCAGATCTGCGCCCACACGAGACCGTTGCCGAAGGCTGACACGTCTTCGGCGTGATGCTTGAAGTGATATGTCCACATCGATCGGTGGCGCTCGTATGACATCTGCCGCTGCAACGCAGGCGTGGCCTGGCTGATGTTGTGTGTCGCTCCGGCCGAAGGCAGATAGAACACCTTCCACCCGCCCAGCTTCAGGCGGTAGCAGAGGTCGACGTCCTCTCCGTACATGAAGTAGCGCGGGTCGAAGAACCCGACTCTGACGAGCGCGGCCATCCGCACCATCAGACAGGCGCCGGATCCGGCGTCCATCTCGTGCACGTCTGACTCCGGCACGTGGCCCATGTTGTAGCGGCCGAATCGGGGGCTCTTCGGAAAGAGCTTGCTCAGGCCGACGGTCCGATAGAAGAGGGTGCGCGGCAAGGGAAAGGCGCGCCGCGCGTCAGGGTCCAGGCGTCCGGTCGGCAGCAGCAGACGAGGTCCGACAGCGCCGGCGTCCGGACGCGTCAGCAGGAAGTCGGCCATCCTGCCGACGGCCCCAGGGTCCACGGTCACCTCAGCGCTCAGCAGGAGCACAAAGCGGCCCTGACAGCGCTCCAGGCCGAGGTTGGCCGCCCGGCCGTAGCCCAGGTTTTTCGGTTGAGCCAGCACCGTCGCCTGGGGAAACTCGTCTGTCACGGCCGCCGCCGAGCCGTCTGAGGAGTCGTTGTCGACGACTACTACCTCCACCGGGACGTCCGAGTTCGTGAAGAACGCCTGCAGGCACCGGAGGAGCTGCTCCTTGGCGTTGTAGCTGACTACAAGTGCCGAGACGAGGGGCTTCGTTTGATCGGGCATCGGGAACGCATTATCCCCGGCGGGAAGCGTTGAAGGGGTCGGCTAGACTACCCAGGACTGTGCAAACCGGCGCGCGTCTGGGTCTTGGCCAGCGCCTGGCCCAGATCCGGCAGAACCGGTTGGTCCGGCAAAACCTGGTCCTCTTCGCCGGCGGGCTGGTCGCCGGCATCGGCGGTTTCGTGTACCACGCGATCGCCGGCCGGGTACTTGGGCCCGCCACCTACGGCCAGGTCGCGTTTCTCATCGCGGTCTACGCGGTCGGCACGGCCCCGGCGCTGATCCTGGTCGTGGTGCTGGCGCGCTACACCGCGACACTGGCAGCTCGCGGCGACGCCGGCGTCCGGTCCTTGCTCGGCCGCACCGCGCGCCTGGTCGCGATCCCCTGCCTGGTCGCGGTTTTGCTCACCTCGTTGCTGGCGCGCCAGGTCGCCACGTTCGAGCACCTCGGATCGACGATTCCGATCCTGATCCTCGGTTTCTCGATCGCACTGATCTGGCAGGTCGCGATCCCTCGCGGCATCCTCCAGGGCCTGCAGCGGTTCCCCGCGCTTTCGCTCAACCTGTCGGCCGAGCTGGTGGTTCGCACAGTCGCCGTGTTCGTCTTGCTGAAGGCCGGCTACGCGGTGTCCGGGGCGATGGCGGCCGTCTTTCTTGGCCTGGCCGTTTGCTTCGTGCTCGGCCTGTACACGCTGCGAGACCACTTCAAGCGCGTCGGCGCGCGCGTGCAGCTGAGGGTCATGGCGGGGTTCTCACTGACAGCGGCCGCGGGAATCATCGGCATCCAGATCCTCTACAACCAGGACGTCATCCTGGCGGAGCACTACCTCAGCAGCCACGACGGCGGCATCTACGGCGGGCTCAACAAGATCGGCACGATCCTGTTCTTCCTGACCTTGAGCGTCAGCCAGGTGCTGTTTCCCAGGGTCGTCGAGGCGGTGGCGAAAGAGCAGCATCCAGGCCGGATCCTGCTCTCTTCAGCGGGAATCCTCTCGGCGCTCGGCCTTGGTGCTCTCCTCGTTTTCGCGCTCGTGCCTGGGCTCGTGGTGGCCATCCTGTTCGGGCCCAGGTTCAGCGACGCGACACCATACGTGTTCCCGGTTGGGGTCATCGGGCTCGCGCTGGCACTGGACAACCTGCTGGTGCAGTTTTTCATGGCGGTCCACGACCGCGTCTTCGTGCCGATCCTCGCGCTGGCAGTCGTGGTCGAGGGCGGGCTTATCTTCTTGTTCCACGCGCACGTGGGCCAGGTCGTGCTCGACGTGTTGGTGGCGCTTATCGGCCTGCTCGTGCTCCTGTCCATCCGGTGCTACGTCCTACTGCCCACGCTGAACGCCGACAGCCTTGCGGAGCCCGAGCTCAGCCCGACCTAGCCCCGAAAAGAGTTAAGTCCCGGACCCTTGCGGGCCGCGGGACTTAAAAAAACGCTCGGCAACGACCTACTCTTCCATCGGGTTACCCCGACAGTACCATCGGCGCTGGAGGGCTTAACTACCGTGTTCGGAATGGGAACGGGTGTTTCCCCTCCGCCATGGTCACCGAACTTCTCTAGTTTAGCGAGTTCGGCGTCGCCGGGCGCGGAGGCTCTTGATCTTGCGAGCTTCCGCCGGCGGGACGTAGTGCGCGCGGCGTCGCATCTCGCGCACGAGCCCCTGCTCCTGCACCTTGCGACGGAACTCGCGAAGGGCCTGCTCGAACTCTTCGGGATCCTTGACGACTATTCGCACAACCGAAAAGGATACCGGTTGGAGGTGGTCGCTGTTCTGTTAACGCCCGCGAACCGTTACTCGAGCACGTCGGGGCGGACAGCCCTGCCGATCGCGATGACCAGGAAGGCGAGCGCGAAGGCGCCGATCACAGCCAGGGCGTGGTTCGCATCGACCGGTGTCAGCGGAGCGGCGAAGGCGGCCCGCGCGTGATGGCCTGGCTCGATGAGATTCAACACGATGTTGAGGTTGGGGCCGAGCTGGTACTGGCTGATGGTCAGCCACGGGTGGTCCTGCTTCGTGATCCGCGAGCCCAGAGCCTCGAGGATGACTGTGAAGTTGTCGACGGGAAAGAACGCCAGGGAGGCCGCCATCGCGAAGGCCAGCGAGCGCCCGATTCCCGTCGCGGCCGCGGCTATGAGAATGGCGATCCCCATGCTCATGCCCTGCACCACCGCCCACATCCCGAGGTCCTGCCAGAACTCGTTGGGTAGATGCTGAAGCGGCGCGAGGCTGCCGGTCCACGCGTTGACGAGAAGGGCGAGGATCCCTCCCGCAACCACGAGGTACCCGGCCAGCAGGGCGATGCCGATGATCGCGAGCGTGAGCATCTTGGCGAGCAGCAGGCCAAGCCGCGACGTCCCGCGCGCATAGATGATCCGGATCGTCCCGGCCGAGTACTCCATTGCGAACAGCCGCGAACCGATGATCAGGAGAAAGATGCCAGAGCCGATCTGGAAGATCGTGCCGAAGACGTCTCTCGCTCCGTATGCCCAGCCTGTCGGGTCGGTCTTGAGCTGGTCCTGGATGTTCGATGCGCTGGTGATCGCGAGCGTGATGATCGCCAGCAGCACGAAGGAACCGCCCAGCATCAGCCAGAAGCTGAGCTGTCTTGAGACCTTGAGGGTTTCGCCTCGCACCATCCCGAAAAAGCTTGGCCGCCGCACTGCAGCGCTCATGAGGTACCTCCGGTGAGGCTGAGGAAGATGTCTTCGAGATCTTTCTGACGCTCGCTCACCGCGTCGGGCGACTGGCCGTTTTCGACCAGGAACTTGATCAGGTTGCGGCCGTGGCCCTCTGGCGCCGGGGTCACGACCAGCCCGTCTTCGACCCGAGCCTGCTGGGCCCACGGCTGCCGGCGCAGCAGGGCAACCAGCTCTGCGGGGGCATCGACCTTGACCTCGTACTCCCCCGACGACTGGAGGAGGTCGTGGACCGGCGCGACTCGGACGAGCTTCCCCTGGTTGATGATTGCGACCCGCGTGCAGATCTGTTGGACCTCGGTCAGCACGTGGCTGGAGATGAACACGGTCTTTCCGTCGGCGGCGAGATTGCGCAACAGATCGCGCATCTCGACGATGCCGGCGGGGTCGAGCCCGTTCGCGGGCTCATCCAGGATCAGGATGTCTGGATCGTTGAGCAGGGCCATGCCCAGGCCGAGACGCTGTTTCATTCCCATGGAGTACGTCCTCACCTTGTCTCGGTCGCGACCTTTCAGGGACACGATCTCCAGGACCTCGTCGATCCGCTTCTCCGATGCGCCACCCAGCAGGTTGCCGATGGCGCGTAGGTTGTCCCGCCCGGAGAGATAGCCGTAGAGCGCAGGCGACTCGACGAGTGCGCCCACGCGCGGCAGGACCTGTGCGCGATGCGCGCGAACCTCCTGGCCGAGGATCTCGACCGATCCGCCTGAAGGTGCGATCAAGCCGAGGGCCATGCGGATCGTCGTAGTCTTGCCGGCCCCGTTGGGTCCGAGAAAGCCGAAGAGCTCGGCCTGTTCGACCTGCAGATCGAGATGATCGACGGCCAGGCGATGGCCGTATGACTTGGATAGGGCGATCGTGCGGATCGCCGCCGCGGTGCTGGTCACTCCTGGTTGAGCACCGCGGCGGCGGGTTTTATGACAGCCGGATCAGGGATTGACCCCGGCCAGAGTCACTGTCGCCGAATGGGTGCCGCTCTGGTTCACCCAGTTGATTGACACACGCTCGCCTGGCTTGTGCGCCAGGAGAGTGCTCCCGAGGTCGTCGATGCTGGTGATCTGGCTGCCGGCGACCGAGGTGATGACCGAGTACCGGGTGATCCCCGCGGCGCCCGCTACGGACCCCGTCTGGACTCCGACCACCAGGGCGCCCGATGAGACGTTGAGGTTGAGCTGTGCCTGGACGCTCGCGTCGATGTTCTGGACAGAGACCCCGATGTAGCCGGTCTGGCCGTAGATGATGTTCGTGTTCGCCTGCCCGGAGCGGATCGTGTTGACCACGCTGAGGATCGCGTCGGACGGAATCGCGTAGTTCACGGTGGAGGCCGACGAGCGGAAGCCCTGCACGTCACCCGCTGTGATCATGCCGACAACCTGGCCAGACGAGTTGACGAGCGGTCCGCCCGAGTCGCCGGGATAGATGCTGGCGTCGCTCTGCAACATGCCGCTGAGCTGCTCGGACTTGCTGCCGCCCTCGCTGGCGGTAATCGTCTGGTCCAGGGCGGTGATGGCGCCCTGCGAAACGTCAGGCGTGCCGCCCTGTCCGAGCGCGTTCCCGAGCGCGACGATGGAGTCGCCCACCCGCACCGAGGACGAGTTCCCGAAGCTGACCGTCGGCCAGCCTGACACGCCGTCGACCTGGATGACCGCGATGTCCGCGCTTGGATCGACTCCAATCACGTGCGCGGGGTAGGTCTTGGTCTGGCCGGCAATGTTGACCTGGATGCTGGTCGACCGGTCGACCACGTGATTGTTGGTAAGGATCTCGCCGTTCGAGTTGATGATCTGGCCGGTGCCGGCAGCCTGGCCGGATCCGACGACGGTGATGATGTCGACGAGGGCGGGATCAACCTTGGCTGCGATGGCCGCAGCGTTGAGGCTGCCACCCGAGCCGGGGTTGGCGGGCCGGATCGGCGAGCCCGGCTGTGCCGGCTGCTGGTCGTTGGGCTGGGTGTTGTTCTGCGCAACGCCGTTGTGAGCGTTGATCGTGCGGGCCAGGCTCCAGCCGATGCCGGCGCCAGACGCGGCAGCGACGACCGCTGCGACCACGACGGCCGCGGCGATGCGATGCCACACGCTGTTGTTGATGGGTGGGGTAGGCGGAGGCGGAGGCGCCCATGCGGGAATGGGGCTACCCACCGGCGTTGGGCCGGGAGGAGGCAGCAGCGACTGGTCAGGCTGGGGCCCGGCCGGCTCGCTTGGTTGGCTCTCAATTTCCGACATCGGTCTTCCTCCGTAAATCGTCTTAGAGTCCTGGCTTCCCACGATGTCGTTGGAAGCTGGGAGGTGGTTGGACGGACCCTTAGGGTTTGCTGAGATTTGGGCGGCTAGCGGTTCCCGCTTTCCCACTCCGCCTGGCAGGCGATACAGCGGGTGGCGTCCGGCAGGGCGGCGAGCCGCTCGTCTCCTATCTTGCGACCACAGTCCTCGCAGATCCCATACGCGCCCTGGGCCTGGCGGTCGCGGGCGTGCGCCGCCTGCTCGCGGTCCTGCTCGAGGACCTGGCGGATGGTCTGTGTGTTCGCGCGCTCGCTTTGAACCTGCGCGAAGTCGGATTCCCCGAAGCCTTTGCTCACAAGAATGAGTATCTACCCGGGACGGCGGGTTGAAACGTCCCCGATCTTATCCCCGCGCCGTAGGTGGCTACGAACACAGCAGCATCGGGTCGCTGCGGGGCCACCGCTCGCTGTCCGCGGGCGCGATCAGATACGCGTACACGTCCTGGTCGGACGGAGCCAGGTAAAGTTTTACCGCGCCGTAGCGATAGCCGGTGTCGCGGGCGTCGGGCGGAATCTGCGGATTCTTTGCCCAGGTACCGACCTGAGCCGGGCCCTGCACGGTGCCACGTGTGTCCCGAATGTACTGCCGGCCGTGCGATGCGTTGATCGCATCAGTGCCAATCGGCCAGCCGACGAACAGGAACGTTACGGAGTCCCACCCGCAATGCGAAGGACCGGCGATGGCTTCCAGGGTGGTCGAATCCACAGTGCGATCGCCCAAGGTCCACGGCTTGCCTGGATAGGCGGGCGGCCGGTCGAAGTAGCTGCCCACCGTGCGCCAGCCTTGAAGCTGAGCCGGCAGCGGATCGGCGATCGGCAGCAGCGTCGCCACCCAGAGTCCAACGCCCACGACCACCACGACGACGACGATCAGTACGCCGGCGCGCGTTTGCCTCGGAGAAAGCGGTGTCATGCTGCGTTGTGCCCTGAATAGGATGGATCGCGGCCTGCTACTTGTAACCAAGAGCGGCGCGAAAGGAGACGAGCGGAATGGAGTTGGCAGGACGAGTTGCTCTGGTCACAGGAGGTTCCGGTGACCTTGGTTCGGCCATCTGTCACGCGCTTGCACGCAGCAAGATGGACGTCGCCGTCACCTACGCGGGCGAGAAGCAGCGCGCGGAGCGCGTCGTGGCGGAGGTCGAGGCCGCAGGCTGCCGCGCCTGGGCGGTCCAGCTCGACCAATCGAGTCCCACGAGGCCCGACGAGGTGGTCGCATCTGCGCTCGAACACTTCGGGCGGCTCGACGTGCTGGTCAACAACGCCGCGTGGAACATAGGCATCCCATTCACCGACCTCGAGGCATTGACCCCGGAGGTCTGGGACCGGATGTATGCGACCAACTTGCGCGGGCCGTACCTCCTCGCGCGGGCTGCCGCTCGACCTATGAAAGAGCAGGGTGACGGGCGCATCGTGAACATCGCCTCGATCGGCGGCCTCTACCCCGCCGCCAGCAGCATCGCGTACTCGTCGACGAAGGCCGGCTTGATCCACCTCACACGCTGCCTGGCGGTCGCGTTGGCGCCGGTGGTCCTGGTTAACTGCGTGGCACCCGGTCTGATCGAGGGCACTCGGATAGCCGGCCGGCTACCGGAAGCCGTGCGCGAAGGGGCCCTTCAGAGAGCTGTGCTTCACCGGGGCGCTACGGTAGAAGACGTCGCGGAGCAGGTGGTCACCTTCTGCCGTTCCGACAGCACGACCGGACAGGTGCTGCCGGTCGATGCGGGCAACGTCTTCCACTGAGCTCAGGCGCGCGTCCGTTCGGGATATGGCGCCCCCGCGCAGAAGGGGTCGGCGAACCGGCCCAGCCACAGCGATTCTCGTAGATCGAACCCGAAGCGGCTCCTGTGCCCGGCGAGCGCGTACTCCGCGAAGGCGAGGGGCACACCGATCGCGAATCCGAGGACCAGCGCCACGAGCACGAGAATTCCTGACGTGGAGATAAACGTGTGAATCGCGGCCCAGAACACGATCGCGTACAGCGCGAGCTCGGCGATCAGCCATCGAGCTCGAGCCCAACCGGTCAAGGCATGGCCCGCCCCGATTGCCACCAGGACGCAGAAATTGCTGGACACGATCAGGATCGCGAGCGGGATGAGGTACAAATCACGCTGGAGTCTAGGCGAGCGCACCGAGCAGCCTTCATCTCGCTGTGGTCGCCTGGTCCGGGTCCTGACGCTCAGTCGCCCAGTGGCAGCCCCGCTTCCAGGTGGGCCAACGCTGCGTCGGCGAGCTTTGTCAGGTCGGACTCCCGATCGCTCTCCGCTGCAAGCACCGACGACATGAGCACCCCGACCACCGCGCCGGCCAGGTTGCGCACCGCGAAGTCCGTCGATGGCCGGCCGGTGCGCGGCGCCAGCACCTCGGCGATCTGTTCGACCATACCTGCAAACTGGCTCAGCATCGCTGCGCGCACGTCCGGGTCTCGCTGAACCAGCGCCGTCCGCTGCCGCACCATCGCCATTTCCTCAGGGCTTATGGCAGAGAAGGTGCTGTTCATGGCGGCGCGAAGGGCCGCGATCGGACCAAGCTCCGGTGGCTGTGCGTTGAACGCGGCGATGATCACAGGGTCGAGGTCGTCCTGCAGGATGAGGTCCTCTTTGCTCGCGAAATAGTTGAAGAAGGTGCTTGGAGAGACCTCGGCCGCATCGGCGATCTCCTCGATCGTGGTCTCTGCAAACCCCTGCTTCATGAACAGGCGCATCGCTTCCTTCGCCAGCGCGGCCCTGGTTTTGAGCTTCTTTCGCTCGCGCAGTCCTAGCGCGGATTCAGGCAACTCCAACCTCCCGAGCGGCGGCGGGTACAGCGTCGCCGGCCCTTGATCGGCCCGGCATGAAGGCAAGAGCAAGCAGCATGGCCACGGCGGCGATTGCAGCAGATACGAGCAGAGCCAGGTCCATGCCGTGGACGAAAGCCTGGCGGACCGACAGCAGCAACGCAGGAGAGTGGACGGTCTCGGCCACCCTCACACCGGCGAAGACGCTCAGACGAACCGCGTCGGCGAGTGAGGCCGGCAGTCCCGTCAGATTCAGCCCGGAGTGGTAGCCGCTCACCAGCACGCTGCCAAGTATCGCCGCCCCGAATGGCGCGCCGACCTTCTGCATCGCCTGGACCAGGGCAGATGCGACTCCGCTGCGGTCGCTTGGAACATGCTTCAGCGCCGCCGACGCAGCTGTTGCGAAGCCGCTGCCCATTCCAAATCCGACCACAGCCATCCAGGAAGCCATGAACCAGGTGTTCGAATCGATCGCTGTGGTTGATCCCACCAGCAGACCTGCCGTTGTAATCGCGAAACCCACCGCGATGGTGAGCTTGGCGCCGAGCCTTCGGGACAGCCGGTCGGCCGGCAC
>DAITQH010000055.1:0-15407 GCA_036833175.1 Candidatus Dormiibacterota bacterium
CGCGCCCGCGACCGCGCGGACCGTACCCGCCGTGGTCATGGTCGAGCACCGTATATCCGTGCTTGCGCAGCCGCCCAACCAGCGCGTCGTAAGAATCAGGCGCAATGCCCATGGCGTAATGCACGTGAACGCCGCCCCGACCCCCGCCCAATCCGATCTGGGGCCGCCACAGACCGATGCGCGTCCGGTCGGCGGCCATCACCCAAACGGTCTCGTCAGCCCAGCGCTCAACCACGGGAAACCCGAGCACGCCTGCGTAGAACTGCTCGGCTGCGGCCAGGTCGCTCTGCTCGAGCGTGATCTCGATGACACCGGTGACCGGAACTCCGCCGTCGCCTACCATTGTCCCCCTCCCTTCGTCTGTGTGCGTCAGCCCCGCCGCATCGCTCGAGCGATGTCTCGCTTGGCGTCGCGCTCGGCGATCGCCTCGCGCTTGTCGTACTGCTTCTTTCCGCGCGCCAGCCCGACCTCCACCTTCGCGTGGTTCCTGGAGAAATACACCCGCAGCGGGATCAGCGTGTACCCCTTCTGTCGCACCTTGCCGATCAGGCTCGCAATCTCCTTGCGGTGAAGCAGCAGCTTGCGCGGACGCATCGGCTCGTGGTTCATGAGGTTGGCCTGCGTGTACGGAGAGATGTTCACGTTTTCCAACCACGCCTCATTGCCGTCTATTCGCACGAATCCGTCCCGCAAGTTGGTTCGCCCGTTGCGCACCGACTTGACCTCTGAGCCGGTGAGCATCATTCCCGCCTCGAGCTTCTCGTCGATGAAGTAGTCGTGATACGCGCGGCGGTTGACGGCCATGTCGCGCTGCTTGTTGTCTTTGTCAGGCATCGCCCAAGACCTGCCTGGCCGGTGCCGGTCGCTTCCCGGGCAGCTGCACGACGTCCGGAACGTAGCGATCTCCCTCGACGTGCCCGCGCAACACCTTCACGCGACCCTTATTGGTGGGGAGCGTGACTCCCGGCCATGGCTGCAGGGCACGGACGCGTCGATCGATCTCCTGGGCGCCCATCCCCCACTCGAGCTCTCCATCTTCCTTGCGAAGCCGCGGCGCGATGGTCGCTCGGGCGTGCTCTTGCTCCACTGGCGTGATCTTGTCGATCCGGTCGACCGTCTCCACCAACAGCTGCGCGCCGATCTCCGCCAGGCGCGTCGTCAAAGCCCCTGCGTCCTCGCTCGGCGCAATCGCGGTGGCGCGCATTTCGAGAATGGGACCGTGGTCCAGCTTCTCGTCCATCCGCATGATGGTGACGCCAGTCTGGATATCACCGCTGAGGATCGCATGAGCGATCGGCGCCGCGCCCCGATGACGGGGAAGCAGCGACGCGTGGACGTTGACCGCCCCGAAGCTAGGAATGGAGAGCACCGACGCCGGGATGATCTGGCCATACGCCACGACGACCAGAAGGTCCGGCTTCAACTTCCGCAAGCGCTTGACTGGCTCGGCGTCGCGAATCCGGGCAGGCTGGTACACCTCGAGCCCGAGCTCGTATGCGGCCACCTTCACATGCGGAGCCGTCAGCTTCATCCCCCGCCCGGCGGGCCGGTCGGGCTGCGTGATGACCAGCTGGATCGAATGGCCGGCAGCTTTGAGGGCTCGGAGGGACGGCACGGCGAACTCGGCCGTGCCGGCGAAAACGATCTTCAGGAAAGCGCCTAGCCCGAAGCGGCCGCGGCGGCCTCGGCCTCGTCGTGCTCTTCGCCCACGAGGTCTTCGACGCGGCGCAGCGTGTCGAGGTGGGTCAGCCGGTCGATGAAAAGCACGCCATCGAGGTGGTCGAGCTCGTGCTGGAATGCGCGCGCGGTAAAGCCAGTCGACTTGATGCGGACCTCTTTTCCGCGCCGGTTGCGGCCCTTCACGACCACAGTCTCGTGCCTGGCCACCTCACCCACCCAACCCGGGTAGCTCAAACAGCCCTCGTAACCGACCTGAACTCCATTGCTCTTGACGATCTCCGGGTTGACCAGTCCCCAGATCTGGTTGTCGTCGCCCTTCACCACGCACACGCGCAACGGCACGCCGATCTGGTTCGCCGCGAGGCCGGCGCCTGGCGCGGCCAGCATCGTTTCGGCCAGGTCGTCGATCAGCCTCTGGACGGATGTGTCGACGCGCGCCACCTTCCGCGCCTTCTCGCGCAGAACGGGCTGGTCGAAGTTCAGGATGGGTCGGACCGCCACGAGTTGGATTTTACCCAGGGCTGAGTTGAGCTACGCCAGCCAACGCGAATTAGTCATCACGTTCCTGCCTTCCAGCTCGTCGTAGCCGCGATAAGCCTGGATCCGGGTCGGGCGCAGCCTGAAAAACGCCCACCCCTCCCCCACCTGTCGCGGATCCCACCCTACGGCGATGGCGAAGCCGTCGGCCACCTCGCCCGCGTCCTTCGCCGCAAGGCTCTCAACCACAGCGGCGTCGATCATGACCACATCGTTTGGAGCTCCCGCTGCCAGCCTCACCTCTGCGCCGGCAACAAGGTTCGATGCGGTACGACTGCCCGCGGTCGTGGCAACCACGAGATCCGTGCCGTCCCACCACGCCGAGACAGCGATCAGGTGGGGCCGGCCGGTCGTGTCCGCCGTCGCCAGCCACAGGTCACCCTGCGCCTCGAGCACTCCGAGGACGTCTGCTTTTCGCGCCTTGACAGTTCGTAGATCAGCCACGCTTATTCAGTGTGCGCCCCCCCGTGCGGCGCTGTGCGCCACCTTCCCCGGCAAGCGGGGAAGTCACTGATCTAAGTTACCGGGTCTACGTCGTAGCTCCAGCCTTTGCCGTGCGGCGCCAGGTGGCGCGCGCGCTCCAGCCCGTCGCCTTTCAGCGTGACCTGCCACCGGTATTCGCCCCGCAAACGGTGGATGAAAGCCGGCGCCGGTCCCATGACCCTGATCCCTTCGATCCCTTCTTTCAAGAAGCCGGCGGCGAACGCCTCAGCCGCTTCGCGCGCCGCAGCCGCAGCGCGCGCATCCTCACGGTCGGTGCGTGTGAGGACAACCAGGTCGGCGAAGGGCGGAAAGGAAAACGCCTTGCGCGAGGGAAGCTCCGCCGCGTAAAAGCTCTCGTAGTCGTTGGCCGCCGCGCACCGCAGCGCGTAGTGATCGGGGTTGCTGGTCTGCACGACGACGCGCGACGATCTTCCGTCGCGCCCAGCACGGCCCGCGACCTGCACCACGAGCGAGAACGTGTTCTCCGCCGATCGATAGTCCGGGAAATGCAGCGGAAGGTCGGCGTCGACCACTCCAACGCACGTCACCGCGGGAAGATCGAGGCCACGTGCCACGAGCTGCGTGCCCACCAGGATGTCGGCCCGCCCCTCGCTGAACGTCTCCCAGATCTCGAAGTAGGAGTCGGGCCCACGGGTCGCATCGCTATCCAGCCGCAGCACGCGGGCTGAGGGCCACAGCTTCTTCACGATGCCCTCCAGCCGCTGCGTGCCCATCCCCAAGGCGCGGATGTTGCGGCTCCCGCAGTGATCGCAGATCGAGGGCATTGCGCGCGAGTAACCGCAGTAGTGGCACACCAACCCGTCGACTAAATAATCTGCGCCCTGCGCGCGCCCGGCTGCATGCTGGACCAAAGCGACCGAGCACCCGAGGCACTGCACGGACTTTCCGCAATCGCGGCACAGCACGAACGTCGACATTCCGCGCCGGTTGAGGTAGAGAATGACCTGCTCCCGGTTTCCCAGGGCCAAGGTGATCGCCTGAACCAGCCAGCTCGAGAGCGGCTGGCGGTTGCCCGCCGCGGCCTCATCGCGCATGTCGACGAGATCCACCTCTGCGTCGCGTCCACGCACGCGCCTGGTGAGCCTCGCCAGGGCCATCTCGCCCCGCGTCGCGTCGTGGTACGTCGCGACCGTCGGTGTCGCCGAGCCGGCCACCAACCGGGCGCCGCTCACCGCCGCGAGCCGGCGGGCGACCCAGCCGGCTTCGTAACGAGGCGTGCGGTCCTGCTTGTAGGCCGCCGAGCCTTCCTCGTCCAGGCAGATCAGGCCCAGGCGTGGGATCGGGGCGAACACGGCCGAGCGGCTGCCGAGCACGACCTGCGCCTCGCCGCGCCGCGTGCGCCACCACTGCTGCGCCCGCTCGAGCTCGGTGAGCTGGCTGTGCAGGATCGCGACGGGGGCGTCAAGGCGGGCTCTCACACGCTGGACGAGCTGCGGAGTGAGCGAGATGTCGGGGACGAGCAGCAGCACGCGCAAGCCCTCGGCAAGGGCCCGCTCGGCCGCCGCCAGGTACACCTCGGTCTTGCCGCTCGCGATGACCCCGTGGAGGAGCGTCAGCTGGTTCGAGCCGATCTGCTCGAGGGCCGCCTGCTGCTCGGCGGTCAGCTCCGGCCTTTCCAGTGGGGACGCCGGCGCGGTGGCGAGCTCGACAAGGCGGCTGTGCCGCCGCTGCCGGCTCGAAGCCTGGGACCCGCTCGACCCAGTGGCGCGCACCCGAGGAGGCAACATCGCGCGCAGGCACTCGATAAGGGGCAGCCAGTAGTGGTCGGCTACGAGGCGGGCGAGCGCCACCTGGTGCGGAAGCAGGAGCGGGTCGCTGCCGGCCGTCGCGATCGACTTGACCTCCACCGCCGGCTCCTCGGTCCCAAGCGAGACCACGAAGCCGTACGTGACGCGCCGTCCGAATGGGACGGTGACGCGGTGGCCTGGCACGACGTCCATTCCGTCCGGCACCGCGTACGTGTACGACTCCCGGCCCACGCCGCGGGCCGCCTCCACCGCCACCTCGGCGTATAGCACTGCTACTTCTTAGGCGCGAGCCGAGGGACCACCAGGTCCAGGATGCGATCCGCCATCTCGCGCTTGGTCATCTTGTCCAGCTCATGGCTGGAACCGTCGTTGAACAGGACCACGCCGGCGTTGTGGTCTGCCCCGAAGCCGATGTCCTTGCGCGATATGTCGTTGGCGACGATTGCCTGCAGGCCCTTCCGCTTCATCTTCTCCAACCCCTTGCCTGCGAGGTCCGAGTCTTCTGCCGCGAAGCCCACTCGAAAAACGCCCGCTGCGTCCTTCTCGCGGCCCAGTCCGGCGATGAGGTCCGGTATCGACTCGAGTTCCAGCGTCAGCGACGGCGTGTCCTCGCGGCGGATCTTCCCCGCGGCCGCTTTGGACGGTCGGAAATCCGCTACCGCCGCGGCCATCATCAAGAGGTCCGTCCCTTTCATCTCTGCGCGCAGCTCCTCCAGCATCTCGTCGGCGGTCGAAACCTCCCTGACCTGCACCCCGTGATGGGCGGGATGGTTGGCGGTGCTGACGAGAATCACCTGCGCGCCTCGGTCGGCTGCGGCGGCGGCGATGGCGAACCCCATCTTGCCGCTTGAGTAGTTGCTGATGAAGCGCACCGCGTCGATTCGCTCTCGCGTCCCGCCGGCGGTCACGATGACGCGCCGCCCAGCCATGTCGTAGCGCGATCGAACGGCGTCCGCCATCGCCTTCATGAGCTTCGACGCATCTGCCAGGCGGCCGGTGCCCGCGTGGCCGCTCGCCAGGTGCCCGGTCTCGGGTTCGACGACGGTCATGCCGCGATGCCGCAGAGAGGCGACGTTCTCCTTGACCACCTGCTTCGACCACATCGCGTCGTTCATCGCCGGCGCGATCACCACCGGGCAGCGCGCCGCTAGCAACGTAGCCGTCACGATGTCGTCCGAGCGGCCCGCGGCCGCGGCTCCGATCACGTTCGCGGTGGCTGGAGCGAGAAGGATGAGCTGGGCCCAGTCGCCGAGCGCCACGTGGGGTTCGGGCGCGCCGTCCGTCGCCCACAGGCCGGTCAGCACACCGTTACCGGTGACGCCTTGGAACGTCGGGGGACCCACGAAGCGCATGGCGGAGCGGGTCATCGCCACCCGCACCTGGCAGCCGGCCTGCGTGAGAGCCGATGCGAGGTCGACCACCTTGTAGGCGGCGATCCCGCCGGACACCAGCAGCCCGATGCGCAGGCCGTGGAGCTCGCTCGGTACCGGGGTGTTATCCAGTGGCATCGGCTAAGTTTGCGCGTGCCTGTTTGATGATGGCGAGTATCTCGGCCACTGCGGGCTCGAGCTCGTCGTTGACCACCACGTGGTCGTAGCGCGACGCGTATTCCATCTCCCGCGTGGCGATCTCCCGGCGCGCTGTCATGTCTTGAGTGGTTTCCGTGTTGCGTTTGACCTGCCGCCTCACGAGCTCGTCGACCGAGGGAGGGGCAACGAAGATGAACACCGCGTCGGGCGCCTTCGCGCGCACCTGCTCGGCTCCATTGACCTCGATCTTCAACACGACGTCATGCCCCGCTTGGCGTTCCCGTGCCACCCGTTCGGTCAACGTCCCGTAGAAGTTGCCGTTGTACGTGGCGTGCTCGAGGAAAGCGCCCTCATCGATGAGCTGCTGAAACCGCGCGCGGGTGACGAACGAGTAGTCGACGCCGTCGACCTCGCCGGGGCGGGGTGAGCGCGTGGTGCAGGAGACCGAATAGCGCAGGTTTCGGTCGTGCTCGAGGAGGCTCTTGATGAGAGTGTCCTTGCCGACTCCTGACGGGCCGGAGATGACGATTAGAAGGCCCCGCTTATTTGTCTGGGGGTTCAGGTTTGTCACCCCCCACCCGGCCGGGGTCGCTTCGCGGCCCGGGCCGGCCTCCCCGGCGAGCGGGGAGGTGTTGTGGACTCCAGCGAGGCCCAGAATTCAGCGAAGTCAGAAGGTGGTGCTGCTTCGAAGCTCATCTCGGCGCCGGTGTGGGGATGCCGCAGGCGAAGCCGCCAGGCGTGGAGCATCGGCCGCGAGACGCCGGCCTCGGCTCCTCCATACTCGGCATCGCCTGTGATCGGGTGGCCCAGCGCGGCCATGTGCACGCGGATCTGATGTGTGCGGCCGGTGTCGAGATCACAGCGCAGGAGAGTATGGCCGCCGCGCCGCTCGACCACCTCGTAACGGGTCCGCGCGTAACGCCCGCCGCTGACCACCGCCATCCGCTTGCGCTCCTTGGGGTCGCGACCGATCGGCCCCTCAAGCTCACCCGCGTCGGCCTTCACGCGACCGCGCACGATCGCCATGTAGGTGCGACTGAGCGAACGGTCCTTGAGCTGCGCCGAGAGCGCCCTGTGGCTCATGTCGTTACGGGCGACGACGATCAGCCCCGAGGTTCCCTTGTCCAGCCGGTGGACGATGCCGGGTCGGGTCACGCCGCCGACCGCCGACCAGCTCCCGCCCCGCCCGAGCAGCGCGTGGACAAGAGTTCCGGTGTGGTGCCCAGGAGCCGGATGCACCACCATGCCCGCGGGCTTGTCGATGACAGCCAGGTCCTCGTCCTCGTAGACCACCGTGAGGGGAATCTCCTCGGCGGCGGCTTCCGCCGCATAAGCCTCCGGGATCTCGAAGTCCACCACGTCGCCGGCGACCACGCGGTCCGCCGGATCTGCGGGCTGCCCGTTGACGCGCACCAGATGGCTCTTGATCAGGCGCGCGGCCGCGGACCGGCTGAGATCGCCGGCGTGCTCAGCGAGAAAGCGGTCGAGCCGCGGGGCCGCAGCCGCCGCGATCAGCCGTCGGGACTCTTGCGTAGGACGTAACCGGCGATCAGCGTGGCCACGCCGATGCTGATCGCCGAGTCCGCGACGTTGAACACCGGCCAGAAGTGGACGTTCACGAAGTCGGTCACGGTTCCGAACACGAGGCGGTCGAACCCGTTGCCGATCGTGCCGCCGAAGATCAGGCCCAGGACCACACCGGCCGGCAGGCTGGTCGGGGTGCGTGCGACGTAGACGACAAGGCCTATGGACACGACTATGGACGCGATCAGGAAGATTCCCGCTGCGGCCGGCACCAGGCCGAACGCTGCGCCCGAGTTGCGCACGTTGGTGATTGCAACCAGGTGGCCGATGACCGGAACCTCGGTGCCGAAGGGAACCGCCGCGGCGACCAGGCTCTTCGTGATCCGGTCCAGGATGAAGACCGCGATCGCGACCAGGCCGAAAGCCACCCGCCCCGAGGTCACTAGTTTCGCTTGAGGCCGATCCAGATCTGCTCTCCTTCGAGCATCATCTGCTCGCCGTTGAAATCTTCCGCGCGCCCCTTCTCGAGGCTGACCGACAGCGTTTCGTTCTTGACGTAATCCCCGTGGCGCTCGAGCGCCCGCACGAGCATGCCGTCAGCGTCGTACCGCGTGTCGATCCGGTCCTCTACATTGAGGCCCAACTTCTTGCGGCGGTCCTGTATCGCGCGCACGACCTCGCGCGCGAGACCCTCGAGCTTCAGCTCTTCTGTGATCTCGGTGTCGAGCCTCACCTCGGGTGCATTGAACGTCAGCTCTTTGACGTTGAGCTCCTCGCGCACGATGGCAGCGATCTCCCCTGGCAGCGGGTCGCCCGGGAGGGCGATCGACGCGAGGGGCTGGCGCACTTTCAGCCGGGCGGCGTCGCGGGCCGATAGGCCGGCTTCCACCGCCTGGCGAGCGCGGGCCATGTCGGCCTCGACCTGGGCGTCCTGGTAAGAGGTCGTGGCGGGAAAGTCGCTCAGGTGTACGGACTCATCGTTCGACAGGTTTCGGTAGATGGCGTCGGATGTGAAGGGAACGAAGGGCGCCATGAGCTGGCTGACAGTCCGCAGCGTCTCGTACAGTGTCTGGTAGGCGGCCAGCTTGTCGCTGTCGGACTGCGACTTCCAGAAGCGCCGGCGCGAACGGCGGATGTACCAGTTGGACAGGTCGTCGACGAAGCGATGGATCCGGCGCGAAGGCTCGTTGGCGTCGTACGAGTCGAGCCCGCTCGTGACGGCGGCCACCAGGCCGCTCAGCTTTGAAAGGAGCCAGCGGTCGAGGACGTGGCGCTCGGCGACCGGGACCGCCGCCTGCGACGGGTCGAAGGCGTCCAGCCGCGCGTACGTGACGAAGAAGGAGTAGCAGTTCCACAGCGGGATGAAGAACTGCTGCACTGTCTCGCGCAGCGTTTCGGCGCTCGCGCGGTAGTTCTCGCCGACGGGCGATGACGTGTAGAAGTACCACCGCACGGCGTCGGAGCCGAAGTTGTCGAAGAGAAAGTTCGGATCGAGCACGTTGCCGCGCGACTTTGATTGCTTCTTTCCTTTCGGGTCGACCACCAGGCCGAGGCAGATCACGTTGCGGTAGGCATTTTTCTTGAAGAGCAGCGTCGAGATGGCCAGCAGCGAGTAGAACCAGCCACGCGTCTGGTCCATCGCCTCCGAGATGAAGTCGGCCGGGAACGTCTCCTCGAACTCCTTCGCGCCATTACGGGGATAGCCACGCTGCGCGAACGGCATGGATCCAGAGTCGAACCAGGCGTCCAGCACCTCGGGGACGCGCCTCGTGACGCCGCCGCACTTGTCGCACGGCAGCGTGATCGAGTCGATGAACGGCCGGTGAAGGTCCGTGTCCTCCGCGAGGCCCAGCTCGGCCGAGGAGCTGACGCACTTCTGCTCTCCGCACTTTTCGCAGACCCAGAAGGGAAGAGGCGTGCCCCAGTAGCGCGACCGCGAGATCGCCCAGTCGACGTTGTTCTCCAGCCAGTCGCCCATGCGGCCGGTCTTGATGTGAGCAGGGACCCAGTTCGTCGCCGCGTTGTTGGCGATCAGCTCGGCCTTGCGCTCCGTGGTCCTGACGTACCAGGAGTCGAGGGCGTAGTAGATCAGGGGCGTCCTGCAGCGCCAGCACTCGGGATAGGTGTGCAGGATCGTCTCGGACTTGTAGAGCAGGCCGCGCGCCTTGAGGTCGTCGAGGATGACCGGGTCGGCCTCCTTGACATGCAGGCCCGCGAACTTCTCGACGTACGGCAGAAATTTCCCGTCCAGGCCCACGGTGTGCTGGAACGGTATGCCCTTCTCCTGGCACAGCCGCAGGTCGTCCACGCCGTAGAGCGCCGAGGTGTGCACCACGCCGGTGCCTTCCTCGGTGGAGACAAAATCGGCGTTGACGACGTATTGCGCACGACCCTCCGGCGGGACCGAGTACGGATACAGCGGCTCGTAGTCCAGGCCGACCAGGTCGCGGCCCTTCATGCGCTCGACCACCTCGGGCGATTCGTTGAGCACCGCCAGCCGGGCTTCGGCAAGGATGAGGAACCGATCGTCTTGGCCATTTGTGGGGGACTCCCCCTTGACCCCCTGGTCTTTGACCTTGATGTAGTCGACGTCGTTGTCTACAGCCAGGGCCACGTTGCCGGGCAGGGTCCAGGGCGTGGTCGTCCACGCGAGGATCGCGGTCTTGGGGTCCTTTTTCAGCCGGAACCTCACAAAAACGCTGGGGTCGGGAACGTTGTCGCGGTAGCCCTGGGCGAGCTCGTGGCTGGAAAGCGGCGTGGCGCAGCGGGAACAGTACGGCGCCACCCGGAAACCCTTGTACACAAGCCCCTGTTTCCACATCTCGCTGAGCGCCCACCAGACGGACTGGATGTAGTCGGGCGTCAGGGTCCAGTAGGCGTTGTCGTAGTCGAGCCAGAAGCCCATGCGCTCGCTGAAGGCGACCCAGTCGGACACGTACTCGTGCACGCTCGCCCTGCATAGCTCGTTGAAGCGCTCGATGCCGATCTCGTTCTCGATGTCGAACTTGCCCGAGATGTTGAGCTTCTTCTCGATCTCGATCTCGACTGGCAGGCCGTGCGTGTCCCAGCCCGCCTTGCGCTCGACGTAGAAGCCCTTCATCGTCTTGTAGCGCGGAAAGAGGTCCTTGAAGGCGCGCGCGAGGATGTGGTGGGTGGCCGGCTTCCCGTTGGCTGTGGGTGGGCCCTCGTAGAAGACGAACCGCGGCTTGCCCGCGCGCCCCTCCAGCGACTTCTGGAAGGTGTTCTCCTCCTTCCAGCGCGCCATCATCTGCTTCTCCAGGTCGGGGAAGCTGACCTTCTGATCTACTTTTTCGAACATTGCCGTCAGGCGCCGGTCAGGTTGCGAATGGCGGCGATGACGAAGTAGGCGACCAGGGTCACGACCAGCGGGGAGAGGTCCACCCCGGACATCGGGGGCAGCCGGCGGCGGACAGGAGCCAGGATCGGCTCGGTGACCTGGAAGACGAACCGGTAGACCGCGCTGTTGGGATAAGGGCTTATCCACGAGAAGACAACCCGCACCAGGATCAGGATGATGAGGGCGTAGAGGGCGTAAATGAGGAGGATTGCGATCAGCATTCTGGTGGCGCGACCGGCGCGCGAGGTCCGAACAGCGCTTGCCCCAATCGTAGCATCGTGCTTCCCGCGGCCAGGGCCGCCTGGAAGTCGCCGCTCATCCCCATAGAAAGGACGGGAAGGCGCTTGCCGATCCCCTGCTCGGCCTCGTCGCGGAGCCGGCGCAACTCGTTGAAGGCAGGCGCCGGGTCCCCTGCCGCCGGTCCCATGCCCATGAGTCCCTGCACGTCTAGCAGTGATGAAGCGGATTTGATCAGCTCGACCGCAGCCTCGGGCGAGACGCCGGATCGCTGGGGCTCACGGGCGATGTTCACCTCGACCAGGACGGCCTGGGACGGGGCGTGGCGGGCGATTGCCTCGGCCAGGCGAGACGAGTCGACGGTCTGGATGAGGGCGAACCGGCCGGCCGCGTGCTTGACCTTGTTCGTCTGAAGGTGGCCGATGAGGTGCCACTGGGCACCTAGCACCTCTTCCATCTTCGACAGAGCCTCCTGGACGCGGTTCTCGCCCAGCATGGGCAGGCCAGCGTCCAGGGCCTCCCGGCAGGCGTCGACTCCGAATCCCTTGGTGACCGCCACGATTGCGACCTCATCCGGGTTCCGGCCGCTCGCGGCGATCAGCGCGCTGATCCGGGCCAGCCTCTCGACGACAGTCGGTTCGGTCACCGAATCGCGACGATGGCGCCGAAACGGGTGCCGTCCGGGCTGCGACGGTGCGACGGCAGGAAAGCCGACTCCTTGGTGCAGATTCCGATCACATGGACCGTCGCGCCGGCCTCCTCGAGCTGGGCCTTGTTCGCCGCAGCGAGGTCGAGGAGAAAGCGATCGGTTTCACCGGGCGTGACAAACCGCGGATCGAACTGCGAGGCAACCTCACCGCCCACCTCGTAGCACCGGCCGCAGATTCCGGGACCGATTCCGGCGCGGATGTCTTGGGGCGCGGAGCCGTACTCGTCGTGCATCGCCTTCATGACGGCTTTCGCGACGCCGGCAGCAGTGCCGCGCCATCCGGCGTGGGCGAGCCCGGCAGACCGTTTCACGGGATCCCACAGGACGATCGGATAGCAGTCGGCGAAAGTCGCGAACAGCGCCACGCCGCGCTCGCTGCTCACCAGGCCGTCGACCCCCTGCACCACGTCCTTGTGCTCGTCGACTCGCGCCACGGTCGAGCCGTGCACGGCGCCGACCGTAGTCAACGCTTCACCCTCGATGTGGAGGGCGCGGGCAAAAGCACGGCGTGATGCCAGCACCGGCACCGGGTCCGGGGCATGCGAGAGGCCGACCGAGCCCAACGCGGCCGTGGAGAAGCCATGGACAAATGCCGGATCGTCGAGCTCAGGGATCTTGATGACCTGCGGCGTGGCTATCACGCCGAGAAGATTACGAACGTCGAGAGCTTAGGACCTGCTCGATCTCTTTCTTGACCTGCTGGAGGTCCATGAACTCGCGGTAGACCGAAGCAAACCGGATGTACGCTACCTCGTCTAGGTCTCGCAGCCGGTTCATCACCATCTCGCCGATCTCCCCGCTCGGGATCTCGACGCGACCCGAGCGCCGCAGCTCCGCCTCGATGTCGTCCACGATCGCGCGGAGGCGCTCCGGTGAGATGTCGCGCTTCTCCGTCGCCTTCTTGAGCCCGGTGAACAGCTTCTGCGGATCGAAGTCTTCGCGGCGCCCGTCCTTCTTTGTGACGAAGAAGGGAACTGTCTCGATCCTTTCATACGTCGTGAATCGCTGCCCGCACTGCAGGCACTCACGCCTGCGCCGAATCGCCTCACCGACCTCCGAGTCGCGTGAATCGACGACCTTCAGGTCGTGATGACCGCAGTACGGGCAACGCATTAACTCTCCTGGTTACATCCGATTGCGAAGGAACGCCGGGATATTGATGTCGCCGAGCTCCTCTGAGCCGAACTCTGGCCGCTCGATGGTACGACGCGTCACCTCCTGCTTGGCCTCGACCTGGGTCTTGCCGCCAAAGCCGGTGGCGATCACCGTGACCTTGATCTCGCCCTGCATGGTCTCGTCCCGAACGACGCCGAAGATGATGTTGGCGCCGGGGTCCGCCGCCGCGCGCACGATCTCCGCGGCCTTCTGGACCTCTTGCAGGGTGATGTCCTTGCCGGCGGTGATGTTGAAAAGGATGCCCTTGGCGCCGTCGATCGACGTCTCGAGCAGCGGGCTGGAGACCGCCTGCTTGGCCGCGTCCTCCGCGCGGGTGTCGCCGGCGCCGTGGCCGATGCCCATGAGCGCCTCGCCCGCGTTCTCCATGATGGCTTTGACGTCGGCGAAGTCGAGGTTGATCACGCCTGGCTGCGTGACCAGGTCGGAGATGCCCTGCACGCCCTGGCGCAGGACGTCGTCCGCCATGCGGAACGCCTCCTCGAGCGTGGTCTTGGAGCTGGCCACCTGGGCCAGCCGGTCGTTGGGAACGACGATGAGCGCGTCGACCTGGCTGCGGAGGGCCTTGATGCCTTCCTCAGCGGTCGCGTTGCGGATGCGGCCTTCGAAGGCGAACGGACGGGTGACCACGCCGATCGTCAGCGCGCCGGCCTCTTTGGCCAGCTCCGCCACGATCGCGGCCGACCCGGTGCCGGTGCCGCCGCCCATCCCGCAGGTGATGAACACCATGTCCGAGTCCTGCACGACGGCAGAAAGCTCGGTGCGGCTTTCGTCCGCGGCGTCGCGGCCACGCGTCCAGTCACCGCCGGCCCCGAGGCCGCGGGTGATCTTGCTTCCCATCTGGACCTTCACGTCGGCCTGGCAGCGCTCGAGCGCCTGCTTGTCGGTGTTGACGGCGATGAACTCGACTTTGAGCGCTTTCGAGATCATGCGATTGACGGCGTTTCCGCCACCGCCACCACAGCCGACGACCTTGATTCGCGCTCGCCCTTCGTGCAACAAACTTTCTTTCATTACGTCCTCCTGATCCGGATTGGCTTTCGCTATGGCGAGCTCCAGCTGGCTTCGGGTTTGCTCTCTAGAAAAAATCGCGCAGCCACCTCACTGTTTTTTGATACGTGTTGCCGAACGCCGGTTGGCGGTTTCCGTAGTTGCGCACCGGCGCGCGCGCTCCCCACTTCACGAGGCCTGAAGCAACCGAGAAAGATGGTCCCTGCGCTTTGTCGGCGAGGCCGACGAGACCTGCGGGCTGGCCAAGGCGCGCCGAGGTGTTGAAGACAGCTTGTGCGGCATCCATCGTGCCCATCAGCCGCGCCCCGCCGCCCGTCACGACGACGCCCGCGGGAAGCATCTGGTCGAAGCCCGTCTTGCGCACCTCTTCGCGCGCCATCAGGAAGATCTCCTGCATGCGTGGGCCGATGATCTCGGCCAGGAAGCGGCGCGGGAGGGCGGTGATCCGGTCGCCGCCGACCTGCCGCACCTCGACCTTTTCCGCGTGGTCGATCACCTCGGGCAGCGAGTGGCCGTAGTTGAGCTTTAGGCTCTCGGCCTCGTCCAGCGTCGTGCGCAGGCCGATTGCGATGTCGCTCGTGACGTGGTTGCCACCGACGGGCAGGACCGCGAGGTGGCGGGCCGAGCCGTCGTTGTAGACGACCACGTTCGTGGTCCCGGCGCCGATCTCGATGAGGCAGACGCCCAGCTCGATCTCCTGCTGGCTCAGCACGCCTTCGCCCGCTGCGAGCCCGGCACAGACCACGTCCTCGACGTCGAACCCGGCGCCATGCACGCACTTGATGACGTTCTGGATGGCGGTCTGGGCGCCGGTGATGATGTTGGTCTCGACCTCGAGGCGATGGCCGGTCATGCCGATCGCGTCCCGCACGCCGTCCTGGCCGTCGACGGTGTAAGCGCGAGGGATGACGTGGATCAGCTGGCGGTCGGACGCGACGCTGATCGCCCTTGACGCCTCGACCACTCTCTGGACGTCGTCCTCGCCGATCTCGTGGTCGGGCCGGGCGACGGCCACGACGCCGGTGGAGTTCTGCGACCAGAGGTGGGTGCCCGCGAGGGAGACCACGACGGACTCGATGCGCTGGCCGGCCATGCGCTCCGCGGTCACCGCGGCAGCCTGGATGGCGGCGATCGTTTTGTCGAGGTTCACGACCACGCCCTTGCGGAGGCCTTCGGAGGGACTTTCGCCCACGCCGACCACGCAAACGGGTGCGCCGGGGTCGTCAGACTCGGCAATGACCACGGTGACCCGGCTCGTGCCGAGGTCGAGACCGACGGTTTTCTTCCGCCGTGACAAAGTGTGCTGGAATGCCTCCTGGAACGTAGTAGAGAGATGTTGGGCGGGCTGCCGGGATTATAAGGGGTGCCGGGCGTGAACGGGACCAGATTTTGTGGGT
>DAITQH010000056.1:0-15254 GCA_036833175.1 Candidatus Dormiibacterota bacterium
CCCGGGGAAAGTGAGCAGGCACTTTGGCGAAGCCAAACTGCCGATGCAATCAGTAGGTCAGATCCTTATCGCCGCTTTGCGCGCAGCGGAAACCGCCCGGTTTCCGCTCATATTTCAGGCTGTTCTTACGCCGGCGGCCTTCTCCAGGCCGAGCTCTTCGACCGCGACCTCGCGCATCTTGAATTTCTGGACCTTGCCCGTGACCGTCATCGGGAACGAGTCGACGAACTTCCAGTGCCGCGGGATCTTGTAGGTCGCGACCTTGCCTTTGCACCACTCGGCCAGCTCCTCGCCCGTGAGATTGGCGCCCTCGCGCGGCTTTACCCAGGCCATGACCTCCTCGCCGTAACGCTCGGAGGGAATCCCGATCACCTGCACGTCGGCGACGTCGGGGTGGCCGTAGAGGAACTCCTCCACCTCGCGCGGGTAGATGTTCTCCCCACCGCGGATGATCATGTCCTTGATGCGGCCGATGATGTTCACGTAGCCATCCTCATCCATCGTCGCGACGTCACCGGTGTGCATCCATCGCGCGGCGTCGATGGCCTGGCGCGTCGCCTCCTCGTTGTTCCAGTAGCCACGCATGACCATGTAGCCCCGGCTGCACAGCTCTCCACCGGCGCCACGAGGCACGATCGCGCCGGTGGCGGGGTCGACGATCTTGATCTCGACATGCGGGTGTACGCGCCCCACCGTCGACACGCGCCGCTCGAGCGGGTCGTCGGTGGTGCACTGCGTTGAGACTGGGGACGTTTCCGTCATGCCGTACGCGATGGTCATCTCCGGGATATGCATCACCGTCTGCACCTTCTTCATCACCTCGACTGGACACGGTGAGCCGGCCATGATGCCGGTCCGCAACGTGCTGAAGTCGAACTCTTTGAAACGCGGATGCTCGAGCTCGGCGATGAACATCGTCGGCACCCCGTAGAGCGAGGTGCAGCGCTCCTTCTGCACCGTGTCCATGGTGATCACCGGGTCGAACGCCTCGGCCGGGATGATCATCGTCGCGCCGTGGGTGGTGCACGCGAGGTTTCCCAGCACCATCCCGAAGCAGTGGTAGAAGGGAACGGGAATGCAGACCCGGTCGCGCTCCGTGTATTTGAGCGTCTCGCCGATGAAGAAGCCGTTGTTGAGGATGTTGTGGTGGGTGAGAGTCGCGCCCTTCGGAAAGCCCGTGGTGCCCGAGGTGTACTGGATGTTGATGGGATCGTCGAACTGCAGCGAAGCCTCAACCTCATTGAGCCTCGCCTCGCCGACCTCTGCGGCGTCGCGCTTCAGCGCCTCCCAACCCTCTTCGAGGACCAGGGCTTCACGCAGTCCGGGGATTCTGCCCCTAACCTCTGCCAGCATCGCTTTGTAGTCGGCCTGCCGGAACGTCGCCGCCAGGATCAGGAGGCTGACTTCGGACTGGTTGAGCGCGTATTCGAGCTCGGAGGTGCGATAAGCGGGGTTGATGTTGACGAGGATCGCGCCCATGGCCGCGGTCGCGTACTGGACGACGACCCATTCGTAGCGATTCGGTGACCAGATTCCCACTCGATCGCCAGGTTTGACCCTTCGCGCCATCAGGCCGCGGGCGACCAATTCGCATTCCTCGACCAGCTCGCGGTAGGTGTAGCGGCGCTGCTGATGAGCAGCCACAAGCGCTTCCCTGTCGCCGAACTTCATGGCCGTGCGGCGAAGGTTCTGAAAAATCGTCTCGCCGAGCAGCGGGACGTTGCCGGCGCCGTGCACGTAGCTGAGCTCAGGCATCTCGACCCTCCTGGGGTGATTGTGCACCTTGGCCGGCGCGTTGGGAAAACAAACCCCTTGACATCGCTGCCTGCCAGTCGCAACTTGGAACCAGTTCGTTCGTCCGGGTTCCACCGACAGCCCACGCAAAGGTTGGCCTCCACAAGAAGGCAACGGCCGTAAAGCGGCGCAGAAACCAATAGCGTGTCACCCGGTGACATCCGGTCGAGGCGGTGTCCGCTGCAGGCGCCGCCTCGTTTACTGTCCGGAGGTGGACCGACTTATATAGGCTCGAATCTCCCCATCCGGCGCTTCGCGCCACCTTCCCCGCCGGCGGGGAAGTGACCTATTAAGCGGACTTGCACGACAATCGCGGGCGTGACGCGGCGCACGCCTCTCGACGATCGCCGCTTTCGGACGCTACTGCTCGCCATCGCGGGCACACCGATCCTTCTCCTCTACATCTGGCAGAGCGTGATCGTGCCGATGGTCTTCACCGGTTATCTCGGCGACTTCAAAGAGAGCTACATGAGGGCCGCGGCGCAACTGGTCGCCGGCCACGATCCGTACGATCTCTGCCTCGCGACCCCCTGCCTGGAGCCGACGGGGCTGCAGTACGTCACCCCGCCGCCGGTGGCGTGGCTCCTGCAGCCCGCCGTGGGCCTCGACAGCCACCTCGTGGTCATCGGCGCGGTGATCTTCCTCAACGCGTCGCTCGTCGTTTTCCTGGCCTTCGCTTTGCGCGCCCTGCGCGTTGACGACTGGCAGCTGGGCGCTCTCCTCGTGCTGGTGGCGATCGCGTTCGAGCCGGTGAACGGCAATATCGTCGAAGGCCAGATCAACCTCATCCTGCTTGCCCTGTCGGGCGTGTGGCTGCTCGGCTGGATCGCGGATCGGTGGTGGGGTGGGGCAGCTCTAGGCCTGGCGGTCGCTTTTAAGCTGATCCAGGCGCCGATGGGCCTGCTCCTGCTTTGGGGAAGGCGCTGGTCCATGGTCACCGCCGCCATCGCAGCCGGGCTTGCGCTGTGGCTGGTGGCGGCTCCCCAGTACCTTTTCGAGTACCTCTTCAAGGTCCTACCCGCGATCAGCCAGGGCACGGGTTTCTTCGAGAATCACTCCCCGGGCGGCACCGTGGCTCGCCTCTTCGACCCGACCACCTTCCTCGGGCCGACCCTGGGGTCACCCCTGTCCGCCCGCATCATCACGCTTGCGATCGCGCTTGCCGCGCTCGGCGTCACCTTCTGGGCGCTCGGCCGCCCGGCAACGGACCGGACAGGGCGGGCGCTGGAGGTGGCCGCGGTGGTGGCGGTCGGTCCCCTGGTCGCCAGCTATTCCTGGGGCACGCACCTCGTTCTGCTGCTGCTGCCGATGCTTGTGCTCATCGATTGGGGTGTGCGACGGCGCGACTGGACGGTCCTGGGGCTGGTGGCGGCTGCGTGGCTTCTCATCGGGCCTGGGCACAACTGGCTCCAGACGCTGCTGGTCACGGGCTACTCGAACCTGTTGGTTCTTCGCTTGATGACCGAGTTCGGGGTGGTGGGCATAACGAGCATCTGGGTCGCGAGCCTGCTCGCGGTGCGACGTCAGCGAACCGACTTGATGCGGCTAACCAACACGGTCCCGACGAACAAGAACACGACTGCGCTCGAAAAGACGATCCGGTAGCCGCCATTGCCGTGTGATCCGTTGAGGTAGTCGATCAGCGGGCCGCCGAAGAAGGGAATGATCGCCTGCGGCATCGTCAGAGCGATGTGGAAGAGGCCCATGTCCTTGGCCGACTGGCTCTTATCCGGCAGCGTGTCACATGCGAGCGCCCAGTCGACGGCGAAGTACAGACCGTAACCGACCCCGTACGCGACACCGAGCGCAAATACGAGTGGGATGGCGGTTGGGTAGAACGCGATGAAGACGATTGCGACGAAAGCCTGGGCTCCCCCGGATAGATAGACGAAAGCCTTTCGTCGATGCCAGCGGTCTGAGAGCAGCCCGCCGAAAAAGCCGAAGGGAAGAGCGGTCAGCACCACCACCAGGAGCCAGTTCGAGGTGAAGGCGTCGGGGTTGGTTCCCGGCGTCAGAACGACATCTCGAAAGAAGTTGTGCAGGTTGTACAGGACCGCCGTGATCCCGGCCGAGATCATCAGCCGGGTGAAGACCACCCAGGCGAAGTCACCCTCGTGCAGCGGCCGCAAGAATTCGCGGATCGCTTCGCCGAGGGGGCGTCTCGGATGGGGCGCGACAGGAGCCATGCCTTCGTTGCGCGCCGCCCAGATCGTAGGGATGAGCGTGAGCAGGATCACCGTTATGAAGATCAGGTAGATCGCCCGGGCCGAGCCCATCAGCGAGGTGACACCCAGGCCGCCTCCGATGCCGAGCTGGGTCATCGTGGCTAGGAACCCGCTGGCCTTGCCAAACTGCTGGGCTGGAACGACGTCGGGGATGATCCCGGCGTATGCAGCGCCTGCGGCGTTGAAGAAGAACTGAACGATTACGTAACCGACGACGATTTGCGGGTAGCTGCCGGCGGTCATGAGCAGGACCAGGCCGGGAATTGTCAGCAGGGTGCCCGCGACCATGATCGGCCGGCGGCGCCCGAAGCGGGTGTTCAAACGGTCGGACCAGGCGCCGACGAGCGGCGGCACGGTCATGGCCAGAAAGCCGCCGATGCCGATGGCGAACCCGATTGCGCCGTTCTGGGAGCCTTTCGGCACGACCGCATCGACCTGGCTCTGGATCAGCACGGTGGTCAGCGGGATCCAGAGGAAGTTGCTCCCGAACCAGAAAGCGCTCAGCGCCGTGTGCCGGAGGTTGCCGAACGTATCGGGCACCCGATCGACCGGAGCGTCGGCTACTTCCACGGCGACAGGCTAAGTTAAGTTGCTTTTCCGCGCGGGGAGAAAAGCTGTAGTCTTTGGCGGCCCCCTTGCCAACTGTCTTTTCGCGCGCCAAAGAGGTCTTGATCGATGTGCCACGTCACGGCAAGCTCGCCTACTGCCTGCTGCGGGACGAGCGCGTCCCGGCCGCGCCGAAAGCGGTGCTCCTGGGCGTGCTTGGCCTGATCGTGAGCCCGATCGACTTTCCCGCGTGGATACCGGTGCTTGGAGAGCTGGACATGCTGGCCCTGGGCATCCTGGCGGTGGAGACATTCGTCGAGGCGTGCCCCGAGGAACTGCGCCGCGAGCACCAGGAGGCGATCAAGGCGAAAGAGAGCATTTTCGATCGAGACGTGCGCCACACCGTTGGCGCCGCGCGCTACGGCGCAGGACGGGTCGCCAAGCGCGTCCGCTCCCGCATGCGGCGCAAAGATGAATTTCAATCGGTATCGGAGGGGCCAGGAAGTTGAAGGTGATGTTGACCAAGGATGTCGAAAACGTCGGCCGGGCCGGCGACGTGAAAGAGGTGGCTGACGGCTACGGCCGCAACTTCCTCCTTCGCCGGAAGCTGGCCGTGCCGGCCGGCAAAGGCGCCGAGACGGAGGCGAAGCGGCTGAAAGAGGCCGCGGTCAAGCGCGAGACCAAGGACCGGGTCGAGGCGCAGACGCTCGCCGACGAGATCGACAACAAGACGGTCGTGGTGCGGCTGAAGGTCGGCGCCGAGGACAAGGCGTTCGGGTCCATCACCAACCAGGACATCGCGGCCGCCCTCAAGGCACAGCACCGCGTGGAGATCGATCGCCACAAGATCGACATGAAAGAGCCCATCCGAACGCTGGGCGAGCACGAGGTCTCGCTCAAGCTCCACCGCGACGTGGCCGCCCACGTCAACGTGATCGTCACCCAGGACCGGTAAGCGAGTGGTGGGCCCCGGCGGCCGAGCAGACCGCATCTCGGGGCTCGGGACGCCGATACGTGCGTCAGGGGGCCCGGCCCGTCGTCGTCACGCATCAACGGATGCGCTCCTCCTAGGGCCACCCCTTCCTTCGTCTCGGCGCCCCGACCGGCGACCTGAAGGTCGCCTGCCCCGAGCTGCGGCCCACCCGACCACCGGGGCCCACTGACCTTGGCGACCACGATCCCTCTCTCTCCGGGGAGGGTGCCACCGCACGACCTGGACGCCGAGATGTCGGTCATCGGGTCGGTTCTGCTTGACCCGCTCTCAGTCGCCAAGGTGCTGCAGTTCCTGCATCCGGAGGACTTCTATCGGGAGAACAACGGGCAGATCTACCGGGCGGCGCTTGATCTCTTTGCCGCGGGTGAGCCAATCGACAATGTCACCCTGGCGGCGCAGCTGCAAACGATGGGGCTGCTCGATCGCGTGGGCGGGCGTGCGCAGCTCGCGTCGATGCAGGGCGCGGTGCCGACCGCGGCGAACATCGAGTACTACGGCCGGATCGTCAAGGAGAAGGCGTACAAGCGCCGTCTGATATCCGCGGGCTCGAACATCGCCGGCTACGGCTACGACGACTCGATCGAGGCCGAAGAGGCGATCAACCAGGCGCAGTCGCTTGTGTTCGGCGTCGCCGACGACCGCGACCAGCGCGAGCTGATGCGTCTATACGACTTGCTCGGTCCAGCGATGGAGCGGATCTCGCTGCAGATGGAGAGCGGGCAGGGGATCGTCGGGATCCCGACCGGGTTCCACGACCTGGACCGGATGACGGGCGGGTTCAAGGACTCGGACCTGATCATCGTCGCGGGCCGGCCTGCCATGGGAAAAACCTCGTTGGCTTTGAACATCGCCTTACATTCGGCTCTGGAGGCCAACAAATCCGTCGCGATCTTCAGCCTCGAGATGTCCAAGGAGCAGCTCACCGAGCGCTTGCTGACTGAGCAGGCGCAGATCGATGCGCAGCGCATGCATCGGGGTCTCTTGACGGAAGCCGAATTCGACCGCGTGTCGAACGCTCTAGGCCCACTTGGCGAGGCGAAAATTTACATCGACGACACGCCCGTGATGGACGAGCTGAGCCTTCAGCTCAAGGCGCGCCAGGCCAAGATGCGCCACGGCATCGACATGATCCTCATCGACTACCTGCAGCTGATGCATGGCCGCGCCCGAGGCGACGACAACCGAGTCCAGGAGGTCTCCTCGATCTCGCGTTCGCTCAAGGGACTGGCCCGCGAGCTGCGCATTCCTGTCATCGCCATCTCGCAGCTGAGCCGCGCGCCGGAGCAGCGGCCGGACAAGCGCCCCATCCTGAGCGATCTACGCGAAAGCGGTAGCATAGAACAGGATAGTGACGTTGTTATATTTTTGTTTCGCCCAGAATACTACAAATCGGACGAGCGGCCCGGCATCGCGGAGCTGATCGTGGCCAAGCACCGCAACGGCCCCACCGGCATGATCGAGCTCAAGTTCCGCCGCGACCACACTCGGTTCTACAACCTGGAGACGCGCCGCCCGGAACCAGGAACCGAATAAACCCTTGGTCATCATCCTGGTCGGCGGCCAGTGGGGCGACGAAGGTAAGGGCAAGGTCATCGACTTCCTCGCCGCGAAGGCGGACATGGTCATCCGCTCGCAGGGCGGGAACAACGCCGGCCACACAGTCATCACCGAGCACGGCGAGTTCAAGTTTCAGCTCATGCCCTCGGGCATCCTCTACCCGGAGTGCACCTGCATCATCGGCAACGGCGTCGTGGTCGACCCGATCGTGCTGCTGCGCGAGATCTCCCAGCTCCGTGAGCGCGGCGTCGAGCCCAAGAACCTGATCGTGAGCGAGCGCGCGCACATGGTCATGCGCTACCACCCGCTGTTCGACCAGCTCGAGGAGGAGGCGCGCGGCGACGACCGTCTCGGCACGACCTGGCGCGGTATTGGCCCCGCCTACGCGGACAAGGTCCGGCGCATCGGCTTCCGGATTGGCGATCTACAGAAGGAAGCCTTCATGCGCAAGAAGCTCGCCTATGTTGTCGACCAGGTGAAGAACCCGATCCTCACGAAGCTCTACGAGCAAGAGGCCTTTGACTGGTCGAGCATGGTCGAGGAGTACATGGGCTACGCGAAACAGCTCGATCCGTACATCAAGGACACGTTCCCGCTGATCCAGGACGCGCTCGACCGCAAGGCCAACATCCTCCTCGAGGGGGCGCAGGCCACGATGCTCGACCTCGACTTCGGCACCTATCCATATGTGACGAGCTCCAACCCGACCGCGGGTGGCGCCTTGACCGGCAGCGGCATCCCTCCGACCAAGGTTGACCTGACGATTGGCGTCTTCAAGGCGTACACGTCGCGCGTCGGCTACGGGCCGTTCCCGTCGGAGCTCCTGGACGAGGTGGGGGACCAGATTCGCGAACGAGGCCACGAGTTTGGCACGGTGACCGGCCGGCCGCGGCGCATCGGTTGGTTCGACTCCGCCGTCGCCCGCTACTCCAGCCGCCTCAACGGCGTCGGCTGCGCCGCCCTGATGCGGCTCGACATCCTAGACGACCAGCCGCGGCTGAAAATCTGCACGGGCTACGAATTTCGCGGGAAGCGCTATGACCATCCCATCGCCAACATCTCCCACTACAAGCACTGCAAGCCGGTCTACGAGGAGATGGCCGGTTGGGAGTCGAGCATCGGAGACGCCCGCACCTGGGATGAGCTGCCGAAAGCGTGCCAGGAGTACATCGAGCGGATCGGGGAGCTGATCGGGGTCCCGATCGAGCTCATTGGCACCGGGCCGCGCCGCGACCAGTTCGTGACCCGCGGCCGCAAGCTCTTCGACTGAATCCTGCAAGCACTGATGCCGCAGGTTCCAGCGGAGCTCACGTGGACGCAGGTGCACAGCTTTCGCCTCGAGCGCCATCACCTGACACAGCGCGCGCCGAAAAAGGACTTAAGCCGCGTCGTAGGTGAGATCGCAGGCGCGCAAGCCCAGCTGATGTCCGCCGCCGAGCTGCAGGTCGGTGTTCGCGTGGACTGCCGCACGAGCGACGTGCGAGACGCCCTCTGGAAAGACAGGACGCTGGTCAAGACATGGCTGATGAGGGGCACGCTGCATCTCATCCCTGCCGCAAACCTGGGCCTCTACACGTCCGCGATACGCGCGCGCTCGATCAAGACCAGGAACAGCTGGCTCAAGTTCTTCCAGCTCTCCGAGGCCGAGCTGATGGAGGTGATCGCGGCCATCGGCGAGGCGCTCGATGACCGTCCCCAGACTCGTGAAGAGCTGATCGCGCGGGTGGGAGCCGGGCGCTCGGAACACGTGCTGGCGGGCCTCCGCTCGGGCTGGGGCGGCATGCTCAAGCCCGTCGCCCGCAATGGCCTGCTCTGTTCCGGGCCGAGTCGTGGTCAGAGCGTCACGTTCGTGCGGCCGGAACGGTGGATCGCCGGCTGGCGGCAGCTTGACCCCGACGAAGCGCTGGTCGAGGTCGCCCGCCGGTACCTCAGAGCGTATGGCCCGGCCACGAAGCAGGATTTCACCCGCTGGTGGGGCAGCTGGTCCGGAGTCGGAACCGCCGCTTGGGCCGGCCTGGCCCAGGAGCTGGCCCCGGTTTCCATCGAGGGAACCCTTGCCGACATCCTGGAGAGCGACCTCGAGGCGGTTACCCGCCAACCGCTCGCGGCGCCGGTTCAGCTGCTGCCCGCTTTCGACCCGTACCTCATGGGGCACGCCACGAGGCACCATCTCTTCGAGGTCGCCCACGCCTCAAAGGTCAGCCGCACCGCGGGCTGGATCTCGGCCGTCGTCCTGGTCGATGGTCAGGTGGCCGGGACGTGAACGCACGAAGTCGTCAAAGAGACCTTGCGCCTCACGTTGACCCCGTTCCGGCGCCTCAGCTCGAAAACCACCGCCGAGGTGCGTCGCAGGGTCGGGTCGCTGGCGGAGACGCTCGGCCTGGCGAGGGCCGAGGTGCAAATTGCTTAGCTGGCCCTGGAGGGGTCCCTGACGACGCGAAGGTGAGCCTCGCGCTGGCGCAGGCGCCGGTTCCGTTTCATGCGTTCTGAGGCCAGGGAGCCTCCCCAGAACAGCACGACGAAAACGGCCATCACCGCCTGGGCGCCCGCCACGGCGAAGAACGAGGCCTCGATGCCGTAGCCGCTTCTCCTGAGTCCGACCGCCAGCAGTCCCGCGCCAAACCCGAGCACGGGACGGATGGCCCACGACCCGGGCAGCATGTGCCGGTCCGCGAGCAGGAATGCGGCGGCGAACCACATCGGTCCGCTGTCGAGCTGGAAGAGGTAGTCCCAGTGAAACGCATAGATCGGAATCAGCGCGCCGAGGAGAAATGCGACCAGCACGACCAGGCTCACGCGTCGCGCGTATGCGAACCATGCGGCACCGATCGCGACGGCGAGCATCGAGGTGGCGAAGACCGGCCCGGGAACGTTGCCGACATACAGGCGGATGGGATCGATCGGGGCGGAAACCGGGCTGAAGAAGTGGTACCAGACGTTGATGGGGTCGCCGAATGCTCTGCCGCTGGCGGGATTGAAGTACATGTAGGGCGCGCCGCGCGTGATGAGCGCGACGGCGGCATACGCAATCAGGCCCGCTTGAGCGCGGATGGCGGGGATGTAACGAGCACGGACCAATTCAAGTACCACGGCGAGTGTTGCGATTTCGATTGAGGTGGCCACGGATGCTCCTGCGCCGACGAGCGCGACTCCGAAGATCGCTGCGATGAGCGGGCTCGCCTGCGTGCCGGGGATGTGCTTGCGCCAGAGCAAGTACGCAGCGATCTGGCCGGCTGCGCCTGCTGCGAGGGCGACCGCCAGCATCTCCAGGGCGGGAGCCTTGAAGATGATGAGCCCCGCGATCACCGGCGGAGCCAGCGCGATCGCGGTGATCAGGTCATTCGGCAGCGAAGCCGGTTTGAATGCGGCGCGGTCGAGTGCGCCCGCCGCCCGGGCCAGCACGCTGGGATTGTAGGCAAACGGCCGGTCCGGTCGTTGACCACCCGGCTTGGGTGATAATCGGCTCGCTCGTGACGCTTCCTGGTCTACGTCGTGGCGCGCAAGCGCGAGCAGGGTGGGCCCCGCAGATCGCCGCCACGGTTGTGGCGCTGTGGGTGATCGCGCTCGCCGCGATCGGGGCCCTTGCGCAGGCGCCGCCGCCCTCGACCTGGGCCGCGCTGAAGCCGCTCCCCCACCAGGGCCGGTCCGCCATCTTCGCGCTGGCCGTCGACCCGTCGAACAACGGGGCTGTGATTGCCGGCAGCTCAGATGGCTCGCTGCTGAGAAGCGCGGACGGCGGCTCGACCTGGACCTCGACGCACAACGGCAAGGCCGTGCCCACCACCATCGCATTCAGCCCATACAAGCCTGGCCTGGTCCTTGCGGGCACGCGTGGCGGTGGTGCGTTGCTCAGCTCCGACGGAGGTGCAACGTGGTCCGCCGCCACGGGTCTTGAGGGTCGGGTTGTCAGGGTGTTCGCCTTCTCGCTCACCATCGCGCTGGCCGGAACCGACAAGGGCGTCTTCGTCAGCCAGGACGGAAGCTCATGGTCGCCATCGGGTCTGGCCGGATCGAGCATCGATGCGCTCGCCGTTGGCGCAGTGCATGTCCCCATACACGTCTTCGCTGCCGCCGACGGCCCCCTCTCGTCTGGAAATCTGCCCATGTTTCAAAGCGCCGATGGTGGCGCGACCTGGGCGCCCATGAACCCCGCGATCAGCGGGACGTTCGCGGTGAAGCTCACGGCTGGACCTCTTCCGCCCGTTGGAGTGACAAGGCCGCTGGTCGTCGGAACGAATGCAGGCCTCTTCTCGTCCCCCGACAATGGCTCGTCGTTTACGCCGCTGAGCGGTGGAAACCAGCTGCCTTCGACCGACTACACGCAGATCGCCTTCATCACCGATCATTTCGACCGGTTCTATGCCGCAAGCGACGGGGGTGGATCGGGCGCGGGCGGTATCTGGCGGACGAACGATGCCGGCCAGACATTCATGTCACTCGTGCCGCCGATGCGATCGATCACCGCGCTGGCGGTTTCCAACGACGAGTCACCAACTCTGTACGTCGCCACCTTCCGGCCTTCGGACCACGTCGCCGCGCTCTGGATCTACCACGACACGGGTGGGACACCGCAAGGCCCACTCGGCTCGCCGACGCCTGCAGCGAGCGGAAGCCGGACCTCGCCGGGCTCGTCTCCCGGCAACAGCCTGCTCGACGTCCTCACGTCATCGCAAGCCCCCTACGTCGGGATTGGCCTCGCAGCTCTCCTGGTTGTCATGCTCGCCGTCATCGCTCACATGCGCGGCCGCCGCGGGTGATTCTCTAGACTCCGTCGAGTTGACGACACCCCACGAGCGTCTGCGCGATCTGGGGCTCGAGCTGCCCGCGCCACCCGCAGCGGTGGCCTCATACGTGCCCACACGCCTGGTGCCGATCGGCGCCGACCGCGCGCTTCTCTACGTCGCGGGCCAGGTCTCGGTGCTGGACGGCAAGCGGCTCACCGGGCGCTGCCCCGATGAGGTTTCCATCGAGGAGGCCCAGGCCAGGGCGCGCGTCTGCGGGCTCAACGTGCTGGCGCAGATCGAGGCTGCTGCCGGTCTCGACAACGTGGAGCAGGTGACGCAATTGATCGGTTTCGTGCTCTCGGCGGATGATTTTGGCGATCAGCCGAAAGTGATGAACGGCGCCTCGGATCTCATGGTGGACGTGCTGGGAGATGCCGGCCGCCATACCAGGGTCGCGCTGGGCGCGAACGCGCTGCCGTTTTCGGTCACGGTCGAGGTTGCGGCGGTGGCGGTTGTCCGCACCCACTGAGGTCCGCGCGACTGATCCCGAGGTAGCGGCCAAGCCAAAAGTTCGCCGTCCCAGGCTCATCCTGGTTGGAAGCGTCCTGTACCTCGCGCTGATCTTCGGCGTGATGCTGTGGCGGGGCGTCTCGATCGAGCCCGAGTTCGTGGTGCTCGCGCTGCTCGTGATCGCGATCGCGCTGGGCCGCGGCAAGTCGTTCATTTACGACTGGGCCCCCTTCCTGCTCCTGTTTTTTGCCTATGAGGCGATGCGAGGCTTCGCCTCGAAGACCGGCTTCGCGCCGCATGACCTCTCAGGTCTCGAGCGCGCGTTGTTCGGCGGCGCGATCCCGACGCTGGTGCTTCAGCACGCCTTCTATCACCCGGGCGTCGTCAGCTGGCAGGACGTGGTCGCGCTGTTCTTCTACTTCATGCACTTCCCGCTGCCGATCCTCGTCGGGTTCGTCTTCTGGATCAACAGTCGTGAGCACTACTGGCGATTCATCGCCGCCCTACTTCTGATGTCCTTCATCGCGTTTGCGACCTATCTCGTCTGGCCGAGCGCGCCGCCCTGGTATCAGCTACATGACGTGGTCAAGATCAACGACCGCACTGTCAAGGCGCTCTGGGATGACCAGTACTACGTGTCGCAGATCTATCACAGCTTCAACCCCAACAAGTTCGCCGCGTTCCCTTCGCTGCACGCCGCCTTTCCCGCCCTGGCAGCGGTTTACGCGTGGTCGAGGTACCGGCCGCTCGCGATTGGGTTGATCCTCTGGACCGCCGCGGTGCTCATGTCGATCGTTTATCTCGGAGAGCACTACGTGGTGGACGCGCTCGACGGCTTCATCTACGTGGCGGTGGCGGCGCTCATCGTCGAAGCCGTCAATCGCCGGCTGGTACGCCGCCGGCCGGATACGCGTTAGGCCTGCCAGACCTTTCGCATGATGGTTCGGGCCAGCTTGTCCGGGTCGTGGTGCGACGGCAGCTTCGCGTTGACCACGTCCGCGGCGATGAAACGAACCTCGGGGTGCTTGTTCGTATCGGCAGTCCTGAAGATGACCTGCGATTGCCCGCCGGTCGGCGTATGAGAGAGGTTTGAGTTGACGAGCACGAAATCGAAAAGGTTGGATCCGACGTGCTCGTTGATGACGCGCAGGTAATCGTCAACCCCGTAGCCTTCGGTCTCACCGCTCTGCGCCGCCAGGTTGCAGATGTACACCTTCAACGCGGGCGACGCCTTGATCGCCTCGACCATACCCTCCACGAGCAGGTTCGGCATGATCGACGTGTAGAGAGAACCGGGGCCGATGATGATCAGCTCCGCGTTCATAATTGCCTGCGCAGCTTCAGGGTTTATCTGCGCCCCGTCGGGCTTGAGGAAGACGCGGTTGATGGGCGCGTGTTGCATCGGAATTTTGGACTCGCCCGCCACCATCCCGCCGTTCATGGACGCGACCAGGGTCACGTCTTGCAACGTCGAGGGCAAGATCGTGCCCTTCACAGCGAGGATCTTGCCGGACTCACGCAGCGCGTGCTCGAAGTTGCCGGTGACGTCGGCCATCGCCATGATGAACAGGTTTCCAAACGAGTGGCCGTCGAGCGAACCTTCTTTGAAGCGATGGTCGAAGAGCTGCTTCATTAGAGGCTCGGCGTCCGCGAGCGCGATGAGGCACTGGCGGAAGTCGCCCGGAGGCAGGATGCGGTACTCGTCGCGGAGCCTGCCTGACGATCCCCCGTCATCGGCGACTGTGACGATCACGGACAGGTTGGACGTATAGGTCTTCAGGCCGCGCAGCAGGGAGCTCAATCCCGTCCCGCCCCCGATCGTGACGATGCGCGGACCGCGGCCCCGCAAGCGAAACGCGTGGATGATCTCGACCAGGCTGCTGGTGCTGTTGCCCGGCAGGAACGGACCCAGCACTGACTGGGTGAGCCTCAGATAGCTGAAAAACAGCAGGCCGACACCGAAGATCCCGAAGATCACGGCGCGCGCCCAGTAAGGCAGGAACTGAAGGGTGATGTAGTAGAACTGGTGCGGCAGCGGCGTCGCCTGGTACAGCTCTTTGAGGGCGTAGGCGACACCTAGCACGAGCACCAGCTCGGATGCCATCAGCAGGAGCAGCCAACGCTTGATCTGCAGACCAGGCGTAAGCCATCGCAGCCAACGTGTCGTGGACTGAAGCCTTGTGGCCATCTACCCCCGCCGGATCAACGGTTTCAGAACGTGGAAGGTTACTTTGGTACTACGCTTCACTAAAGTATGCGAACTCTACGACGCGTCCGCAGGCTGGTGCGACTCACGGCGTTCGGGCTGGTGGTCGCCGCGGTCGCCACCGAGCTGTCCAAGCCCGAGCCTGAGCGGACGTGGGAAGGCCGAGTGCTCGGCGTCGTGCCCTACGATTTCCGGCCTCCGACCTGGGACCGCATTCGCGACGCCTACTGGAACCCTCGTTCCGACCGCCTCTTCAGCGATAGGGTCTTTGGAGTTGGCTGGGCGGTCAACCTTCACCAGGCCAAGGCGCTCATGGAGCAAGCTTTCGGCCGGCTGATGGGGACTCGCGAAGCGCTCTCGATCCGGATGACCGTGCGCTCGGAAGGGTCTTCGAAGAAGCCGGACGTGGTCATCACCCGAGAGTAACGCAGCGCCCCGTCGGGCAAAAAATAAGCCCCACGGGGGGTAAATACCGCGGGGCCTCAGAGGGTCGACGAACGAATGGTCCCAACGTCCTCGTAACAAAATCAGCAACAAGTTTCGCCCGGCGCAGCGCCAGCGTGCTGCAGCATGCGGGCGTCGGTAGCTGGAACAATGAGCCCACTAAAAACCGAGTTTGGGGAGTGGCGCAACGGTAGCGCAGCTGACTCTGGATCAGAAGGTTGAAGGTTCGAATCCTTCCTCCCCAGCCACCGCCC
>DAITQH010000057.1:0-7509 GCA_036833175.1 Candidatus Dormiibacterota bacterium
GCGTGCTGGTTGAACATCGAGTCGATGATGTGGATGAACGCCTCGTAGCAATTGAAAAGGCCGTGACGCCCGGTCAGGAGATAACCCTCGAGCCATCCTTCGCACAGGTGCTCGCTCAGCACCTCCATCACGCGCCCATCCGCGGCCAGGTGGTCGTCGCCCGGCTCGAGCTCCGCGTCCCACGCGCGGTTGGTCGCCTCGAAAACTGACTGGAGCCGGTTCGACGCGGTCTCGTCCGGCCCCATGATCCTGAAGTTGTCTGGGTTGTCGCGGATGACGTCCCTCAAGAACGCGCCGAGCACGCGCGTCGCCTCGTCGGTCGTGGTGCCCGGCTTGTCCACGGGCACCGCGTAGGACCTGAAGTCGGGCAGGCGGAGGTCCTTCAGCAGCTCCCCGCCGTTGGCATGCGGGTTGGCGCTCATGCGGCGCGCCCCGCGGGGAGGTAGAGCTGCCAGCTCCGGCACGAGGCGGCCGGACGTGTCAAACAGCTCCTCGGCCCGGTAGCTGCGCATCCAGTCTTCAAGGATCTTCACGTGCTCGGGCTTGGCCTTGAAGTCGGTGACCGGGACCTGGTGCGCACGGAAGGTGCCCTCGACCTGCTTCCCGTCAACGACCTTAGGCCCAGTCCAACCCTTGGGAGTACGGAGCACGATCATCGGCCAGCGCGGGCGCGCGGTCTCGCCCCGGTTGCGAGCCGCGTCCTGGATGCGCGCGATCTGGTCGAGCGCATGGTCCAGGGCCGCCGCCAGCTGCTGGTGCACGGAATCCGGCTGGTCGCCTGTTACAAAGATCGGCGCGTGTCCGTACCCCTCGAGCAAATCGCGCAGCTCCGGCTCCGGGATCCGCGCGAGCACGGTCGGGTTCGCGATCTTGTATCCGTTCAGGTGCAGGATGGGCAGCACGGCGCCGTCGCCCTTCGCGTTGACGAACTTGTTGGAGTGCCAGCTAGCGGCCAGCGGTCCCGTCTCCGCCTCGCCGTCGCCCACGATGCAGAAGACCGTCAGGTTCGGGTTGTCGAATGCGGCCCCGTACCCGTGCAGCAGCGCGTAACCGAGCTCGCCGCCTTCGTGTATCGAGCCCGGCGTTTCGGGGGCGACGTGGCTCGGGACGCCGCCGGGAAACGAGAACTGGCGGAACAGCTTCTGCATCCCGCCGGCATCCATCGTGATGTCCGGGTAGACCTCGCTGTAGGTGCCCTCGAGATACGCGTTCGCCACGGCCGCGGGGCCTCCGTGGCCCGGACCCATGATGTAGATCGCGTCCAGGTCGCGGTTCTTGATCACGCGGTTGGCGTGCGCGTAGATGAGGTTCAGGCCCGGCGTCGTGCCCCAGTGGCCGAGCAGCCGCGGCTTGATGTGATCCAGGCTCAGCGGCTCTGTCAGAAGGGGATTGTCCAGCAGGTAGATCTGGCCGACCGAGATGTAGTTCGCCGCGCGCCAGTACGCATGGATCAGGCGGAGCTCTTCTGCGCCGAGTGAGTTCGGCGTCACTGTTCCAGCGCGAGCGCTTCGCGCACGCGCGACATGCGCGCCTTGGCGAGGTTGCTCCTCATGACCCACCGGACGTCCTTGTCGTTCGAGCGCATCCATTTCACAAAATACGGGCCGGCGTTGTCCGGCGCTGCCGCGGCCGCGACGCTCCAGCAGTAGCCCAGCGCCTGGCGCAGGACTCGAAAGCCGTCGTCCTTGCGATCTTTGCTCGCCCCGAGCGAGGTCGTGATCTGGTCGAGGATCTCCAGCACCTGCACCGCGTGCTCGCCTTCCTTCAGCAGCGCCGGCTCGCAAAGGCCGGCGGCCGCCGCGCGCTGCACATACGGACCGTCGCTCATCCACGCCTGCATCTCACCGAGCAGGTGCGGCATGTTCTCGCGGCCGATGCGCTGCAATGCGATCGCGACTCCCTCGCGCACGCGCCAGCGAGGGTCGGAGGCGAGTTCGTTTAGCCACGTCATCACCGTCGCAGGCTCCATCAGCGCCACCTTGCCAAGCCCGGCCGTCCCGCATAGGGCGAGGAATTCGTCGCCGGAAGCGGACATCTGCCATAGGCGATCCGCATCTGCCTCGTCACCAACCGCCTCGACCAGCTCGAGATTCGCTCTTGCGCCTGGCAACCCGGAGTGCTTCTTCAAGTAAGGCTCCCAGTCCTGAAGAGCCCTGAGCTCCGCACGGTATGCCTCGGCGCGCGCCCCCATTCTCTTCCCGATCGTAAGCCACGCGAGATAATGAGCGGGCGCCGGCCATCACGGTCGTGGGGTTAGGGACTCGATGACAGATCAAGAACGAAACGGACACGTCGATCACGCGGGCAAGACGCGGGATAAACGCAGGCTGATGCTGACGCAGGTGCTGCGCAGCCCGGTGTTGAACCCGGCCGGCGCGGAGGTCGGGCGGGTCGAGGATTTCATCGTCAAGCTCGCAGAGGGCGGCGGGTATCCCCCGATCACAGGCCTGAAAGTGCGCGTCGGCGCGCAGGACGTGTTCGTGGGAATTGACCTGGTCGACACGCTCCAGCCGGGGGCGGTGCGCCTCAGCACGCACACCATCCAGACGCAGCCGTTCCAGCGGCGGGCGGGCGAAGTTCTGCTTGCCGCCGACGTGCTGGGCCGCCATCTAGTCGATGTCGCACGCGGACGGATCGTGCAGGCTCACGACCTCGTGCTCGCGCATGGCGAGGAGGGCTGGCGCCTGCAGGGCATTGACAGGAGTCCCCAGGCGATGCTGCGCCGGCTCGTGCCGAGGCGCGGCCGGCCCGACCTGCGCCGCCACGCCATCCTCGACTGGAGAGACGTCCAGCCCTTCGTCGGGCACGTACCGACGGCCAAGCTGCTCATGCCCCTGCAGCGCCTGCGCCGGCTTCATCCGGCCCAGATCGCGGACATCGTGGAGGGCGCGTCCCACGCCGAAGGCGAAGAGATCATCAAGGCAGTCCAGGGCGACGCGGAGCTCACCGCGGACGTGTTCGAGGAGCTTGACCCGGAGCACCAGGCGGAGTTCATCAAGACGCGCTCGAACGAGGAAGCGGCCCGCGTGCTCGACAGGATGGCGCCCGATGACGCCGCGGACCTGCTCGGCGAGCTCGACCAAGAGCGGCGCCTGCCGGTGCTGAACCTCATGTCCCCCGGCCAGCAGCACAAGATGCGCAAGCTGCTGCAGTACCACCCGACGACAGCGGGCGGAATGATGAGCCCCGACTACGTCTGGGTCGTGCGCGGCACCACCGCGCAGATGGCGGTCGAGGCGGTGCGCGTCGACGACAAGGCGCCGCATCAGCTCCTCAACACGGTGTTCGTCACCGAGGTGGACGGAAAGTTCGTCGGGAGCATTGCCCTGGCGGACCTCGTTAGAGCTGAGCCCACGAAGAAGGTCGAGGACATGTCTCTGACCAACTGCACGATCGGGGCCGGCGCCGACTTCGCCGACGTGACGCTGATGATGGCCGATTACAACCTCACCTCCCTCGCGGTGACGGACAACGAGGGCAACCTGATCGGCGCGATCTCGGTCGATGACCTCCTGGAGGCGCTGGTTCCCGAGGACTGGCGCAACCGGGTCGAAGCCAGCAGCGGCGTATAGAGAGCAGTGTCCGAGCGCGAGCCGCTTAAGAAGGACTCGCGCTTGACCCCAACGTCAGCGGTACTCGACGAAGCACACCTAGGCGACATCCACGGCGCCTTCGGGACGATCCGGCTCAGCGACGTTGCGCCGAGGCGCACGTGGCGCCGCCGCCTCCTCACGCTGGCGGCGATCGTCGGCCCGGGGCTCATCGTCATGGTCGGCGACAACGACGCCGGCGGAGTATCAACCTATGCGCAGGCCGGGCAGAACTACGGCTATTCGCTGCTGTGGACGTTGGTCCTGCTGATCCCGGTCCTGATCGTCAACCAGGAGATGGTTGTGCGCCTCGGGGCGGTGACGGGTGTCGGTTACGCGAAGCTGATCACAGAGCGGTTCGGTCGCTTCTGGGGCTGGTTTTCGACCGGCGGGATATTCCTGCTGAACTTCCTGACCATCAGCACAGAGTTCATCGGCATCAAATTCGCAGGGGAATATTTCGGCCTGAGCCCATATGTGGTCGTGCCGGCGGCGGCGCTCGTGCTCGTCGGGATCACGATCAGCGGAAATTTCAGGCGTTGGGAGCGCGCGATGTTCGTCTTCCTGTTCGCGAGCTTGCTCGTGCTTCCACTCGCCCTATTGAGCCATCCAGACCCGGCGGCGGCGCTAAAGGGCTTCATCAAGCCCGGAATACAGGGCGGCCTGACATCCAACTCGGCGCTCCTGATCATCGCCGTGGTGGGCACCACAGTTGCCCCCTGGCAGCTCTTTTTTCAGCAGTCGAACGTCATCGACAAGCGCATCACCCCGCGCTGGCTCGAGTACGAGAAGGCGGACACCGTCCTGGGTGCGTTCGTTGTCGTGATCGGTGCGGCCTGCATCATGATGGCGACGGCGTCCGCCTTTACCGGTACCGCCGACTTCGGACACTTTGATAGTGCTCTGTCGGTCGCGCAGGGACTGACCGGCCACATCTCACCGCTGGTCGGCGCCATTTTTGCCGTGCTGCTGTTCGACGCTTCGATCGTCGGCGCTTCGGCGGTCACGCTGGCAACGTCCTATGCATTTGGCGACATGTTCGGGCTGAGTCATTCACTGCACCGCGGCGTTGGCGAAGCGAAGCTTTTTTACAGCTCGTATAGCGCGATGGTGGCCGTTGCCGCCGCAATCGTGCTTATCCCGCAAGCGCCGCTAGGTGTCATCACGACAGCTGTGCAGGCGCTGGCGGGCATCATGCTGCCTAGCGCAACAGTCTTCGCGATCCTGCTTTGCAACGACCGCGCCGTCCTCGGGCCATGGGTCAACAAGCCCTGGTTGAACGCGGTCGCCGGCCTGATCGTCGGCGCGCTGCTCGTTCTGTCGCTGATCCTCGTCATTTCCACAATCGTCCCGTCGATCGACGTCACCAGGCTGCTGGTAGTTTTGGGTTCAGTGATGGCAGGAGTGCTGGTCGCCGGCGGGATCTGGCTCTCGCTCAGCAGCCGGGGCGCGGCCCCTGTGCCCGAGGTGTCGCGCGCCGACCGCGAGAACTGGAGGATGCCGCCCCTGGCCCTACTGGAGCGGCCCAGGTTGTCGCCTGCACGCAGGATCGCGATGCTGACCTTGAGCGGCTACCTCGTCGTCGCGATCACTTTGCTGGCTGTGAAGGCTGTGGAGCTTGCGATCGCACGCCACTAGCCAGCAAACGTTAACAACCCGCTTACAAAGCTAAACCGCGCCCCGGGGTACACTCGTTGCCCGTGCCACTCGGTATGAGACCGGGGCACCGGGCCCGCAAGTCACGCGGACGCCTGAGCCCTCTGACCACACTCACACTCCTGGTGCTTGCCATCGCCGTGTCGGCGGTGGCTGGCGGTTTCGCCTACTTAATGCCCACGGCTCTGGTGGCCTGGAATGCGATCGCACAGCCGGCCGAGATACCATCGCCATCCGCCGCCAGCATCCTGTTCTCTCCGTCGCCCTCGGCCAGCCCCGTGCAGCAGCAGCAGGGCGCGTTCACTGTTTTGCTCCTCGGTTCGGACGATGACTCCAAGTTCAGCGCGGACCACGTTTTGACCCAATCGATGATCCTGGTGCGGGTTCAACCCGCGACGAAAGAGGTCACGATGCTGTCGATCCCGCGCGACCTCTACGTGCACCTCTCCACCGGTGGTTTCGGAAAGATCGACGGCGCTTACTCGTATGGCGCCGCGAGCGCCGCCATCGCCACCGTGGAGCAGGACTTCGGCGTCCACGTCGACGACTACATCTGGGTCGGGCTGCTCGGGCTCATCAAGGTGATCGATGCGATCGGCGGCATCGACATCGTCACCACCAGCCCTGTTATGGACGATTACTACCCTTCCGACGTATACGGCAGCTGGCCGTACGACTATCAGCGCGTGGCGGTGCTCGCCGGCCCGCAGCACCTGGACGGGATACACGCTATGCAGTACGTCCGCTCCCGGCACAGCGACCTCCAGAGCGACTTCGGACGGTCCAAGCGACAGCAGCAGGTGCTTCAGGCGATCAGGCTGAAAGCCAAGCAGGTGTCTCCGTCTGACATCCCGGCTCTCGCCCTGGCGATCGGAGGTGAGCTCAAGACGAGTATCGGCGTCGACAAGATGGCCCGCCTCGTGCCGCTGGCCGCGAGCTTCGACAACCCGGACGCTATCCACCAGGTCCTTCTCCTGCCGCCATACGTGGAACCGGGAGCTCCAGACGATAGCCTCACCCCTAACTGGAACCAGATTCTTCCGCTGGTGCACCAATACTTCCCGTGATCTCGAAGTTCTTGCTCGCTGTCGGCCTCGCCGTGGTCATGTTGGTCACCAGCGTGTCCTCCTTTATGTACCTGAGCACCCGCCAGTCCAAGATCGCCGCGCCGCCGCAGAAGCCAACCGCCGCGACTCCTCGCGCGCAGGCATTCGCGCTCCCCGGCACGATCTACCTCGCGCAGGCCGGGGCGCTGTACAGCTTCAGCGCCGGGCGCTTCCACCAGCTCACGCCAGAAGCAGGCTGGACGCAGCCGGCCCTTTATCCCGACGGCAGCCACCTGCTCGCGGTCAAGCGCTCTCCGTCGTTCTCAGACGTGTATGTGCTGACGACCTACGGCAACGTGGTCTCCCAGCTCACGAGCAACGCCGCGGCGCCCCGAAACGCCTGGGACAGCGGCGCGAACGACTGGTCGTTTTACCCGAGGCTCAGCCCCGACCAGCGGACGCTGTGGATGAGCTACGACGGGCCCAAGATCGTGGGCGCCAACTACTTCGACGTCGACCTGGCCGTGTGGTCGCTGCCATTAGGCGCTCCGATCCGCCAGGGCAGGGCGTGGACCGTCGCCAACACCTATACCGGCGGTGACATGCAGCCGGTACCCGTTTCGGGCGGGATCATGTACACGAAGTTCAGCTACGACGAGAATGGCAACCGGGTCGGGCAGCTGTGGTTCACGACCCGGGCGGGATCGGTCGGTAGAGCGCTGACTCCGACGTCAGCCGGCTGCCTCCAGCCCGCGATCTCACCCAATGGCCTGACTGTCGCGATGGTCTGCACCTACCAGAAGCAGGTCTCGTATCTCACGATCGCGTCATGGAACGGATCGAGCCTCGGAAAGCTCTACACGGTGGTCTCGGACCAGCTGGTGGCCGAGCCGATCTGGGCGCCGGATGGGAGCGGGATCGCCTACCTGGCACCTGGGGGGCCCGCGGCTCCATTCCAGCTCTGGTGGCTGCCCAGGAACGCCTACGCGCCGCCTGCTCCCAGCCCGATTCCGACTCCGACGCCGACCCCGGGCGGCCCGCACAACGGACCCATTCCCAGCGCGACCCCTTCGGCGGCGCCGGTGGCGCCGGTGATCAAACCCATCCAGATCACCGCGAACCTGGGTTTCGACGCGACTTCTCCGCTCGCTTGGTTGGGTTAGGTCTTCCCAGCTCTCTCAGGGTTTCTTTCCCGCCCTCTCAGGCTTTCTTTTCCA
>DAITQH010000057.1:7609-15094 GCA_036833175.1 Candidatus Dormiibacterota bacterium
AGGCTTTCTTTTCCAGCTCTCAAGGCTTTCTTTCCCGCCCCTCACCCTAGCCCTCACCCCTGAACGGTGGGAGGGGATGCGTTCCTTAACAGCCCGGTCCTGTTGTGGCTAGGACTTGCTCTGCACCGGCTGCTTCTGCCTCAGCTTTGGAAATCATCTTGTCCGCCACCATTGCCGAGAGCACGTGGCTTCTTCGGGCTGCGGCCGCGGCTGGGTCCACCGTGGGGTCGTATAGAGACGGCGCTTGTGTGACTCCGGCCAGCAGCGCGTACTGCCCTAGCGACAGGCTCCGCAGCGGTGCGTGGAAGTACGCGCACGCCGCCGCAGACACGCCGTAGCGGTTGAGGCCGGTGGGGATCACGCTCAGGTAGTCCGCCAGGATCTGGCGCTTGCCGATGACTTGCTCGATCTTCAGCGCGAGGACCAGGTCCTCCAGCTTGTTGTAACCGCGGTCAGAGCCTCCCAGGTAGACGTCCTTGGCCAGCTGCTCCGTGATCGTCGAGCCTCCCTGGCACAGGCACAGGTTGGCGACATCGTATAGAACCGCTCGGGCGAGCCCGATCGAATCGATGCCGTGATGGGAGTAAAAGCTCTCGTCTTCGGTCGCCACGACTGCCTGCGCCAGCACGGGTGGAACCTCGTCCTCTCGCAGCAGCAGCACGCCTAGGCTGTCGGTCCGGTCGCGCATCCGCTGCTGGACGTCGCCGGCCGGAGGCGTCCAGACCCACAGCGTGATCAGGCTGGGGACCACCACCGCGGCGATGGCGACCAGGGCCATGACAAGCCGCCGCACCGGAGCCGGCGCCCACGAACTCACAGGATTGTGCTCACGGGGACTTGCAACGCGCGATTTGATCTCCAAGTTACGAGCGCCGGCGGTCGACGTGACCCAGGTCTCATGCCCGGACGTTGGTTATGCGAATGAGTTCCGCAGGTTCCATGGGAGAATGCCGTCGCAGCACAGATGACGATTCGCTGGAAGGTAGCGTTGGTCGAGGATGACCGCAGGCTCGCCCGGGCGGTGTCCGCCGGGCTTGGGGAGGAGGGTTACACCGTCCGCGCGGTCGATACGGCGGGCCGCGGCCTCGAGCTCGTTCGCCAGTGGAACCCGGACGTCGTGCTGCTGGACTTGATGCTGCCCGACAACGAGGGGCCGGAGCTATTCGAGGCGTTCCGGGCAGAGACCGACGCGGCCCTCGTCGGCATCAGCGCGCGCTCCTCCGTGAGCGATCGGATCGCCGGCCTGAAGCTGGGCGCGGACGACTACATCGCCAAGCCGTTCGCGCTCGAGGAGCTGATGGCCCGCGTGGAGGCCGTCATCCGGCGTCACCGTGGTAAGGGAGGCTCCCGTCTGCAGGTGGGCGACGTCATGCTCGACCTGAGCGAGGGGATCGCGGCGCGCGGTGGCCGGCAGCTGGGCCTCACAGGCATCGAGTTCCGGATCCTTGCCGCGCTGATGCGCAGCCGGGGCCAGCTGGTCACGTACGAGCAGCTCAGTGAAGCCGTGTGGGCGGTCAGCACCGGCCCGGAATCGAACTCGCTCGAGGTTCACGTGTCTCGCATCCGGCAAAAGCTCGAGGCGGGGGGCGAGACCCGCCTGATCCAGACGGTTCGCGGCATCGGTTACCGGTTCACCGCGGAATCAAAAGAAGAGGTCTCGATATGAGGAATAAAGCGGTCGTGGTGGGTGCGTTGGTTGCGGGGTTGCTGGTTGCCGGCGGTCAGGGAGCCGCTTCGGCCAACGTGATGTGGTGCGTCATGGATCCGCCGATCCAGGTCGTGACGCCAGGCGGGCACAGCCTGTCCGTCAACAACATGGTCTACCTCTCGCCGGTCGACAGGCATCTCGCCACCAGGATCACGGACGACGCAAGCGCCATTTCGGATGGAAAGGGCGGAACCCTCATCACGGTCCACGTCGTCATCCCGCAGGGTGCGCACGGCGCGAGTGTGGTGACGAACAACTTTCGCTACCGGGTGACCGACACGAGCGGCGCTCCGGGCGGCGGAACCGTCTTGACACTCCAGCTAGACGTGCCAATCAGCTGAAGGGACAGGTGGTCCCAGCCTTCGCCAGCTTTCCGACGCGGCTGAAGGCGGTTGTCGTTGGAGTCCCGCTGGTGGGCATCGTGCTTGCGGTTATCGCGGCCGTGCAAGGCGGCTTCACGGCGGCCCAGCCGTGGCGCTGGCTCGTGCTCCTGGCCTGCCTCGCCGGTTGTCTCCTGGCGGAGAGATACCCGGTCAAGATCGGGCCTGAGCAGAAGGTCAACCTCGGCGCCCTGCCCTCGCTCCTCGCCGTGCTCCTGCTTCCACCTGGAATCGGTCCCGCCACCGCCGCGATGGGCGTGCTCGCCGGCAACAGGATGGTGCGGCGCTCGTGGTGGGAGAGCGTCTTCAACGCCGGCAACGTCCTGGCCGCCGCGTCGGTCGCTGCGTTGGTGGGGAACATCGGCACGGATGCAGGCGCCGCCCAGGACGCGAGGGCGGCGGCTGCGGCTCTCATTTATGTGGTGATGAACCTGCTCGTTGCCGTGGTGCCCGCGGCGCTCCACAGCGGGCGCCCGTACGTCGTGCTGGTCAGGAAGGCCGCGTCAGGGTCGTGGCCTGCATCGTTGACCCTAGCCGCTTGCGCGGTGAGCATCGCCGTGCTGTCGATCGAGGCCCCGGTCGCAGCGCCGCTGCCGCTGATCGTCCTGCCCTTGATCTATCGCATGAACCTCGCCATCCTGGCGCAGGCGAAGGCCAACGAGCAGCTGGCCGGCGTGCTGACGGCGCAACGCCGCTTCCTCACCGACGTTTCGCACCAGGTGGCGACGCCGCTCGCGACGATCATGACCAACCTGTCGATCCTCCGGCGCGCCACTCGTAGCGGGACTTCCGGTCAAGCGATCGAAGACAGCGTGGCGGAGGCGGAGCGGATGAAACGGATGCTCGGACGCTTGCGCTCCCTCGCCCACGCGGATGAGGACGTGCCGCTGCGTAGGGAGCTCGTCGACCTGGCAGAGCTCACGGCGGATGTAGTGCGCGCATATGCGGCGCAGGCCGGAACCTCCGGGGTCGGGCTCGTCACCGAGGTGATAGCTCCCGCGCGGATCAGCGCCGACAAGGATCTGCTGCGCGAGGCGGTGGCCAACCTCGTCGACAACGCCGTTCGCTTCAGCCCGCGCGGCGCCGACGTCACGCTGCGAGTGGCGCGCGGGGCGGCCGGGCCGTCGATCGATGTGATCGACAGCGGGCCTGGGATCGAGGAAGACCGCCTGCCGCGCCTGTTCGAGCGCTTTCAGCGCAGCGACTCGGGCAGCGGCCTCGGCCTCGCGATCGCGCGTCGCGTGGTCGAGCGACACGGGGGAACGATCCACGTACAAACGACTCGGGGCGAAGGCAGCACGTTCACGATCGAGCTACCCGAGGCGGCGAGCTAGGTATCAGCTAGCGCGGCAGGGCAGCCGGGTTCCACCCGGCTGCAACTTTGTTTGTCGACACTGCCAATCGTTGCGAGGCGAAACCATTTCGAAAATCCCAGTCCTCTTCGGAGGATGAGAAGACACGCCGGCGCAGCCGGCCTGTCGATGAGAAGGGACCATCTGGGTCCTTTCTCATATTTTCTTAGCGAACCAGTCCCCCTGAGAAGGCTTGGCCGTTGATTGCGTTCAGGCCGCACACCCAGTGGAAGACCTGAGCTCCGTTGCCGCCACCGGTGACCGTCATGGTCGCCACGACGAGCGAGCCCGTGAACTGGGGGCTCGAGTTTCCGTCGCTCACGTAGGGGCTGTCCGGCAGGTAGATGATCCCGCTCATGTCGGTGGTGGCGCCCGGTCCGATGCTCACGCCACCGGAGTAGGAGCCGACTCCGTGCCCGCCGTAGACGACGAAGTTGTGGGTCCCCGCGGGATCGCGCAGCCCGGTATAGGTCGGCGAGTTCAAGTCGTCCAGGCCATTGAGGATCGCGTGGCTGAGGTCGAGGGTGCCCGTGTCGGAGGAGTCGATCACGATCGCGACGGCGTTGACCCCGTTGGAGAGCCCTGAGGCCGTATGCACGGCGTTCGTGATCGAGCCCAGCGAAAGGCTTGCCGAGTTGATGACCTTGTAGACGCCGCCGTTCATGGTGCCGCCACTGGGCGCGAACCCGTTGTAGATCCCCGGCTTCCAGTTGCCGAAGCCATCCTTTGCCGCCGACGCGGATGCATACACGGGCGCCGGCTGCGCAGGCAGCGGCGACGCGTTGTCGAACGAGAAGTTCGGCGGCACAAGCGTGTTGTTGGTCATGGGTGCGCCGTCGGTCGTGTGGTAGTTCAGACCGTTACTCCCGCCGCCGTTGTCGAGCAGGTTGCTCGGGCCACCCGGGCAGGTGGTGCCGTCGAAGTTCGTCTGGACAGAGGGCACGCCGGTCGAATGCGGCCCGTTGTTGGCGCCGAACGAGCCGTATGCGTACACCGGACCCGTGACGGTCTGGAAGGCCGCGCCGCCTCCGTTGATCATCGCGTCACCGCTAACCGCGGCAACCGCGTAGGCGGCGCCGGCGATCTGAGGTCCGGGAGGGGTCGCGCGCGCAGACGCGGCCGTCTTGACCATCGAGTAGCCGACCATGCGCGCGAAGATGCTCGGCTGCTGATGCGAGATCACGACATCGAGCACGGTCGGGTAGGTCAGGATCCCGCCGACCCGGTACGAGTCGTTCATGGTGATCTGGTACCCGACCACAGAGTAGGTGCCGGCGGGGCAGCTCGCGGTGCTTGCGCAGGCGCCGGTGGGGAGAGTGAAATTCAGCGAAGTGCCCAGGTACTCCATCGCCACCCAGTGGGCGCGGCTGACCCCCTGGCTGTACGAGCGCGCGCCGGCGAGGGCGGCGGAGTCGGCGTAAGCCTGCAGGTTGCGGCGGTCGGTCACAGCGAGCCCCACGTCGAACACCATCGTGCCGAGGATCGTCAAGGCGACGATCATCCCCACCACGATCACCACGGCCTGTCCTTTTTGCCCTCGATGATTGTGCTTGCGCATTTCGTTCTCCATCAGTACTCGGCCAGAAGGCGCGGGGAAGGACAGGAGTCCTCCCCCGCGGGACCCCCTCCTCTCCTCGGCGAGGCATGGAGAGGGGTTGAAGTGGCGCGCTTGGGGGCCGGCCGGAATAAATCCGGCCTGAAGCTCCACATCGTCTTTTTCATCAGTACTCGGCCAGCATCGTGGTGGAGGAGCTGATCCGCAGGAAGTTCGGAGCTGCGCTCCCGAGGAACGGAACCAGCGTGTCGTAGCGATAGATCACGGTCACGACGACCTCGTAGCAGCCCTTGTACTGCGGGTTCGAGTATTCGGGGGCACGCGCGCCAAGCTCGCCTGGGCGAGGGTCGTGGCCCAGCGACAGGCGCGCGGCGTCGCAAGAGGCGTACGTTCCGGCGGCGCCCTGCTCACCCGGATAGACGCACACCGAGGTGGCTCCGACCGCCGGGTTGGGGCACGCCGTCGGCGGCGCCTCGGTGAGCATCGTGGCGTGGGCGAAACCGCCCAGGACGGTGAGCACGGTTTCGTTGATGCGAGATGTCTTGAGGCAGCCGCTGCCTGTCGCGGTCGGGGTCTGAGTGGTGCCCGAGCAAGGCCCGGCCGCGGCACCGAAAGCGTTGTCCGACGGGTCCTCGTTCGCGACCGCCTGCCGTGCCGCCTGGCGCGCCGCCTCGGCCACGGTGGAGCTCACCCAGTCGACACGGAACACGTCGATGCTGAGGGCGAGCAGGAAGAACAGGATCGGAAACACCAACGCGAACTCGACGAGCGCCTGCCCTCGGCTGCGCCTCACGTCAGTACTCGCTCCTCTGCGATGAGGTGACGGTGATTGGATAGGAGGTGCCGGTGACGGGCCACAGCAAAGGCGTGATGACATTCATGCGCTTGGTGATGCTCGCCGTGACGGAGTCGGACCCAACGTTGGAAGGGCTGCCGCCATTGCCTGTCGCGTTGGTGATGGCCGCCCCGTTCAAGCAGTGGAATGTCACAGTCAGGGTCGCGCCCGCGATGACCGACCCGGCCGGCGTCCCGTCGTTGGAGCTTTCCAGGGCTGCTTGGTTCGCGATGGTCGTGATGGACCCACCCGAAGGTGGGATCGAGCTGACGACCGTCACCGCCACCGGTCCGCCGCCCGACCCTGAGCAAATCGTGTTGGCGGTGGACTGCTGGTACTGGGAGACGGCGATGCGCAACGCCTGCCGGACCGAGTTGGTGACCGCTTCGCGAAAGTAGAACGCGCGCCCGATATCCGTAATTCCGAGCGCGAGCAGGAGAACCACGGGCAGGGTGATCGCCGCTTCGACGAGCGATTGGCCTCGCTGCCGTGGGTTATTCATGTAGGCGGTAAAACGAGTTCGCGGAACACGTCTTGCCGCTCCTGGCCAGACTTAATCTTGCGCGCGGCGGCAAATTAAGAAACCGCTCTGAGGTTTGCTGAAGGCCCTTGGAATCGCTCGTGGGGCTCTATACCTCCTACGGGTATAATCGCCCGATGCCCGGCTATACGAAGGACAAGCAGAAGATCCAGTCGAGGCTCCGTCGCATCGAAGGGCAGGTGCGCGGCGTGCAGAAGATGGTCGAGGAAGATCGGTATTGCATCGACGTGCTCACCCAGGTCAATGCAACCAGGGCTGCCCTCGAATCCGTGGCATTGCAGCTGCTCGCCGATCACACCGAACACTGCGTCACGGAAGCGATCAGGTCTGGCGGAGGAGCCAGAAAGGTGCGCGAGCTCAATGAGGCCGTAGAACGGCTCGTTCGGGCCTAGGCGGCGATGTTCGTAGTCAACGCGATCCTCCACGCGCTGCAGATCTCGCTGTTCATGCTGTGGGAGGTCCTGTGGCCGCTCGCGTTCGGCTTCCTGCTCTCGGCCATGGTGCAGACGGTCGTTTCGAAGCGGGCCGTCTCGAGCCTGCTCGGCAAGCCCGACTTCCGGGGCTTCGCCCTTGCCACCGCGTTCGGCGCCGCCAGCTCCTCGTGCTCGTACGCCGCGGTTGCCGTGGCCAGGGCCCTCTTCCGACGCGGCGCCCACTTCGTCAACGCGATCATCTTCGAGTTCGCCTCAACCAACCTGGTCTTCGAGCTGGGACTGGTGCTCCTGATCTTGCTGGGTTGGCAGTTCGTCGCCGCCGAGTTCGCGGGCGGCCTGCTGATGGCGGTGATCCTCTGGACCGTCTTCAAGCTGACGCTGCGCCAGCGAATGATCGACGAGGCCAGGCGCCAGGCCGAGCGCGGAATCGTCGGGTCAACGATGGAGGGACACGGCGACATGGACATGTCGATCACCGAGGGCCCGTTTCTCTCGCGCCTGTTCTCGGCGCGGGCATTCACGGCCATCTCCCACTACTTCTATATGGACCTGTACAGCCTCTACGTCGACCTGGGGTTGGGGTTCCTGATCGCCGGGGCGCTGGCCGCCTGGGTTCCTAACAGCTGGTGGCAGTCGCTCTTCCTGACCAACCACCCGGGTCTCAACCAGGTCTGGGGGCC
>DAITQH010000058.1:0-4291 GCA_036833175.1 Candidatus Dormiibacterota bacterium
ACTTGGCGTTCCACATCATGTCCGGCCCTGGCTCCCTGATCACGTTCCCGGTTGCACGGTCGATCAGGATCTCGAATGCTCCGATTCCGGTGCCCTTCTCACGGATCGAGGCGTAGTAGTTGTCGCTGAACTCGATCACCTCGTCGGCTGCCAGACTGGCGCCCGAATACGACGCCGCCGTGTCCTGGGCGATCCTGACCGCCCGATCCAGCCCGATATCGCCACTGCCTCCGCTGAAGGCAGGCCCCATCATTCCGCCGGGCGCACCAATCGACCAGCCGGTCATCCGACCGGCGCCGATACCGCCCACGGCGAGCAGCAACGACGCCGCGATCGCCCCGATTCCGATGATCAGCAAGCCTCGTGAGCGCATGGCCAACTAACCCTGAAGTGCCTTGCGCGTCTTCTCGAACTCATCCTGAGTGATCTCGCCGCCGGCCAGTCGCCGCCGGAGAAGGTCCAAGGCCTGGTCGTTGCTCTTGGGTCCAGTGAAGGCCCGGATCGCAAAGACCGACAAGACGATTATTCCGCCCCAGAACAGGACCATCATGCCCGCCATCCAGAGCCAATTCCCGCCGTCGAAGTAACCCCACATCATTTCAATCAACCTCCTTTTGGTTGTGTCATGAGCGTAGGAGCCGGCTCTCCCGACACCCAGTGCCAAACGGCCCGGGCGTCTCGGACCGGGAGACCCTATGGGGGTATCCAGTAGCGGGGCAAGAGCGACCATACGTGGTCGGGCACACTAACCCGAACTTGGGAGTGCTGATCGCCTGCTGTAGGGCTTTTGGGCCTTCACGAACGCGGTTGCTGAGTTCAATTTGCAAGCGGTCGGGTGCCATCAGATTGGCTGTCAAACTGTCCTGGCCTCGCGTCGCCTCCCAGCAAATCCACGGGGAAGTCGGGTGATTCTGAATACGAATTTGGCGGAGGGGCAGGGATTTGAACCCTGGATAGGCTTGCACCTATAACAGTTTTCAAGACTGTCGCCATCAACCGGACTCGGCCACCCCTCCGCGAGGCAATTGGATTCTAGGAACTAACGCGCGCCGATCAGCTCGATCCCGCCCATGTACGGCTTTAGAACCTCGGGCACCGTGATCAAGCCGTCTGACCGCTGGTAGGTCTCCATGATCGCGTCGATGGTGCGCGTCAAAGCAAGCCCACTCCCGTTGATCGTGTGCGCGAACTTCGGCGGCGCTCCCTTCGCCGGTCGGTAACGGATGTTGGCGCGCATGGCCTGGAAGTCGTTGAACACCGAGCAGGACGACACCTCCAGGTACCGATCGAGGCCCGGCGCCCACGCCTCCAGGTCGTACTTCTTGTACTGAGCAAAGCCCATGTCGCCGGTGCACATCGACAGCACGTGGTACTGCAGGCCCAACCGCTGGAGGATGACCTCCGCGTCGGCGACGAGCATCTCGAACTCTTCCATCGACGTCTCTGCCGTAGTCACCTTGACCAGTTCGACCTTGGAGAACTGATGCATCCGGATGAACCCGCGCGTGTCCTTGCCCGCAGCGCCCGCTTCAGTGCGCCACGAGGGTGCGTAGGCCACGTACTTCAGCGGCAGCTGATCCCCGTCAAGGATCTCGTCACGGTGATAGTTCGTTACGGGAACTTCAGCCGTAGGAATTAGCCACAGGTCTTCGTTCTCGACCTTGTAGGCCATGTCCGCGAACTTCGGCAGGTTGCCGGTCCCGACCATCGATGCGGTGTTGACGAGCATGGGCGGCCAAACCTCGGTGTATCCGTGCTCGCGCGTGTGAACGTCGAGCATGAACTGGACCAATGCCCGCTCGAGTCGTGCCCCGTCGCCAAGAAGAAACGCAAACCGCGAACCGGTAACGCGAGCCGCCCGCTCGAAGTCCATGATCCCCAATGTCTCGCCCAGGTCGTAATGGGTTCGGGGTGTGAAGCTGAACTCGGGCTTGTCCCCCCACTCCCGCGCGACCACGTTGTCTTTGTCCGTCTCGCCGATCGGGACCGATTCGTGGAAGAGATTCGGCACGCGCAGCAGCAGGTCGTCGAGCCGGCTCTTTACGGACTCCGCCTGCGCCATCTCAGCCTTCGCGGTGTCTGCCATCTCGCGAAGCCTTCCTTTCAGGGCTTCGTCTCGCGACTTCGCGAACTCCTTGGAGAGCTTGTTCTGCTCCTCTTTGATCGTCTCGGCTTTGTGCAGGTGCTCGCGCCATTCCTTGTCGAGCGCGAGGATCTCGTCGATCGGCGCCGGCTCGCCTTTCAGCTCTGCTGCGCGGCGCACCCTGTCCGGATCGCGGCGGATCAGCTCCAGGGGCAGCACTACGACTCGGCCTTCATGACCGGGAACAGGATCACGTCGCGCACAGACGGCTGGTCCGTGAGCAGCATGACCAGGCGGTCAATGCCAACGCCGAGTCCTCCGCACGGAGGCAGTCCATATTCGACCGCCCGCAGGAAATCCTCGTCCATCGGATGCGCTTCCATGTCCCCCGCCGCCCGGCGCTCTGCCTGGCCCTCGAATCGGGCGCGCTGGTCGATCGGGTCGGTGAGCTCCGTGAACGCGTTCGCGTACTCGCGACCCAGGATGATCAGCTCGAAACGCTCCACGAAACGCGGGTCATCGTCGCGCGGCCGGGCCAGCGGCGAGATCTCCACCGGGTAATCGATCACAAACGTCGGCTGCCGCAGCCGCGGCTCGACGTGCTCTTCGAAGAGGTCGTTGAGCTCCTTGCCCACGGCATGCCGGCCCGCGTGCTCCAGCACCAGGTCGGCCATCCGCTCACGCCGGAACGGCGGCGTCAGGTTGACGGCCTCGCCCTGGTAGCTCGTCTCCAGCGGGCGACCCGCGGCCATCGCCGAGACCACGAACAGGTCCTCGACCAGGCGCATCACGTCGTCGTAGTCCGCATAAGCCTGGTAGCACTCGAGCAGCGTGAACTCGGGGTTGTGGCGCGGCGAGAGTCCTTCGTTGCGAAACACACGGCCGATCTCGTACACGCGCTCGAATCCGCCCACGAGCAGGCGCTTGAGATGCAGCTCGAGCGCGATGCGAAGGAAGAGGTCGCGGTCGAGCGAGTTGTGATGCGTCACGAACGGCCGCGCGTGCCCGCCGCCCGGCACCTCCTGCAGCACCGGCGTGTCGACGTCGAGGAAGTTGCGCTCGTCGAGCAGGCCGCGCATCGCGGTGATGATCTTGGTCCGCGCCCGGAACACCTCGCGCACCGCCGGATTGGCGATCAGGTCCACGTAGCGCTGCCGGTAGCGGATCTCCACGTCCTTCAGCCCATGCCACTTCTCGGGCAGGGGCCGCAGCGACTTGGTCAGCAGCTGGAAGGACTGAGCCTCGAGGGTGATCTCGCCGCGGCGAGTCTTGAAGATGGGTCCCGTCACGCCGATGATGTCGCCCGCATCGAGATCGGCGAACCGTGCGAACTCGTCCTCGCCCAGCTTGTCGCGGCTCGCCATCAGCTGGATGCGCCCCTCGCCGTCCTGCAGGTCGGCGAAAACCACGCCGCCCTGCAGCCGCTTGACCATGAGCCTGCCGGCGACCGCCACGGGCACCGTCCGTTCGTCTTCGCCCAGTAAAGCTTTGGCCGCCTGGCTGGACTGAGTGGGCCGGAAACCGCGCGAGTATGGGTCGATTCCTGCCGCGCGCAAACGGTCGAGCTTCTCGCGCCGGTCGCGCATGACCGCAGGCAGATCGGGGTCTATCTCTTCCGTCACGATCGGAAAAGACTAAGGGTTAGAGCGCAACCTCCTGTTCTTCGGCCGCCGGGAACGCGTTGATGTCGGCTCCGCCGGAGTGGCGGTGGTTGCCCATCGCCTCCTCGATCAACGCGTCGATGTCGCTGTCGGAATGCACCGGATCGTGATGGAAGAAACCAAGCGCCTTCACGCCCGCCTGCTCAGCCAGGGCCAGCGCCTCTTCGTAGGTCGAATGGCCAAAGCCCGCGTGGGTCTTGTACTCCTCGGTGCTGTACTGCGCGTCGTGGACGAGCAGGTCCGCGTCGCGGCACCAATTCGCCATGTCCTTCAACGTGCCGTTCTCCTGGTTGGCGAACATCGCGATCTCGTTGTCCGTGGCGAAACAGAAGCGCGACGACCCTTCGTCGATCCGGTACCCGAAAGTCGGGATCGGGTGCATCAGGAGGTGGGGCGTAATCCGCAGCGCGCCCACCTCAAAGGTCTCGCCGGGGTTCCGCTCGACGAACTCCATCTCAGCCGGCATGTGACTCAGGCGGACTGGGAAATAAGCCGGGTCCATCTGGTCGGCAAAGGCGGCCTGCAGCGATTTCGCCGACCCGGCCGG
>DAITQH010000058.1:4391-14621 GCA_036833175.1 Candidatus Dormiibacterota bacterium
CGCGTGCCCCAGAACTTGATCCTCAACTGGACGCCGTCACGTCGTAGACGCGCTTGGCGATGAACACTTCCAGAAGGTCGGGATCGAGCTGGCCCCGGCCGGCCTCCGCGTTCAGGATGTCGAGCGCGGCTGCCGTGGGTACGGCTGGCTTGTAGGGCCGGTCCCGCGCGGTGAGCGCGTCGTAGATGTCCGAGATAGTCATCATGCGGGTCTGAGTTGGGATCTCATTCCCTCTCAGGCCGCGCGGGTATCCCGAACCGTCGAGCTTCTCGTGGTGCCCCCACGCGAACTCCGGAATGTTCCCCATCAGTGGCGAAAGTTTCGTCCACTGGATCTTGCTCAGGAAATCGTGGCTCTTGGCAACATGCGATTCAATCTCTTTTCGCTCCTCGTTCGTCAACGTGCCCTTCTGGATGCTCAGGAAATGGAATTCCTGCGGGGCGATCAGGGGGTGCACCCGGCCCGACACGTCGGGGAAGTCGTGCCCTTTCATGTCCGACAGCGTCGATGCCTTGTCCTCGGGCAGGACGCTCGGTTCATTGGCCATGGCGATGGCCTCGAACCACATGCGGTACTGGTCCAGCTCGGCCTCGAGGCGCCGCTCGATCTCAGCGACGCTGGCGGCGTCGACACCATCCCCCCGTTTGGCCTCCAACTCTGCCCTGAGCTGGGCCCAACGCTCGACCGAGTCGAACCGCCATTGGATCAGGTCTAACTGGAAGGGAAACAGCTTCTTTTCCTTGACCAGGATGTCCTCTCGCACGCCAATCTTCCCGAAGTCGTGCAGCAGGCACGCGTAACGCAGCTCCTTGAGCTGGTCTTTGCTGAAAATGACGTCGCGGTACTTGCCTGCCTCGATCCTCGTGACCTCGTCGGCCAGCTTCGTGGTGAGGGCTTCGACCCTGCCCGAGTGGCCGGCAGTGCTCGGGTCTCTCTGCTCGATCGCATAGACGCTTGCCGTCACGAATTGGTCGAACAGCTCCTCGATGTCCTTGAGAAGGGTCTTGTTGTCGATGGCGACCGCAGCCTGGCTGGCGACGGACTCGAGCATCTCGACGTCGTCGGGGTGAAAGCTGACGACCTCCTGTTCCACGTTCTCTTTCGTGAGCCGGGTCTCGAGCCTGCGCTTTGCGTTGATCAGCTGAACCGCGCCTACGACCTTGTTGTTGTAGTCGCGCATCGGGACCGTGAGCATCGACTTCGTCCGGTACCCGAACTGGGCGTCGAAGCTCTTGCCGCCGACCGGCTTGCCGGGTGGCGGGTTGTACGCGTCCTCGTACCTCTGGCTCTCTCCGACAGAGACCGTATAGCCGACGACAGACTTCTCGTCCACCGGCACCGTGAACGCCGAGTAGGTGCTCTTGTCGATCGAGTGGTTCTGGCTGGAGGCGAGGAAAAGCTTCGGGCCGCCTTCATCGTCAGATTTCAACCACAGGCTCGCGCCGTCCGCGTGGGTGAGCTGGCGCATCGAGGTGAGAATGAAAGCCTGCAGGCGCTCGATGTCCTTTTCCGCCGACAGGGCGATGCCGATCAGGTTCAGCTCGCGGAACTGCCGGTGCCTGCGGGTGGCCTGCGCGTCGAGCTGCTCGACCTGGCGCTTGAGCACGACATTCTCCATCGCCACCCGAAGCAGCTCACGCAAGGCGGATGGAGAGGCATCGACCGGTGGAGTGAACGAAATGTCGGAGTAACCCGCCGGCGCCTTCTGGCCTGGACCGACCAGGATGAGCGCGGGCTCCGTGACCTCAACCGGGTTGCTGAGCGGTGTGGCCTCCAGGCCGAGCTCGGCCAGCAACTGGGTGAGCTCGGGCTGCTCGAAGTTGCCCAGCAGGTAGACGTGAAACGTTGGGGCGGTCTTCATCCGGCCTTAATGTCTAGCATCGCCGTCCAAATTTTGAGCGTAGATAAGACGTAAACCTTCGAGGGTCAGCAGCGGGTCGGTGGTCTGGATCACATTAGTCAGGCCGGCCACGAGCGCCGCCTGGCCGCCGGTCGCGATGACCCTGGCCGATCCCCCGAGCTCGGCGACCATTCGCTGCACCATCCCCTCGACCTGGGCCACGAAGCCCCAGACGAGGCCCGACTGGATCGAGGCGACCGTGTTGCGGCCGATCACGGAGTCCGGGGCCACCGGCTCGACCCGGCGCAGCATCGCCGTATGGGACACAAGAGCTTCCAGCGAGATCTCAACTCCCGGCGCGATCGCCCCGCCAAGGTAGTCGCCGTCGGCGTTGATCGCGTCGTACGTGACTGCGGTTCCAAAATCGATCACCACGACGGGCCCGCCGTACTTCGTATAGGCCGCCAGGGCGTTGGCGATGCGGTCTGCGCCCACGTCTTTGGGGTTGTCGTAGCGGATGCGCACGCTGGTCTTCACCCCGGGCCCCACCATCAGGGGCTCGCACTTGAGGTATCGCCTCGAGGCTTCGACCAGCGCCGGGTTGACGGTTGGGACGACGCTCGAGATGACGACCCCGTCGACCACCCCGACGTCGAAGCCCCGCAGCTCGAAGAGCTGCCTCAGCTCCACCGCAAGCTCATCGGCCGTGCGCTCGCGGTGCGAGGTGACCCGCCAGTCGGCGACGAGCTGCTCGCCGTCGAACAGGGCCAGGGTCACGTTCGTGTTGCCGACGTCAACTGCCAGGAGCATCGTGCGGGGAACTCTAGCTCGGAAGTCTCGGGGGATGTCCCTTTGCCCAACGGCGGAGCGCCGCCGCCTCGCGGGCGACGGCTGTGGCCCGGGCCGCGACCCGGCGGGGGTGAGGCGCGCCCGGGAGGTCGCGCTTGGCAATCGAAACCGACACCTTCCAGGGCGCCTTCAGGCTGCCGTCGCGAACCTGGCGGCCAACTGTCTCGTGGGCTTTGCGGAACGGGACCCCCGCCCGCACCATCTCCTCGGCGACATCCGTCGCGAGAAGCGCCGGGTCGCTCGCCGCCGCGGCCAGCCTCTCACGGTCGAACTCGAGGTGCTGGACGAGCAAGGCCGCCGCGTCCAGCGAATCCAGCGCGTTATCGACGGCGCCGAACAGGGCCGGCTTGTCCTCCTGCAGATCGCGGTCGTAAGCCAGCGGCAGGCCTTTCAAGACCGTGGCCAGTGTCACCAGGCTTCCGAGCGAACGTCCGGCGCGGCCCCGCAACAGCTCCGCAATGTCCGGGTTCTTCTTCTGTGGCATCAGGCTCGACCCGGTCGACACCTCATCTGCGAGCTTGACGAACCCGAACTCCGAGCTGGCCCAGATCACGACGTCCTCCGCCAGACGGCTGAGATGTATCGAGGTGGACGTGCACGCGTAAGCGAGGTCGAGCGCAAAGTCGCGGTCCGCGACCGCATCGATGCTGTTCGCTGTCAAGCGCGCGAACCCGAGCTCGCGGCGTACGCGCTCGCGCTGCAGCGGCAGCGTGGTCCCCGCCAGCGCGCCCGATCCCAGCGGCATCTCGTCCGCCGCGTCATAGGCGTGTCGAAACCGCTCGGCGTCCCGGAGCAAAGGCTCGGCGTGGGCAAGCAGGTGGTGGCCGACGGTGACCGGCTGCGCGCGCTGGAGGTGCGTGTAACCCGGCATCACCCACCCCGCGTGCCCGCGCGCCTTTGTGGCGAGGGCCTCGACCACGCCGGCGATCCCTGACAAGAGCTCCGACGCTGCCACTCGAGAGTAAAGCCGCAGGTCCAGCGCGACCTGGTCGTTGCGCGATCGTCCGGCGTGGAGGGCGGCCCCCGCTGGCGTGAGCTCCGTCAGCCGCCGCTCGATGGCGGTGTGGATGTCTTCGTCGGTCTCTTGGAACTCGAATTCGCCCGCGTCGAGTTCCCGCTTCACCCGCCGAAGGCCACGCTCGATCGCTGTGAGCCGGTTCCTTGAAAGAACGCCCGACGCGGCGAGGCCGCGCGCGTGGGCGAGGCTGCCCGCGATATCGAACGGGTAGAGCTCGAAATCGATCTCGAGCGAAGACGAGAACTGCTCGAGCTCCGGGAGAAGCGGGCGGCGAAAGCGACTTCCCCACAGTTTTGCACCCTCTCCCCCTCGGGGAGAGGGTGGGGGTGAGGGGCTTAAGCCTGATTTGCGGGGCGCCGGTGCTATGGCGTCAGCCTCTTGACGTCGCCCAGCAGGTTGCCCATCTCGCGCGCGTGCAGCTGGCCCTGGACCCGCGCCGACGTCCGCACCCCCATGCCCCACAGCTTGATGAAGCCGGCCGCAGCCGACTGGTCGAACACGTCTCCTTTCCCGTACGTGGCGAGCGACAGCTGATACAGCTGATGCGGCGCCTTGCGTCCGACCACCTGCGAGGAACCCTTGAACAATTTGACCCTCACGTCGCCCGTAACGTGGCGCTGCGTTTCGACCACGAACGCGTACAGCGCATCGCGCAAGGGACTGAACCACAGCCCGTCGTAGACCATCTGCGCCCACTGCTGCGCGACCGTGTCCTTGAATCGCGCGACCTCTTTGGGGAGGGTGATGTCCTCGAGCGCCTGGTGGGCCTGCAACAGCAGCACCGCGGCCGGAGCTTCGTAGATCTCACGTGACTTGATGCCGATGAGGCGGTTCTCGAGATGGTCGATCCGGCCGACGCCATTCTCACCACCGATGCGATTGAGCTCCGTCACGATCTTCAACGCGTCGACGGGCTTGCCGTCCAGCGATACGGGCAGTCCGTGCTTGAACCCGATCTCCACGTACGCGGGCTCATCCGGGCAGTCGCGCGGATCCCGAGTCCAGCTGTACACGTCGCGCGGCGGCTCGGCCCATGGGTCCTCCAGCACGCCCGCCTCGATCGACCGTCCCCAGAGGTTCTCGTCGGTCGAGTAAGGGGAGCGGACCGTGGCCGGAACCTCGATGCCGTGCTTGGCGGCGTACTCGATCTCGTCGTCGCGGTTCATGCCCCACTCGCGGACTGGCGCGACGACCTCGAGGTCGGGCGCAAGTGCGGCCGTGGTTACGTCGAAGCGCACCTGGTCGTTGCCCTTGCCGGTGCAGCCGTGGGCGATCGCGGTCGCGCCCTCGCGCCGCGCGACCTCGACCATCATGGCCGCGATAAGCGGACGGCCGAGCGCCGTAGCCAGCGGGTACTCCTTCTCATAGACCGCACCCGCCTGCAGGGAGGGCCACACGAAGAGCTGGAGAAACGGCGCCCGTCCATCGGCGACGTAGGCCGCCGACGCGCCAGTCTTCAGCGCGCGGGCCTGGATCGCGTCGAGGTCCTTCTTCTCGCCCAGGTCGACGGTGAAAGCGATGACGTCCCAGCCGAGATCCTTAAGCCAGCGGATAGCCACCGACGTGTCTAGGCCGCCTGAGTAGGCGAGCACGAGCTTCTTCATTGGGGCGCCCTGCGCGCGCCGGGCCTCAGCCATGGGTCAGCAGCTCCTTGAGCGCCTTGCCCGCGCCGGGCTTGCGCAGCACCGCGATGATCGTGTCGTCCCCGGCCACAGTTCCCGCGATGCCGGGTAGCGCCGCTTCGTCGATGCGCCGGGCGACGAGGTTGGCCGTGCCTGGCGGGGTCCTGATCACCGCCACAGGCTCGATCAGCTCGATCGAGAGCACGAGCTCGCGCACGAGGGCGACAGAGCTACGGTAGCCCTCGCCGGAACGCACCAGCCCGAGCTCCTGGATGTCTCGGGAGATGGTCGCCTGGGTGGTTCGCATCCCACGTCGGGCGAGCGCGTGCGCGATGTCCTGCTGCGTGTGGGCCGACCCTCGATTCACGAAGTCGAGGATGGCGGTGTGGCGCTGCGTTTTCGTGGGCGTCAAGGCGATATTGGCCTGCGGCCGGCGGTGATCGCCCTCTTCATCGTGGCGTGAGCGCGCTCGATCTGGGCGGTGTCGATGATCAGCGGCGGCACCAGGCGAACCGAGTGGTCGTCGACCGCGTTGACGATCAGCCCGGCCTCGAGGCACGCTTGCTGGAAAGCTTTGGCGCGGGGCTCGGCGAGCTCAAATGCCTGCATCAGCCCGAGGCCGCGAACGTCCTTCGGGCCAAGGTCGAGCAAGGCTTCGTGGAGGACACCGCCCATCTCGGCGGCATGGCCGACCAGTCCGTCGCGCTCGATCACCGACAGAACGGCGATCGCGGCAGCGCAGGCGAGCGGGTTGCCGCCGAAGGTGGAACCATGATCACCGGGCTCGAAGACGTCCGCGCGCGGGTTCGCGAGGCACGCGCCGATCGGAACGCCGCCGCCGAGCCCCTTGGCGAGCGTCATCACGTCGGGTGCGATCCCGTGGTGCTGGTGCGCGAACCAGCGGCCGGTGCGCCCCAGCCCGGTTTGCACCTCGTCGAGGATGAGGAGCAGGTTCTGCGCGTCACACCAGCTCCGGACGCCTTCGAGGTAGCCGGCGCTGGCCGGAATGATGCCGATCTCGCCCATCACCGGCTCGAGCATCACGGCGACGGTGCGTACAGTCGTCGCGTCCTTGATCGCGTCGAGGTCGTTGTAGGCCACGTGCACAAACCCTTCGGGCAGCGGCTTGAAGGGATCCGAGTACTTGTGCTGGCCGCCCGCAGTGACTGCTGCCAGCGTGCGTCCGTGAAACGAACCCGTCGTGGTGATGATCTCGAACGCGCCGTCGCGGTGGCGGGTTCCCCACTTGCGAGCAATCTTGATCGCGGCCTCGTTGGCCTCCGAGCCCGAGTTGCAGAAGAAGACGCGAGACGGAAATGAGAGCTCCACCAGGCGCTGGGCGAGCTCGACCTGCGGTTGGGTGAAGTACAGGTTGGAGGAGTGGATCAGGGTGTTCGCCTGCGCGGTCACGGCCGCGACGACGTCGGGATGCGAGTGCCCGAGCAGGTTGACGGCGATGCCGGCGACGAGATCGAGGTACTCGCGACCTGAGTCGTCATAGAGAAGGCAGCCGCGGCCACGCACAAAGGTGACCGGTAAGCGCCGGCCCGTTTGCATGAGATAGCGATCGGCAAGCTCTGACGTACTCATGGCGATCAGGGGGTAACCATCGTCCCGATGCCGGCCTCGGTGAACAGCTCGAGCAGCAAGGCGTGGGGCGTGCGGCCGTCGACGATGTGCGCGAGCGGGACGGCGTCCAGCGCCCGCAGGCACGCCTCGAGCTTCGGGATCATCCCGCCGGTGACCTCGCCCTCATCGATCCGGTGCCGTGCGTCCTCGCGCGACATCACCGCCACGACCTGGCCGTCAACGCCCAACACGCCGGCGACGTCCGTCAACAAGATGACCTTGGCGGCATTCATTGCGACCGCGATCTCTGCCGCCACCGTGTCCGCGTTGATGTTGTAGGCGTGGCCGTCGTAACCCATACCGATGGAAGCAATCACCGGAATATAGCCACGCCCCAGGAGCGCCGCGATCGGTTCCGTGTTGACCTGCGTCACTCGCCCGACATAGCCCATCGACTCGTCCAGCGGCTCGGCGATGATCGTGGGACCGTCCTCTCCGCTCATCCCGACCGCCTGCCCGCCAAGCCGGTGGATGGCGGCCACCAGGTCGGGGCTCACCTTGCCGGTCAGCACCATCTTCACCACTTCCATGGTCTGGTCGTCCGTGATACGGAGACCCTTCTTGAAAGTTGGCTTTAGGCCGAGGCGCTCGCTCATCGCGCTTATCTCGGGGCCGCCGCCGTGCACGAGGATGGGCTGCATGCCGACATAGCGCAGCAGAACCACGTCGAGCAGCGTCTCGTCACGCGAGGACTCGATCGCATTGCCGCCGACCTTGATCACCACCACCTGCCCGTGGAACCGCCTGATGTAGGGCAGCGCCTCGACCAGGACCTTCGCGCGCTCTTCGACCGAGAGGGTCATGTCGTGTAGTCCGCGTTGATTCGCACGTATTCCTCCGATAGGTCACATCCCCAGGCCTCGGCGCGACCGTCCGCCAGACCGAGGGTGGCCACGATTTCAATCTCCGGTTGCTCGAACGCTCGGCGAACAGCAGAAAGGTCCATATCTACGCCTGCACCACGCGCGAAAACCACCTCGCCACCAACCGTCAGGTGCAGCCTGTCGAGCGCCAGCTCGGCGCCACTGTAACCGAGCGCGCACACGATCCGGCCCCAGTTCGGGTCGCCACCGTGAATTGCGGTTTTAACGAGGCTTGAGGCGGCGACGGCGCGGGCTGCGAGCCGAGCGTCAGCGTCAGATACCGCATCGGTGACCTTGACGGTGATCAGCTTGGTGGCGCCTTCGCCGTCGCGGGCGATCTTCCGAGCCAGCTGCTGCGCGACCTCCAGGATCGCCGCCTCCAGCTGGTCCGCCTCAACGCTGCCGCTGCGGATCGGCTCGTTTCCAGTGGCTCCATTAGCGAGGATCAGGAAGGTGTCGTTGGTCGAGCTGTCCCCGTCGACCGTGACCTGGTTGAAGCTGCGGTCCGCGATCGACTTGACCAGCTTGCCCATCAGCCCGGGCTCCACAGCAGCGTCGGTGGTGACGTAGGCGAGCATGGTTGCCATGTTCGGGTGGATCATCCCGGACCCCTTGCACATCCCGCCAAGCCGCACGGTCTTTCCGCCCAGCTCGAGCTCGAGCTCCACCGTTTTGGGCACGAGGTCGGTGGTCATGATCGCCCGCGCCGCGGCGGCGCCACCTTCCTCGCTGAGCTTGCCGCACGCTTCCGCGATTCCCGGCTTGATCGCATCCATCGGCAGGAAGCGTCCGATCACGCCCGTCGAGCTCACAAGCACCTGGTCCGGGTCGAGGTCGAGCCGGTCTGCCGAAAGCTTCGCGATCTGCAACGCGTCTTTGAAGCCCTGCGCGCCGGTGCACGCGTTGGCATTGCCGGACGTGATCGTCAGCGCTTGCACCCGGTTGTGCTGGAGGTGCAGCTGATCGATCACCACCGACGCGGACTTGATCTTGTTCGTGGTGAACACCCCTCCCGTGTCGCACAGGAGCGCCGAATGGATCACGCACAGGTCGTCCCTCTGGCCAGTTGGTATGGCCGAAGCGCCGGCGGTGAAAGCTTTGATCCCGCACGCGGCGGTACCGGCGCGAAACCCACGCGGGAAGGTCAGGGCCATTGGGACGGACCCTCCAGCGCTGTCGTCCGATCGAAGCCGAAAGCGATGTTGAAGCACTCCACGCCCTGGCCCGAAGCGCCCTTCACAAGGTTGTCCAGCGCAGCCGTGACCACCGCCTTCTTGCCCTGGGCGGCGACGTTGATGAGGCAAAGGTTCGAGTGGCTGGCGAGCTTCGTCGTCGGCGTCTGAGCGACAACACGCGTGAAAGGCTGGCCGGCGTAGAACTCGCGATACGCATCCTCCAGCTCGGCGACGGAGCCCTTGAGGTCGAAATAGCACGTGGCCAGGATTCCCCTGGTCATCGGAATGAGGTGCGGGACGAACGTGACGTGGACTTCGCCGTTCCTGCTAAGGCTGCCCAGCTCCTGCACCAACTCTGGCAGGTGGCGGTGGCCTCCGATCGCGTAAGCGCCCACCGACTCGTTGACCTCGCTGAAATGAGCGCCCAGCACAGGCGACCGTCCGGCGCCGCTGACCCCCGACTTCGCGTCCACCACGAAATCAGATGCGGCAAGCCCCGCGGCGACCGCGGGGGCGAGAGCGAGGATGGAGGCGGTCGAGTAGCACCCTGGCACCGCGACAAGCGCCGCATCTTTGAGCTCAGCCGCGTGCAGCTCGGGCAACCCGAATACCGCTTTGGCCAATAGCTCCGGAGCCGGATGCTCCTGGCGATACCAGACGGGATACTGCTCTGGGTCGTGCAGCCGGAAGTCCGCGCTCATGTCGATCACCCGCGCGCCGGCGGCGATCCATCCCGCGGCCTTGCTAGCCCCGACGTTGTGCGGGAGGCAGCTGAACACCACGTCAAGGTCTTTGGGATCCGGCTCAGGCCGAAACTCGCCGGCCAGCTCAAGCAGCGGAAAGACGTCGGAGTAAGGCTTACCCGCGTACGAACGAGAGGTGAGCTGAGTGAGCTGCACGCCTGGGTGCCTGCCCAGCAGGTTCACCAACGTCATCCCAGCGTAGCCATTGGCCCCGGCCACAGCCGCCTTCACCGTCTTGGACATGGGCGCATGAGTATACAGCGAAGTGCATAAACATCCGGACGCTAGTCGGGTCCGCGCGAGGAAGGACCGAACGTAACGACCGGCGGAATCGTCAGCATCTTGCCGCCATCGCCACGAACGATCTGCCAGCCGCCCTCGTGCACCATCCGGTGGTGCCGGTGGCAGAGCAAGATCAGGTTGTCGAGGTCGGAGGTCCCGCCATGGATCCAGTGCACCACGTGATGCGCGGCGCTCCAAGAGGCCGGTCG
>DAITQH010000059.1:0-14353 GCA_036833175.1 Candidatus Dormiibacterota bacterium
TCCCGGCTGCGAGGTCTTCACCCATCCCAGCACGGTGCCGTTCGACTGGCGCAACATTCCCGCCAGCCTCAAGGACATCGTCGGGCGCCGGATCCTGGTGGTGCCGGCCGAGACCACCTATGGGTGGTTCGCTTACTTCCCAGCTCAACATCCATTTTTGAACGCCTCTGGGTGGGTGCCGTGGAGGGTGCTCTCCAAGAGCTACAGAAATCCTGCCAACCTCGTCGGGTTGTGGATGTACTGCGGACATGAGCTGACGCTGCCATCGGTTAGCGCCTACGGCAGCATGATCGCCGACGGTTGGGGCGAGCTCGGCTACGTGGGCGTGGTGCTCGCGTGCATCGGCATTGTGTTCTTCGGGCTCGTGATGGAGCTGATCCGCGGCTTCCTGTCCAAGCCCTTCCTCATCGCTTGCTACGGCCCGAGCGTCCTGCTGTTCGCCACGTTGCCGCCGCGGGCAGGAGTGCTGGCCACGATCCTGTCGAGCGGTTTGTGGCTCATCCCCGTCCTGTGCCTGCTCTTCCTCGCGAGCGAGTGGATTCGCGGCCGGCGTCGCGGAGCGGTGGCGGTGCCAGAGCCGGCGGGAGCCTGAGAGCGGTGCGTCAAAGAGAGCGTGTGACGATTCATCCCACCGCGGACGTGTCGGATGATGCGGAGATCGGTGCCGGCACGCGTGTGTGGCACCAGGCGCAGGTGCGCGAGGGCGCGGTCATCGGCGAGGAATGCATCATCGGCAAAGGCGCGTACGTCGACACCAATGTGCGGATCGGCAACAAGTGCAAGCTGCAGAACGGAGTGTTCGTCTTCCACGGGTTCAACGTGGAGGACGGCGTCTTCCTCGGCCCGGGAGCGATGTTGCTGAACGACAAGAACCCGCGCTCCATCAACCCGGATGGCACGCTGAAAGCCGCCAGCGATTGGACGGCGAGCGCAGGACTCGTGAGAAATGGGGCGTCGGTTGGCGGCGGCGTCGTGGTGCTGCCAGGGATCACGATCGGACGCTTCGCGATGGTGGGGTCCGGGGCGGTGGTCACGCGGGAGGTGCCGGACCAAGGGCTCGTCTACGGCAACCCGGCGCGCCTGAAAGGCTTCTCGTGCAGGTGCGGGAACCAGATGAAAGAAGCAGGTGTAGAGGGCTACGCGATGAACATGCAGTGCCCGGTATGCGAGCTAACAGCAGCAATCCCGATCGAGATCTACGAAACGCTCGAGGCTAAGTAGTCAAAACCACAGGTATCGATCAAGGTCAGCGCTGATAGACGTCACGGCGATGCCCGACGCGGGCAATCTCGACCAACCGCCGCCGACCATTGACTCGATACAGGATTCGATAGTCGCCGCGCCGCAGCGACCAGATCCCGGCCAGCTCCGCCGTCAGCTGCTTTCCGGCCCGAGGCTGCTCCCCAAGCAACATAAATGCCTCGAGGATGGCTCGTTGAGCTGACTTCGGGAGGCGCCTCATCTCCTTGGCGACCTCGCGGCTGACAACGACTTGGTAGCCATCACTCATCAAGCCCCAGCTCGGCCCTCAACTTGTCGAGTTTCACGACACGACCGGCGTTAAGGTCCGCCAAGCCGCGCCTCAAAGCGGCAAGCTCTCGGGGATTGCTCAGCACCGCCAGAGTTTCTTCCAGCGCTTCGAGATCCTCAGGGCTGACCAGCACGGCTGCAGGCCGGCCGTTCCGAGTGATCGTGACGCGATCGTGCTGCCTCGCGACCTTGTCCACGACCTCGGATAGGCGATTCTTTACGTCAGCGAGGGGAAGAGTTTCCATGGCTAGAATTATAGCCAGTTCTTGGCGCTGGTGCGCTTCTCTGCCGAGGGGTCCCGCCACTCAAATCCCCTCCCGCGCGGGAGGGGCACCCCTCCCGCCCGGGGTCGACCTTGATCTAAGGCGCACCTCCCCGCTACGCGGGGAGGAAGTTCTTAACGAATACCCGTGTCTCTGGGAGAATTGGCCCGGCTTCATGAAGATCATGTCTGTTGTGGGGGCTCGGCCCCAGTTCATCAAGGCTGCGCCTGTCAGCCGGGTGCTGCGCCGCACGCACCAGGAGGTGCTCGTCCACACGGGCCAGCACTACGACGACAACATGTCCGACATCTTCTTTCGCGAGCTGGAGATCCCCGAACCGGACATCAACCTGGGCGTGGGTTCGGGGCCGCATGGGGCGCAGACGGGCGGCATGATGGCCGGCATCGAGAAGGTGGCGCTCGACGTCAAGCCGGATTGGGTCCTCGTCTATGGCGACACCAACTCGACTGTGGCCGGCGCTTTGGTGGCCGCCAAGCTGCACATCAAGGTCGCCCACGTCGAGGCGGGCCTGCGCTCGTTCGACCGGCGCATGCCGGAAGAGATCAACCGGGTTCTCACTGATCATGTGAGCGACCTGCTGCTGTGCCCGACCGAGGTCGCGATCCACAACCTGGCACGCGAAGGCATCCACCACGGCGTCCACCTGGTGGGCGACGTGATGTACGACGCATTCCTTTTCAATCTCGAGGCGGCGCGCAAGCGTGATGGCGGGTTGAAGAAGCTGGGACTCGCACCAGGAGCCTTCGCGCTCGCGACGATTCATCGACAGGAAAACGCCGACGACCCCGAGCGGCTGGCCGCGATCCTCGAGGGCATCGACAAGTCGGGCATGGACGTGATCCTCCCGCTGCACCCTCGGACTCGCGCGCGCCTGGACGGGGCGCCGCCCGCCCGAATCCGCGTGATTGACCCGGTGGGTTACCTGGACATGCTGGCCCTGGAGGACGCTGCGGCGGTGATCGTGACCGACTCCGGAGGCGTGCAGAAGGAGGCTTACTTCCTGAGCAAGCCCTGCGTCACACTGCGCGACCGCACCGAGTGGACCGAGACGGTGGAAGCGGGCTGGAACGTGGCGGTGGACGCCGATTCAGCCAAGATCGCCGACGCGCTCCGCAGCTTCCGCCCCAAGGGAGTGCACCCGAATCTGTACGGCGACGGGCACGCAGCAGAACAAATCACAGTTCTTTTGAAATAAACATCCCGGCCCGGGTTAACCTAGCTGGCCTGCAAGGATGGAACTGGGAACTCTGGGTCGAGGCCTGCTCGTATTAGCCGTCGCACTGGTTCCGCTCGTACCGTCGCCGGCGGCCGCGGCGGCGCCCCAACCGAGTCCCGGCTGCAACTGGGACAGGGTTGGACCACTACGGAGGCGGCGCCAAGCGAGGTTGTCGTGAGCCAGCTGCCCGCCGCCACCCCGGCGGAATTGAAGGCCCCAAAGACCGTCAGCCGCCCTGCGCGCCAAGTCAAGGACGCCGCCGCCTACGCAGCGGCCAAGCGCACCCCCAGGGGCCCCAAGGGCACCGCCATCCCGCAAAAGACGGCGGCGGCGCCGGCGCCCAGCGCGCCAAAAGCCCCCGGAGCGCCAAGAGTGCCTGCCGGATACGCGAGTGTGTTCAACGCAATCAGCCTCAACCAGGAGCTCTCGACATTGGGTGTCGGCGCCGAGCCTTCCGACACTCAGATGGCGGCCGGCCCGACGACGCTGATGGAGCTGGTCAAGTGCCCTGGTCGGCGGCGAACACGAAGCCGTTACCTGTCGCGGGCGTGCCGAAGTGTGTGGTGCTGCCCAGCTGCGCGCTGGCCACGGGGGCGCCCGTGGTGGCGTTGAGGACCACAAGCGTATTGCTGTTGTGGTCGATGAAGATCACGTTGCCGCCGGCGACGATCGGCGGGGAGGCGTCGACGCCGCCCGTGGTGTAGCTCCATGCGGGCGCGAACGTGCTGCCCGTTTGCGTCAGCGCGTACAGCCCGTTCGAGCAGGGGACGTAGATGTATGGCGCCCAGTAGGCTGCGGCGCCGAATGAGGCGTCGGATGTGAGGCCGGTGCAGACGTGGGTCGGGCCCTGCTGGCGCGCCAGGGATGAGTTGAGCAGGTAGCCGTCGCCTGTCTTTCCGTTCTGGAAGACGTCGCCGCCGCCCACCAGCTCTGGGATGATCGAGCCCACGTCCGCGTCGGCCGCGTCGAGCGAGCTCTGGTTCGCCGGGACGAAGCTGTTCTGGCGGCTCAGGTTGGGGTTGAGCTTGAAGACGCGCTCGCTGTCGGGCGGGCTGCCGTTGCCGATCGCCACGTACACGTGATTCGTCGAATCGATCGACTCGCCACCGGCCGCCCATACCGAGCCTGTGCCGTTGGTCTGGAACCTGTACAGCACCGCGCCGTCGGTCTCGCGCGCGCCGAGGACGATGCCGTAGTAGGTGTGCCCCAGGGGCGAGAAGCAGTCACCCGCGCGGCCGCCGTAAGGGATGTAGACGAGGCCCGAGCTGATGCCGAGGGCGCCGCGCTGGCCCTGGGCCTTGGTGATGTCGAGGTTTGCCGGGTCGACGTAGTGGCTGACCTTGAGCGAGTGGGAGCTCAGGTCGACGCCCCACAGCACGAAGTGGCCCGTGGAGACCATGCCGACCATGGAGATGCGGTTCAGTGAGGTGTCGATCACAGGCGTGCCCGTGATCCCGACGTGCGGTGTGACGTTGCGGCAGGGCAGGCCGCTCGAGCTCATCGGGGTCGCCAGGTGCCGGGACCACAGGACGACGCCAGTCGTGTCCTGGAGCGCGTAGAGGTAGTTGTCCTCGGTGACGATGTAGACCATGCTCTTGTAGACGAGGGGTTCGGCGTAGATGTCGCCGATCAGGTTCGTGTCGGTCCAGCCTGCCCCCAGGGAGGAGAAGAGGCCTTCGTTGGAGTCGTAGCCGGAGCGGGCCTTGTCGTTGTGGAAGGTGGTCCAGTTCGCAGACCCGGCGGGGGCTGAGCCGTTGGGCACTTTTGGTGCGATGGCTTGAGGTGCCGTGATGGTGGTTGCGGTGGTCGTGGATGGTTTGGTCGCGGCCGCCACCTGCGCGATTGCACCGGTCGTGCTGGCGAGAATCGCGACAAGGGCGGTCATGAGCCAGATGCGGCGGAATTTCATAGGGGTAACTCCATTGACGATGGTCGGCGCCACACCTTGCTGATCAGGCTAGCGTGCTACGTGATCCAGAAAGTCAGGGTCGCCCATGAGTCGTTTGGGAGGCTCGAGCCTGTCTGTCGCGCCCAACCGCTCACCTGGTACATGCCTGGCGCCAATCCCGTGGTGTCCCACGCGAGCTTGTCGCCGTTGCCGTAGGGCTGGACCATCGACCATGTCGTTGCATTCGGCTTGAGGATCCAGAACTCGTACGCCGGTGCGGTGCACGCCGTGGAGGTGCCCGTGAACGTGATCTGGCTCCCCGGCGCCTGCGGCGATGCCGGCGCTGCCGAGATCGATGCCGAGGTGCAGTTGGCCACGCCCAGCTGGAACGAGCCGATGTAGTACGCGTCGTTCGCGGCCGTAGAGCCCGCCTGCTTGACCCACACGCTCACCCGGTACACGCCTGGCACATATCCGCTGGTGTTCCACGTCCAGTTCGCCGCGCCGAAGCCCCGCTTGACCGTCCAGGAGAGATTTGGCCCCTGCAGCCAGAACTCGTACGTGGGCGCATTGCAGGTGTTGGACGTCGCGGTGAAGGTGATCGAAGCGCCTGGCTTCTGCGGCTGTGCGAGGTTCGCGCTCAGGTCCGCGCTCGTGCAGCCGCCGGCGCGCAGCGCAAAGGTGTCGAAGCCGTAAGCCTCACGGGCCACGGTGGACCCCTTTTGCCGAGCCCACACCGCGACTTGATACGTGCCTGCCGCCAGCCCGGTCGTATCCCAGCTCCAGCTGGTCGTGCCGTAGTCCTGCTGCATCGTCCACGTGCTGCCGGCGAGGAGCCAGTACCTGTACTCGGCGTTCGTGCAGCCGGCCGATACGCCGCTCCAGTCCACCAGTGTGCCCGGAGCCTGAGGCGAAACGGCAACTGTCGTCAGGCCTGCGGCGGTGCACTGTGGAAGCGTCAGGGTGTACGTGCCGAGCCAGGAGGACTCTTTGTTCGCCGTCGAACCGAGCGAACGCACCCACACCCCCACCCCGTAGATGCCGGGAGCCAGCCCGGTCGTGTTCCATGCGAAGGTGCCGGCTCCGTAGGACGTCTTGGCGGTCCAAGCGCCGCCGGGCGGGCGGACGATGAACTCGTATTGCGGCGTTGTTGCGCAGCCAGTCGAGGTGGCCGTGAAGGCAACCGTTGCGCCCGGAGATTGGGGCGATGCGGTGCCCGGGCTTAAATTGGCCGACGCGCAGCCCTTCAGCGTGTAGTTGAAGGCGGTGCCCGCGTCGTATGGGATCGTGGATGTGGCATCGCGAGCACCGACTTCGATGCGATACACGCCCGGCGTTACCGGCGCGGTCCAAACATAGGTCGCGCTCGCGCTGTAGTCGTGGACGATGGTCGTGACGCCGCTCGGAGACCGGATCCCGATGCGATAGAGAGGGTTGGGGCAACCGACAGCGTTGGCGGTGATGGTCACCGGCGAGCCTGCCTGTGCTGAGGACGATGGCGTTGCGGTCGCCGTCACCGACGTGCAGGCCAGCGGGTTGAATGCGTTCATCGCGCCGACGCTGAACGACCACGTGTAAGGCTTTCCGTTGACATTCAGCGAGACCACGTACTTGACGCCGGTCAGCAGCGGCGCCCTCGGGATCACGATCACGCCGCCGCGGCCCGTGAGGTTGCTGCCGACAGCAGGGTTGCTCGAGTCGATCACGCAGTGGGCGAGCGCAACGCCGTTTCCGGTGAACGAGTGGACCGTGCTGGCTTTCGTGGCGACGTTGCCGCCGACCTGCACGAAAACAGGCAGCCCGGTGGGCGCTGCGTACCCCGAGCACCCCGCCAGCGGGTCTGGGAACTCGCCGCCGCCGTAGCTCGTCAATGGCTCGATCGAGCCGTTGCCGGGGAAGTAGACAGGGTACGCGCCGCCGGTCCAGGAGTTGCCGCGCAGGGTATCCACCGCGGCGCCCATCTGCCATCCCGATTTGACCTGACGGTAAGAGCCGAAGCCCGTCGACGTCAGCCGCGGGTCCATCATGCCCATGGCGTGAAAGGGCGCTTTCATCCACCAGTCGATCGCCTGTGAATCGGTCTCGCTGGTGGTGGAGCTGACGTTGAGGTTGCTGTTGCGGGCGGCGGTGTCGCCGGCGAGCGAGTAATAGGGGACGCCGACGGTCTCGTAGTGGGTCACGAGGTCGTTCTTGACCATGTAGACGGCGTGGGCGTAATCACCCTGGCTCCAGGTGGCGTTCTCGGTGAGGCTGGACAGGCCTGTGGTCAAACGCCACGCGTTCAGGCGGGCCAGCCAAGGGGCGGTGGTGGCGGGCGTGGCGTCGAGGTGGACGGCGCTCTTGGAGGCTGCAGGCACGCTCGCCAGGGCTCCAAGGGAGAGCACGGCCAGGAGTGAGAGCGCCAGGCCACGGCTGGCAGGCGATCTGACGGCGGCGAGCGCGAGCGTGCGGAAGCTGTTGGCGGGGGCGGTCACCCTTTGCACAACGGCTGGGGGCGGGGAGTCTTGCTTCTGGCCCGGGGGTTCAGCTAGGCGCCGGTAATCGATTTCGCCTGGCCGCAGCTCCAGATCCCGCTGAAGCCGACCGCAGGCGCATTGCCCCAGGGGTTCAAGCCGCCGGCGCAATCCAGGACGTAACCACCGGGGGCGGTGGCCGTGCTGCCGGGCAGCATGAAGAAGCCGCGCGCGATGTCATGGCCGTACCAGTAAAGCGAGCCCGCCGGCACCACGGGTTTCGTCTCTCCCGGCGCAGTGAACGGATACATTCCGCCATAGCCGTTGAGAACGTAGCCCGAGGCCGTGCCCGGGATCATGACGATGTCGCGGGCAAAGTAACTGGTCCAACGCTTCGTCAACACCGGCTTCGCAGGCACCGAGGCAGCGCGGCCGATTGCGAACGGATTGACTCCGCCCGTGGCATCGAGCACGTAGCCTCCGGTCCCGCCCGGCAGGATCACGACCTTGCGCCCGCGGTCCATCGTCGGCCAGATCGCGTTGCCGTGGACGGCGGGCGGCAACGCATTGCTGCCGACGGAGAACGGATACAGCCTGCCATGCGTGTCGAGCACGTATCCCCCGGTGCCGTTGGGGAGGAATGCGAAATCGCGGGCCATGTCAACCGACCAATGGACGGAGGTGCGCAGCTTCAACGCCTCGCCATAAGACACGAGGGTGCCGTACGCGTTGAGCACAGCACCGGTCGACGGTGCGGCCGCGCCGGGCAGGGGATGAGCGGCTCGGGCGATGCCGCCGTACCAGTATTGCCAGGTGGCGACAGGTGGGCTGGTGTACGGCCTCAGGTAGCCATTGCTACGTAGGGCATACATGCCCTTGAACGCGAGAGGACTCGTGGCGGTGGGCGCCACCGTGGTGAACACCCCGGCCGAATAGGGCGAGACCAGGCCGTTCAGGGACCAAGCCCTGACCTTGTATTCGTACGTGTGGCCGGGGTAGCCGTGCACGGTGATGGTCGAGGTCCATATGCCGGTGCCCGCCGCCGTCGCCGGCGCGCCCAGACGCTCCGTGAACCATTGCCTGCCCGCCGTGACGTCGAAGGAGTAGAGCGCGAAGCGCGAGATCGTGCCGGCGTAGTAAGCGCCCGCCGTCACGTCGTACTCCATGCCGGTCTCGCTCGCTGTCACGGACGGGAACGCGAACGGATGCGTGAAGTGGGCGCCGATCGCGTCCCACAGCTCGGGCGCGCCGGCGCCGTACTGCAGCGCAAAGATTCCGGCTCCGCGCAGGTTGTCGGTGTTGACCAGGTCGTACTTTTTACCGATCGCGTAGGCGTCGTCGAAGTACATCTGCCTGGTGCACTTGAGCGCCGAGCTGTACCAGGTGTCGCGACGCTCGGCGCCGGCGAGGTCGTGGGTGTCGCGATGCGCGTGGTACTGGCTGTTCAGGTAGTAGCCGTTCTCCTGCGACGCGTCGAGGTAGCCGTCAGAGGCGACGGTCCCGCTCACCGGGTATGCGTTCGGCGGCGCCGTCGTCGGCGTCACGCCCGCGACGCATTCCTTCCGACCGTAATAGGGAACGCCGAGGATCGTCTTGGAAGCGCCGACAGCGTTGATGTACTGCGCCATCACATGCGTGTCGTTGTAGTAGTACGTGGTGAGCGGCGACGTTGGGCCCAGGCAGAACTTCGTGCAGCTCAGCGGCGCATGCGCCCAGTTGTAGTACTCCATGTCGTACGTCATCACGAAGAATGAGTTCACGTACGGCGCCATCGCCCTCACGTCGAAGAACCCGAGCGTGTCGGCGGCAGATCCCGAGTACGTGTCGACGGCGATGTATGCGCTCGGCAGCGCCGCGCGCATCTCCTTGGCAAGATCTGCCATCTCCGCGCGCAGGTCCTTGCCGTAGATCGTCGTGCCGACCTGATACGCGCACTTCGTGTTGGTGCCCTCGTAATCGAGGTTGACACCGTCGACGTGCATCTTCGCGATCTGCGCGACCGTCGCCGCGACTGTGATCTTGCGGTGCGTCGGATGCAGCGCCGCGCACATCGTGCTCGTGGCACTGCCGCTGAACACGTGGAGGTTCAGCGACAGGATCACCTTCACGTGGTTCGCGTGCGCGGTGGTGACGAGGCCTGTGAGCGCGGCGGAGTTCCACGTCGTCCAGCCGGATCCGCTGGTGACGATGTTGCCGTCCCAGTTGATGGTCAGGCCGAAGTAGGCGATCGTGGACAGAAGGTTCATCGACCACGCGGGATAGCCGTAGACCGGGTCGCCGAGGCTCGCGTTGCCGAAGGCGAACCCGAACACCTCGCGCTGCAGGGGCGGGATCGTGGCCATCGGTCCAAGCGCCTTGACCGGCGTCGACTTCACCGCGCTGACCAGCCTTGGGTCGATCGGGGTCGCGTTGGCGAGATCGTCGGCCGTTTGCTGCATCACCCACGTATGGGTGGCATCTGCGGCCGAAGGCTCGAGAGGAGCCGCACCCGCGCCCGAGGCGGGCGGTGCGGTTCCGAGGGCCACCGTAGCGACGGCGGCAATGGCTACAAGACTGTGCAAGATTCGTTTCATGGTCGTGTGGCGGCCGGCCGAGACTTGTGAACTCTACTCAGGGGGACAGGGCAAGTCAAACCGTTAAAAAGGGGCACCGGCCGTATTCAATTTGAGGGAAACATGGTCGCCTGCCAGTCGGCGATCGCGTCCCTGCCCTCAACCCGGGGTTTTGGCTTTTCGTGGCTGGCGGAGCGTGGCGTAGCGGTCCGCGCGGTACTCTTCGACCCATTGCCGGCTGCTCCGCCAAGAGCCGTCCGCCGCTCGCATTGCCTTCAGGCGCGACCGCTGGGCAGCGTTACGCAGAGCTACGGTGGTCAACTCCTTGGTCGCCAGCGCTTCCAAAGGCACCAGCTTCGCCGGGCCTGCCACCGCTGGCATAACAAAGCGGGTTAGGTTGTCGATCACCGTGCGGGCAATCAATTCGCCCAACGGTCCGGCATCGTTGCGATCGGCTTGAGCGAGCGCTTTGAGATATCGATCCCGCTGCCGCTTCTGAATGATCGCGGGTGGGTACCCGAGGCGTACCAAGAGCAGGTTCATGAGCAGGCGGCCGACCCGGCCGTTGCCGTCGATGAACGGATGGATGCGCTCGAACGCAGCATGCCTCGAAGCGATCGCCTCGCCGATGGGAGACGTGTCGCGAGGCAGGCTCGCGAGGCCGTCGACCCAATCACGGATCAAAGCTGGCACCTGTGTGTGGTCGGGCGGCTTCATCCCGCGTCCGAAGGCGTGGATGTCGTGGCGTCGCCAGTTGCCAGGGCTCTCGTTGTCGTGTGCGTCGGGATGCGGGGCGACCTCCCAAACCGAGGTCAGCGCAAGTCGGTGCACCTGACGAACCTCCGTAACTGTAAGGAGCTTGCCGCTCGTCCACGGACCTTGGCCTGCCGCCTGGCTGTAGACCCAGCGGGCTGCCGCTGCATAGCCAGTCACCTCGACGTAATCCTTGAGTTCCTTGCTGCCGGTCGCCTTGCCCTCACTGAGGAGCGCCTCAACCTCTCTGCGCACCAGCGTGTTGCCCTCGAGCGCAGTCGAGTTGTGCGCCTCGTGGTACCAGATGTCGGTCCAGATACCCTCTGCCTCGTCAGGCGAGGGAAGGCCGCCGAGGCGGGAGCGCAACTCGTCGACCATGAAGGCCAGGCGTGCGTGCACCGCGTCGCGCGTCGGGCGCCCCCGGGCCGAGCCGGTCGTTCGCCTAGTCGGGTTGCTCATGGTAGGCCTGGCTAATTGTACAACTCAACCTATTTGGGTTGCTGCGTGTCAGCGGAGTTAAATGCTCAACGCAACCTGAGGGGGCGATGACGCCTAGCTGACCACGAAGTCTGTCAGCGCATAGGAGTCGTAGAGGTTGAAAGACCCGCTCGCTTTCGCCCAGACAGCGATCCTGTGCGTTCCGACGGCAGTGCTGGTCCAGCTGATGCCGGCGCCCGTCGTGTAGGCCCGCAACAGCTTCCACGCGCCGTTGGCGAGCTGCTCCCTGAACTCATAGTTCGGCGACGTGCAGCCAGACGGCGTCGCGGTGAACGTGACGGGCGTGCCCGCGGCCGCGGGGGACGCCGGGCTTGCGGTGAGCGTGACCGAGGCGCATGGAGGCACCATCAGCTGGTAGGTGGTGACGGCGTAGGCCTCGTATGCGGCAGATGCGCCCGTCCGACGCGCCCAGACCACCACCTGGTACGTGCCCGTCGCCAGGCCTGACGTGTCCCAGCTCCAGGTGGCGCCGCCATAAGGCTGCATGACGGTGAAAACGCCACCGGGCGGGATGACGCTGAACTTGTACTCGGCGCCGCCGCACCCCGTGGATGAGGCGGTGAAGTCGATGGTCGTCCCCGGCGTCTGCGGCGGTGAGAGGTTGGGCGAAAGGCTCGCCGACGTGCACCCTGCGGCGGAGAGGGCGAAGCTTGTCATCGCGCTCGACTCAAGGGCGTTGGGCGTGGTCGAGCTTCCCTCCCACACGATTACCTGATACGCACCTGGGCGGTACGGCGCGGTGCTCCACGTCCACGTCGCGGCGTCGCCGTAGGGCTGCACGACCGTCCACGCTCCCCCCGGTGGCAGGAGCCAGAATTTGAACTGGTTGGCGGTGCATCCGGTTTGCTGCGCCGTGAACGTCACGGATGCGCCGACGGGCTGGGGCGAGGCGGCGCTTGGATTCAGCGCCGTGACCACGCAGCCGCCGGCGGCGTGGATCCAGTAGCTCATTGCGAAATAGCTCTCGTACCGGCTGAGCGAGACGGCCTGACGCACCCACACGCTCACCTGGAAGTTCCCGCTCGGATACTTGCTGCCGTCCAGGACCCAGGTGGAACTGGGGCCGTACCCCTGCACTGCTGTCCAGGCTCCGCCGGGCGGCCGGAGCCAGAACTGGTACTGCGGTGAAGAGCAGACCGTCGAAGTAGCCTGGAAGGTGACCTGGGTCCCAGGCACCTGGGGCGAGGGCGCGGTCGGCGCCAGGCCGGCGTTCTGACAACCACCCAGCCCAATCGAGTAGGTGCTGATGGCGTAGGCGTCCCAGTCGTTGCCCGAACCCTTCTGGCGGGCCCACGCCTGAACCTGGTAGGTGCCTGGAGCCCGCCCCGCGGTGTTCCACGTCCACGCCGGCCCGCCGTATCCGTACTGCCACGACCACCCACCAGTGGGGCCCTTGACCAGGAAGGCGTATTCCGGGCTGTTGCACCCGGTTGAGGAGGCGGTGAAATGGATCGCGGTGCCGCTCGGGACCGGGGGGCTGGCGTCACCTGTGAGCGAGGCGGCGGTGCAACCCAGCCCGACGACGGCGGTGTTGGAGGTGAGGCTCGAGTTGCCCTGGACGTTGGTGGCGGTCACTGTGAACGAGTAGGCGACACCGTCCGTGAGGTTGGGAATCCATACCGAGGTCGTGGTCGCCGGGAGGGTCAGCGCGATGTTCCCCGGCTGGCCGACGACCGTGTATCCCGTGATCGGTTTGGTGCAGGACTGCGCGGGCTGCCAGCTCAACGTGATGCCGCCTTCACCGCTCACCGCGGATGGAGCGGGTCCCATGTGAGGCGGGCTCGGCAGGTGGTTTGCGTAGTACCTGGCCTTGTACATGAAGTAGTTCCAGTCCCAGTACGGCCCTGGATCCCAGTGGTGCTCAAGGCCGCCGCCGAGCGCCGGGTTGTTTGGATCAGGAACCTGGTAGTGGCCGATGATGTGCGCGCGGTCCAGCGGTACGCCCCACCGTGAACAGATGGAGGCCACCAGGTTGGCGCTGGTCCGGTACTCGACGAGTGTGATGGAGCCCGGCACTCCGGCGTACCCCTCGTGCTCGATGCCGATCGAGCGCGTGTTGTAGTCCCAGTTGCCGGCATGCCAGGCGATGTCCTTCTCGAGCACCATCTGGTCGATCCGGCCGGTGCGCGAGATGAGGTAATGAGCGGACCCGGCGCGGGTTGGATCCTGGAAGGCAGCCTTCGCCGTGTTGAAGCTGCCCTCGGTGGTGTGGATGACCACCATGTTCACCTGGTACGAGTCCGGCCGGTCCGACACCGTGTAGTTCGCCGACGAGGCCGGGGCCCATGCGGCGGGTGCGAAGTCGGGGCTCGCCAGGACGCCAACCGCGGATTGGGCCGAGCTCACTGGCGGCGAATCGTTTGGCACGGCGGCGGCGGCGGTGGAGCTCATATGCGCAGTGGCGATACTTGGCGTGACGGTCGAGGCGCTCGCAATCGGGACCGAGCTCACGGAGCCGACCAGAACGACCAGCCCTAAAGCAACGATCTGGGTGCGCATCGGGCCGAGGTTAACCGCTAAGCCAATAGTTTGCTGTCACCATGGGGGATGACGGTTGGGCAGGGGACTCCTTGCCAATCTGTATCGTGGAGCGCCTCAGCTGATGCCCGACTTCATACCCTTCAACCGCCCCACCTTCGAAGGCAACGAGCACGAGTACATAGCCCAGGCGATAGCGGCGGGTCACATCTCCGGCGATGGGCCCTTCAGCAAGAAGTGCCATGCATACCTGGAAGCGGAGCTCGGCGTGCCGCGTGCCCTTCTCACGACTTCCTGCACGCATGCGCTGGAGATGAGTGCGCTCCTTCTCGACCTCAAGCCCGGAGACGAGGTGATCCTGCCCTCGTTCACATTCGTGTCCACCGCAAACGCTTTCGCTTTGAGAGGCGCGAAGCCGGTGTTCGTCGACATCCGCCCCGACACTCTCAACTTCGATGAGCGCCAATTCGAGAGCCTCATCACCGAGAGCACTCGTGTCGCGGTGCCAGTGCATTACGCAGGCGTGGGCTGTGAGATGGACGCGATCATGGAAATCGCGCGCCGCCGGAACGTCGCCATCGTCGAGGACAACGCACACGGATTGTTCGGACGTTACAAAGGAAAGCTTCTTGGAACGTTCGGCGCTCTGGCCACTCAGAGCTTCCACGAGACCAAGAACTTCAGCTGCGGCGAAGGCGGCG
>DAITQH010000060.1:0-13896 GCA_036833175.1 Candidatus Dormiibacterota bacterium
CGATCTTGTGATAGACGGGGTCGATGACCCGGATGATCTCGTCCCCGATTGCCACCGCGTGTGGGATCTCGATCGGGGCGCCCATCAGCAGCGCCATGCGCTCGGTGATCGTGCTTTTGCCGTTGCCGGGCGCTCCGAATATGAACAGCGAGGCGCGCGACACCATCGCTCCTCCGATCTGGTCGATCACGTGCTGCTCGAGCTCGAGAGTTCCCAGAGCTTTCTTCAGCAGGGCGTCCGTGACATTCGCCTTGCCCGTAACCTGCGAGCGGACCAGGCCGAGGTAGTCGTCGAAGTTGATCGGACAGGGGCCGAGGTAGCGCGTTTGCACCGCGGACATCTCGGCGGCACGCTGGCGGCCCGCGCTGGAAACGACGTAGTTCATGCGCACGGGGATCGGCCGGCCTTCTACGCCGGGGTCGTTGGAGAAGCCCATCGTGTCCATGAGCTGGGACTTCTGGAACTCTTCGATGATCGGCTGGAGCGTCTCAAAGGGCAGCCCAAGTCGCGTTTCGATCGCGGCGCCGCTCAGCTGGTCGGCGAAGGCGATGGTCCGCAACAGGAGGCTTGCGACGAGATCACGCCGTACGTGAAGGTCCTCCAGTCGCTTGGGTGCCTCGATCGCCCCGGTTTGCATCGGGCGCAAATATAGCAACCGCCGCACCGCTTAACACCCGCTTCACCCAAGAGCGCATCGGGCCATTACGTAGAATCCCGGGAACGGTGCCCGAATACGCTGCCCTCGATCTCGAGACCACCGGTCTTGACCCGGCTCGAGATCGAGTGATCGAGATCGGCGCGGTCGCTTTCACTCCGGACCGGGTCACCACCACCCTTGAACGCCTGGTCGATCCAGGCCGCGCCGTCCCCGAAACCGTGCTCAAGCTGACCGGTATCAAGGCCGAGGAGCTTCGCGGGGCGGCGAGCCCCGAGTCGGCCCTTCGTGAGCTGGCCGACTTCCTGCGCGGCCGCCAGCCGGTCGGCCACGGCGCCCGCCTCGACGTCGACTTCCTTTCTGCGGCCGGGCTGTGGGACCCCTCCACTGAGATCCTCGACACGCTGGACGTGGCCCGAATCTTGCTGCCCTCGGCGGCCAGCCACAGCCTCCCGCTGCTGGCCACGGAGCTCGGCTTCAACCAACCTCGACCCCATCGAGCGCTGGACGACGCGGACGCCACGCGCCAGCTGCTGCTCAGGCTGAGGGAGGAGGCGGCGATTCTCGATGAGCAGCTCAAGGAATCGATGCTGGCCCTGGTGGCCCCCTACGAGTGGTCCATCGCCCGGTTTTTCGCCGAAGCGCTCACGGCGCCCAACCCGGACTCTGACGCCGCCTCGAGCGCGGTCGTCGACTCGGTCCGGGGCAAGTCAGCCGAGACGCCTCCCGACGACCCGGCGCTCATGGCGGCGCTGCTCGGCCCCGACGGGCCGCTCGCAGGCCTGCTTCCAGGCTACGAGCACCGCGAGCCGCAGCTCCAGATGCTCCTCGCGGTGGCGCAGATCCAGGCGCGCGGCGGCACCCTGGTGGTCGAGGCCGGCACCGGTACAGGCAAAAGCCTGGCTTACCTGGTGCCGTCGATCGCCCGCGCGGTTCGCCACAACGAACGGGTAGTGGTTTCGACGAACACGCACACGCTGCAGGAGCAGCTCATGGTCAAGGACCTCCCCGGTCTGCGCGAATGGCTGCCGTGGGACTTCAAGGCCTGCCTGCTGAAGGGGCGGTCCAACTACGTGTCGCTTCGCCGCTGGCGCCGGTTCCTGGCCGAACCGTGCAAGGACCCCGATGAGCTGAAGTTCAAGCTCAAGGTCCTGCTCTGGCTGCACACGACCGAGAGCGGCGACCGCTCAGAGCTGCGGCTTCACGGACGCGAGGAGGTCCTCTGGGCACAGATCGCATCCGACCCTCTCGACTGCGTGGGAATCCACTGCACGAAAGAGGATTGCTACGTGCACCGTGCTCGCGCTGAGGCCGAGGCGTCCAACCTTGTGGTGATCAACCACGCGCTGCTGCTCGCCGATGCCGAGGTTGGCGGTGGGCTGCTCCCCGATTTCGACCATCTCGTCGTCGACGAGGCCCACCACCTGGAGGACGCCGCGACTCGCGGCTTGCGCCAGGAGGTCGACGGGCCCGGACTGCTCGCGCTTATCGATCGCCTGGCCAGTCACGAGGCGGGCGAAGGCTCAAAGGGTTTGCTCGGTGAGCTGCGCAAGCAGTCGCACCTCGGCTCATCCGAGGAGGCGTTTGGGAAGGCGACCCCAATGAGCCTGGTAGCCGGCCAGAGAGTGCGCGAGCTGTTCAACCTCGCTGAGGATTGGGTCGGGGCGAGGCTGGGCGAGGCGGAGCGCCGAGATGATTCGGTCCGGCTCACGCCGGCGTTACGCGAAGACGCAGCGTGGGAATCGATGAGCGTCGCCGCCGAAAACGCGGTGACCGCCCTGACAGCACTGGACACAGAGCTGCGAAGGGCCGTCAGCGGGGTGCGCGACTGGCTGGGCGGCTCCGAGCCCGACCAGGGAATCCGGGAGCTCGAGATCATCCGGGGCCGGCTGGAGGCAGCCGCGCGAGTGCTTGATGAGGCGCTGTTGACCCCGGACCCGAACCGCGTCTACTGGTTCACGTTGATCTCGCGTACGGAGAACCTGGTGTTGCGTGCGGCTCCAATCAATGTCGGCTCGCTCTTGCGCGACCGCGTATACGCCGATCGCCAGTCGACCGTATTCACATCAGCGACCCTCGCGGTCGGGGGCACGTTCGACTACTTCAGGTCGCGTATTGGCCTCAATGAGGGAATCGAAGAGCTCATCCTGCCGTCACCGTTCGACTTCCTCCACCAGGCGCTCATCTGCCTGCCGTCGGATTTTCCGGGTCCCGAGTACGAGACGTTCGATCGGCAGGTCGAGGAGGTCATAGCATCGGTCGCGCGGCGTGTCGGCGGGCGCACCCTGGTGCTGTTCACCTCGCACCGGCAACTGCGCGACGTCCACGCCGCGTTGAAGCACCGGGTCGACCTCGACGAGGTCCTGATCCTGGGGCAGGGCATCGACGGCCAGCGGCGCCAGGTTCTTAAATCGTTCGAACAGGCCGACCGGCCGCTTCTGCTCGGCACGGCCAGCTTCTGGGAGGGCATCGACGTGCCCGGCGAGAGACTGAGCTGCGTGATCATGGTCCGCCTTCCGTTCCCGGTGCCAACGGAGCCTGTCTACGCAGCGCGCGCCGAGCAGGTCCGCGACGGCTTCGCGCAGCTGGCGCTGCCGCAGGCGGCCCTTCGCTTGAAGCAGGGGTTTGGCCGGTTGATACGTCGTTCGACGGACCGCGGGGCCGTGGTCATCCTCGACAACCGCATCCTGGGCCGCGACTACGGCAAAGCCTTCCTGGACGTTCTCCCGCCGGCAACGCGTTTCATCGGCCCCGCCGCGGAAATAGCAGACAGAGTGGGGGACTGGTTGGAACAGTTCACCTCCCCGCTCGCCGGGGAGGTCGGCTCTGCCCACAGGGCACAGCCGGGTGGGAGGATACCCTCTGGCAAATAGCGCGTGAGCAAGCTCTACGTCGTCGCCACTCCGATCGGCAATCTCGAGGACGTGAGCCCTCGCGCCCTGCGCATTCTTGGAGAGGTTGGAGCGATCGCGGCCGAGGACACACGCGTCACTGCCAGGCTCCTCGCGCGCCATGGCATCCGCAAACCATTCGTCAGCTATCGCGCACCGGTCGAGCGACGGGGCCTTCCGCGAGTCATGGCGGAGCTCGACCAGCACGATGTCGCGCTCGTGAGCGACGCGGGGACGCCGACGCTGTCTGACCCGGGACAGGCCCTCGTGACGGCGGCCTGGGCTGCGGGACACACCGTCGTGCCGATCCCCGGACCGAGCTCCGTCACCGCGGCGCTCTCCGCCTCCGGGTACGGCGGGCCCGGCTTCACCTTTCTCGGCTACCTGCCGCGCAAGCCGGGCGACATCCGCCGGCTTCTCGCGACGCTTGAGGGCGACGCGCGACCTGCGGTCGCTTTCGATTCGCCGTATCGCATCAGGAAATCGCTTGCGATCCTCGCGGAGGTCATACCCGACCGCCATCTCACTCTCGCGCGCGAGCTGACCAAGCTCCACGAGCAGCTGCTGCGTGGCACCGCGTCCGAGGTCCTCGCCGCGCTGGCCGATCCTCCGCGCGGCGAGATTACCCTTGTGATCAGTGGACAGGATCGGCCATCGGGGGCCTGAGCTCGCGGCAGGCGACCGCAGGTCGCCGGGCGTCCCGAACGGTGAGATCAGGTCCCGAGCTGGCCGATACTGTCCATCTGGTGTCTGAAAAGAGAAGAACAGTCCTTGTTGCGCCGGCGTGGCCGTATGCCAACGCACCTCGCCACATAGGTCATGTGGCGGGGTTCGCCGTGCCCGCCGACGTGCTGGCGCGTTTTGAGCGGCTGCGCGGGTCGCGCGTGCTCATGGCGAGCGGGACGGACGAGCACGGCACACCCATCACGTATGAAGCCGACAAGCAGGGTGTGCCGCCCCGCGAGTTCGCCGACCGCAACAACGCCCTGATCGTCGAGGATCTTCGCCGGCTCGGAATGACCTACGACATCTTCACCCGCACGACGACCGCCAACCACTACCACACGACGCAGCAGCTGTTCCTGACCCTGTACGAAAAGGGTTACCTCGTCAAAGAGAAGCAGATGGGCGCCTTCGACCCGGCGTCCGGGCGAACGCTGCCAGACCGGTACATCGAAGGCAAATGCCCGATTTGCGGCTTCGCCGACGCGCGCGGGGACCAGTGCGACAACTGCGGCAACCAGCTCGACCCGATCGACCTGATCGAGCCCCACCAGCGCGGCAGCAACGCACCCGTGGAGTTCCGCGAGACCGAGCACTTCTTCTTCGACCTGCCGGCTTTCGGAGAGCAGCTCAAAGCCTGGATCGAGCAGCACGACGACTGGCGTCCGAACGTCCGCAAGTACTCGCTGGAGTACGTGCGCAACCTGAAGCGACGCGCTATCACACGCGACCTGGATTGGGGCGTACCGGTACCGCTGCCGGGTTGGGAGGACAACCCCCACAAGAAAATCTACGTCTGGTTTGACGCGGTCATCGGCTACCTGTCCGCGTCCATCGAGTGGGCCGTCGAGCACGGCGATCCCGACGCCTGGAAAGACTGGTGGCAAAACCCCGAATCGTGGCACTACTACGTGATGGGCAAGGACAACATCACGTTCCACACCGTGATGTGGCCGTCGATCCTGATGGGCGTCAGCGAAGAGAACCAGAGGTATGAGCTGCCGGACGACATCGTCGCCTCCGAGCACCTGCACATGGAGGGCAAGAAGCTCTCCACGAGCCGCGGCCAGGTCATCTACGTGAAAGACGTCCTGGATCGTTACGACGCAGACGCGCTGCGGTACTACCTGATGATCGCGGGCCCGGAGAACCAGGACACCGACTTCACTTGGTCGGAGTTCGTGAGGCGCAACAACGACGAGCTCGTCGCCACGTGGGGCAACCTCGTGCATCGCACGCTGGTCAACGCGCATCGCAACTTCGGCGCGGTGCCCGAACCACAGAAGCTCACGGTGCCCGATGAAACACTCATCAAGGAGGTCGAGCAGGCGCTGGGCGAGGTCGCGATCGAGCTGGCCCAGGCCCGCTTCCAGATGGCGCTCAAGCACGCGATGACGGTGGCGGCGAAGGTCAACGTCTATCTCGGGACCGAGCAGCCGTGGCACACGATCAAGACGGATCGGGACAGGGCCGGCACGGTGCTGTACGTGGCCTTGCGCTGCGTCGACAACCTCAAGACGATGCTGACCCCGTTCCTGCCCTTCTCCTCGCAGAAGCTCCACCGGATGCTCGGCTACGACGACGTGATCGCCGAGCAGCCCGAAGTGCGCGAGGTCGTCGAGGACGGGGCCTCGCATTCGATTCTGACCGGCGATTACGCCAGCGAGGACCGCTGGCGACCCTCGCAGCTTCCTCCTGGCCGCAAGCTGCCGGTCCCCGAGGCGCTCTTCAAGCGCCTGGATGACGTGGTCGAAGAGGAACAGCAATCTTGAGACGCGACGGAAAACCCTCGGCGAGAGATTGGGCGCCGAAGATCCGCCGACGGCTTTTCCGGTCGCGTCTCTGGTAGACACGCATCTCCACCTTGAGGAGCTGGGCGATCCTGGTGAGGTGGTGGAGGCGGCGGCCGGCGCCGGTGTCACGCGCATGATCACGATGGGCGTCGACCTGGAGCGCAGCCGCGCCGCGGTGTCGCTCGCACATCGCTTCGATGCCGTGTGGGCTGGGGTTGGCCATCAGCCGAGCGAGATCTCGCCTTTCGAGCTCGCCGGATTGGGGGAGCTTGCCCGGGACGAACGCGTGGTGGCGATCGGCGAGGTCGGGCTCGATTTCGAGCAGCCTGGGAGTCCCCCACGCGAAGTCCAGGCGGAACGACTCGACCTGCTGTTTGGCCTGGCGGTGCAGCTCGACCTCCCGGTATCGGTCCACAACCGCGGCGCGGCCGCGGAGGTCGAGGCGGCAATCAAGGGGCATCGCGGTTTGCGCGGGGTGATGCACTACTTCGCGCTGGAGTGGAATTGGGCTGAGAAGTTCCTGGACCTCGGCTTCTACCTGTCGTTCGCCGGGGTGGTCACAAGGCCAAGCCGGCACGCCTTGCGAGAGGTGGTCAAGCAATGTCCAGCCGACCGTCTGCTGCTCGAGACGGATTCCCCCTATGGCAACGCACACAAGCGGATGGGCATGCCGAACCGCCCGGCCTTTTTGATCGACACGGCGGAACTGGTCGCCGAGCTGCGCGGCGTGAGCGTCGAGAACCTGGCGGCGCAAGAGAGCGCGAACGCTGTCGCGCTGTTTCGACGGATCAGATGATCGACCCAGCCGACGCCCACCAGCTCGACCAGCTGCTGCGCCGCCACCGGATCGAGCTCAAACATTCTCTCGGCCAGAACTTCCTGACCGACCCAGCGCTGCGCGACGCCGTCGCAGACCACGCGGGCCTCTCGCCCCAAGACGAGGTGTTGGAAGTGGGGGCCGGCGTTGGCACCCTGACCATCGCCCTCGCGCGCCACGCGCGGCGGGTGGTGGCGGTCGAGCTGGATGGCCGGCTCATCCCGGCGCTGCGCGAAACCCTGGCAGGGCTGGAGAACGTAGAGGTTGTCCGCACGGACATCCTGCGTTTCAACGTGCGCTCCGCCTTTCCCGACGGTAGCGAGATCGTCGCGGGAAACATCCCCTACAACCTGACCGGCGCGTTGATTCGCAAGCTCCTCGACGATCCGCCCCGCCCGCGGCGGCTATCACTTGTCGTGCAGAAAGAGGTCGCGGAGCGATGGACGGCCTCAACCGGGGCGAGCCTGTCCACGGTTGCCGTGCAGGTTTTTGCCGAAGCGAAGCTTCAATTGACAATCCCAGCAGCCGCATTCACGCCATCTCCGCGCGTCGATTCGGCGGTCGTGCGGCTCGACGTGCGTGAACGCCCCGCGGTAGATGTCGACGATCTCAACGCCTTCTTCAGGTTCGTCGAGGCGGTCTTCCAGGGCCGCCGGAAGCAGCTTGGCGGAACGTTGGGCCGGATCAGTGGGACTGGCAGCACCGCGGCCGGGGCGCGCCTGCGCGAGGCTGGTATCGACCCCGAGCGGCGTCCCCAGACGCTCAACCTGGTCGAGTGGGAGGCGCTTTATAAGGAGTTTCGAAGTCCCGGGGGCTAATCTCTAGCGCCGGTGGAAGAGCCAATCCGCTTTCCGATCGAGGGCACTGGCGGCTTCCGAGCGGTCCTGCGGCACACCGCGTTCAGGAACATCTGGTTCGCGCAGCTTGCCGCGCAGCTGGCGGACAAGTTCCTTCTGTTCTCGCTGATCATCCTGGCCTACAAGATCTCCGGCGGCAGCACCCCGGTTGCAATCACGCTGCTCACCTACACCGTTCCAGCGGTCCTATTCGCGCCGCCGGCCGGCGTGATCGCGGACCGCATGGACCGCAAGCAAATCATGATGTGGTGCAACTTCGGCCGGGCGGCCGTGGTGGCGCTCATCCCGATCGCGGCGCTGGTGCCGGCCCTGAGAAACGACTTCGCGCACCTGCTCGTCATCACCCTGATCTTCTCCGCGGTCGGCCAGCTCTTCGGGCCGGCCGAGGCTGCGGTCATCCCAACCATCCTCCCGCGCTCCGCGCTCATCACCGCCAACTCGATGGCGCTGCTGACGATGGTGCTGACGCTCGTCGTCGGCGGGGCGCTGGCCCCGGTGGTCTCGAGGATCGATCTCTATGCGCCATATTGGTGCGCGGTCGTGCTGCTGATCATCGGCGGCACGTTGATCTTCGCCTCCGAAATTCCGCACCTTCAAACCACGACCGAGCCTCCGGTGGCCGACAGCCGCAACCGGTTCCACGTCATGCTCGTGGACATCAGGGAAGGGCTCGACGCGCTGCGCGCATCGCGCGGCCTGCTTCTTGCATTCGGCCAGGTCAGCATCGCGGTCCTGGTGCTGTTCATGCTGTTCACGCTTGCGCCCGCCTTCGTGAGCAGAGTGCTCGGCATCAACGCCCAGGACACCTACGTCATCCTCGGACCGGCGACGGTCGGCGTGATTCTCAGCGCGGTTCTCCTCGGCCAGTTCCTGCGCAACCTCGACCGCACCAAAGTGCTTGCATGGTCGCTGCTGGCCAACGGCGTCACGATGCTCGCGCTCGCCGCCGTCCCCGAGGCCATGGCGCAGTTCCACGACCTGCAGGTCCACAACCGAATCACGTCGGCGGCTTTCAGCTTTCTCCTCGGCGTGGAGTTCGGGGCGATCATGATCCCCGCGATCACCCACTTGATGGAGTCGACCAGCGATGAGATCCGCGGCCGGATCTTCTCGCTTCTTTACATGGTCATCAACGGGGTCACCGCGATTCCTGTCCTGGTGGCGGCGGCACTATCCGACACGATCGGCACCGCGCATGTCATCGGTGGCCTGGGTGGGCTGCTGGCGGCTGGCGGTGTCGTGATCATCGCTGCCTCTCGGCGCGGCGGCCGGCAACGATCAGGATCACAGCCAGAAGCACGACCAGAGCCAGACCCCCAAGACCAACCGTTCGGATGATCGATTCCAGTAGCGGAAGGTTGCTTCCAAGCAGATAGCCGGCCACGCCGATCACCGTCGCCCAGGCCAGGCCCCCGAGCGCGCTGAACAGCTGGAAGCGCCAGAACGGCATGCGGGCCATGCCCGCCAGCATCGATCCCCAGGTCCGCAATCCGAGCACGAAGCGCGCGGCGAGGACCGCCTTGTCGCCGTGCCGCGCGAAAAACAGCTCTGAGCGCGCGATGTGGTCGGGGCGGATGTGGAAGAGGCGCCCGAACCTCTCGACAAATGGCCGGCCTCCTTTGAATCCCAGGTAGTATCCGATGTCGGCGCCGGCGGTGGCGCCGAGAAAACCGAAGAGGATGACCAGAATGATCGAGTGGTGGCTGGCGGCCGCCCACGCTCCGGCAGCCACGAGCAACACCTCACCGGGGAAGGGGATGCCGGAGCTCTCGATAAGGATTCCCAACCCCGCCGCGGGATAACCAAGCGCATCAACGATGGCTGATGGATTCACCGATACCTCCCCGCTAGCGGGGAGGTCGGGCGCCGCTTGCGGCGACCGGGTGGGGGGCCGGAGCTTGCAACAAAGCGTCCATATACTGGACGACCCGATGGCCGACTACGGTGAACACGAAGCGACCGACGATCCGCTGCAGGTCCTGCGGCACTCGAGCGCGCACCTCCTGGCCGCCGCAGTCACCGAGCTGTACCCCGATACGAAGTACGGGATCGGCCCCGCGGTCCAGGACGGTTTCTACTACGACTTCCAGTTCAGCAAATCGGTCTCGGAGTCCGACCTGGGAGCGATTGAGTCGCGCATGCGACGCATCGTCAACGAGGACAGGCCTTTCGTCCGCGAGACGCTGACGCGGCAAGAAGCGGTCGCAGAGTTCCGCAAGCGCGGCCAGGACTACAAGCTCGAGCTGATCGCGGACAAGGTCGAGGGCGACGAGGTGAGCGTCTACCGGACCGGGGAGTTCCTGGACCTGTGCCGCGGGCCCCATGTGAGGTCGACGCGTGACCTGAAGGCGTTCAAGCTCTTGCGAGTCGCCGGCGCCTACTGGCGCGGCGATGAAAAGAAACCCCAGCTCACGCGCATCTACGGAACCGCATGGCAGACGCCCAAGGAGCTGGATGACTTCCTCAAGTTCCTGGAGGAAGCCGAAAAGCGCGACCACAAGAAGCTCGGCAAGGAGCTGAAGCTCTTCGCCCTCGACGAGCGGGTCGGCCTCGGCCAGGTGATCTGGCTGCCGGACGGCGCCACGATCCGCCGCGAGCTGGAGCGCTGGATCGTCGACGAGGAGCTGAAGCGTGGCTACCGCCACGTCATCACGCCTCACCTGGCCAAGCTGGACCTCTACAAGAAGAGCGGCCACTGGCAGCTGTTTCACGACACCATGTACCCGCCCATCCGGTTCGAAGACGGCGAGGAGCTGGAGCTTCGCCCGATGAACTGCCCGCATCACATCCTCGTCTACGACCAGGACCAGCACAGCTACCGAGAGCTTCCCTTGCGGATCGCCGAGCTCGGACAGAACTACAGGCTCGAGAAGTCAGGCGAGCTCATGGGCATGGTTCGCGTGAGGTCGTTCAACCTGAATGATGCGCACATCTTCTGTACGCCCGACCAGGTCATCGGAGAGGTGCGCGGCGCCATCGAGCTCGCCAACTACTTCATGTCCGTCCTCGGGGTTGAGGACTACTGGTACCGCCTATCGGTCCGCGACAACGTGAAGACCAAGTGGGCAGGCACGGACGAAGAATGGGAGAGCGCTGAAGCGGCACTCAAGGAGGCGCTGGAGAGCCTCAACCTTCCTTACAGGGTGGGCGTTGGCGAGGCAGCGTTCTACGGCCCGAAGATCGACTTCCAGGTCAAAGACGCTCAGCGTCGCGAGTTCACCAACAACACGGTGCAGGTCGACTACCAGCTGCCCAAGAAGTTCGAGCTCGAATACGTGGCCGAGGATGGCTCACGACAGATGCCCGTGATGATCCATCGCGGAGCGTTCGGCGCGTTTGAGCGCATGACCGCGTACCTCATCGAGCACTACGCCGGCGCATTTCCGACATGGCTGCACCCAGTGCAGGTGGTGGTCATCCCGATCACCGATGCGCAACACGAATACGCGCAGAAAGTGGTGGACCGGCTGCGCTCGCTGCGCCTTCGAGTCGAGGTCGACGATCGCTCGCAAAAGATGCAGAGAAAGATCCGCGACGCGCACGCGCGCAAGGTTCCCTACATGGCGATTGTCGGCGCACGGGAGGCTGAGACCGAGCACGTCAACGTCCGCGACCGCTCCAACCAGGAAGTCGACATGTCCCTCGAATCGTTCGCGAGCATGGTCGCGACCGAGGTTGTCGAGCGCCGGCGCTAGTCCTCGGTTACAGACCGCCCGGAATCCGGCCGGCGCAGTCGCCCTGGGCCGCGACCGGCACGATGTTGCCGCTGGTGACATCACCGATGCGAGGCTGGTTCTGGGCGTCGCCCCCGGCCAGGATATGGGTGTCGTCGATCCAACCGCACACGTTCATGCTCAAGGTCTGGCCACCTTCAACCGTCGTCTCGTTGGTGTTGGTGGATAGAGCGAGATGCTGTCCGTTCGGTGAGAGGTACACCGGGCCCTCGCCGACTCCAGGAATGGGGTAGGTGCGCAGGAGCTGATTGGACCAGCTGTACACCATGTCGGAGCTTCCGCTCGTCTCGCACGAGACTCCGCCGGGGGAGGGAGGTCCGCTGATCAGGCAGCCGTTGCCTCCGATGACGAACCGGCGCACGGCGGTCTTCGGGTCTACGACGTGCAGCTCCTGCGGACCGCAGCAGCCAAATCCGCCGCCCTGCGTGCATGCGGGGACCGTGGCGAGGACCAGGTTGGTCGGCCCGTGCCATCCGATCGGCCACAACGTGAACGCGCCGGACTGGGTGAACACCAGGTTTTGAGCGCCCCCCGGCTGCAGGTCATAGAAGTACAACCGCGTCGTCGCTCCGGTTGCCGTGAAGTCGAGCACGACCACCGACATGGCCGTGCCGTCCGGGCTGACCGCGAAAAGGCTTCGCCTCGCGGGCCCGATCGGGAGCGTGGCGACCTGGCCGGTGTCGCCGTTTGGTCCGAGGAAGCGAACGACCCCGAGCGCGTCCATGAAATAGACCCTTGAGTCGCTGGTGCTGACCGGGGGAGGGACGAGGCCTGCGGCCGCGGTGCCGCACGTGACGGCGCCGGGAGTATTGGCTATCCCGCTGGCGATGACCCTGCCGTCGATTCCCACGAGGCTGACCGTGTAGCTGCTGCTGCTCAGCGTGCTCACAAGCACGCCGAATGAGCTCGTCAGCGGCGCGGGTGACGGGTTCAGCGACGGCGAAGGTGAGGCTGAGGCTGAATGGGAGCTCGTTCGAGCCGAGCTCGCGGCCGGTGACGACGATTTGGCGGTGCCGCTCCCTGGGAAGCTGCATGCTCCGGCCACTGCGGCCATGACCAGGAGAAGCGTGAGCAGCCTCAGAGGTGGTGTGGCGAGCCCCGACGTTGACATTAATGCCCTCCGCAGTCTGGGGAGGTCCGGTGGTGGGAGGTTCGGTCAGGTACAAGCATCATCAAGAATTGGCAACGCCACTTTGCGCTTCGGGTTACGTTTCCGGTACGATCCTGAACCTGAAGCAGGGCACCGACCCTCACCCCCAGGGCTTCGCTCGAAGGGGTCGCGGTTGTGGCGGACGGCTTCAGGCTGTCCGTTTTGTTTTATTTAGCCGAGTTTGGAGGAATAGCAGGACCCTGAATTTAACCGAGGTAGCGTCTCATCGCGTTTAAAGAGCTGAAGATCAACGATCAGATCCGCAGCTCGGAAGTGCGGCTGATCGATGACCAGAACAACCAGTTGGGAGTGCTCTCTCTCGACGCCGCTCTGCGCATCGCAAGCGAGAAGGGACTCGACCTCGTCGAAGTGGCGCCCCAAGCGAGCCCGCCAGTCTGCCGCTTGATCGACTACGGACGGTACAAGTTCGAGACGATCAAGAAGGAGAAGGACCAGCGCCGCAAGCAGAACGTCACCAAGCTGAAGGAGATGAAGCTGCGACCGAAGGTCGCCGAGCACGATTTCCAGACGAAGTTCAAGGGTTTGAAGCAGTTCCTCGAAGCAGGAGAGAAAGTTAAGGTGACGATCATGTTCAGGGGCCGCGAGATGGTCCACCAGGACATCGGGAGACGGATTCTCGACCGGGTAGCGGACGACGCGAAACCGTTCGCCGTTGTTGAGCGCGCGCCTCTGCTCGAGGGAAAGAACCTGTTCATGATCCTGGCTCCGAGCCGCCAGGCGGCCGCACCTCCCGCCGCCAAGGAGTCCGCAAACGGTGCCTAAGATCAAGACCCAGAAGGGCATTTCCAAGAGGATCCGCGTGACCGGAACCGGCAAGCTCATGCGAGCCAGCTCCCACAAGAGCCACCTGCTCGAGCACAAGTCGCAGAAGCGGAAGCGGGGCTTCGAGAACGAGCAGCCCGTGTCCAAGTCGGACCGCAAGACCGTGCGCCGGGCGCTGGGGATCTAGAGATGGCACGAGTCAAGCGCGGAGTTCCCGCGCATCGCCGCCACAAGGCGATCCTCGATCGCGCCAAGGGCTTCCGTCTTTCGAAAAAGCTCCTATTCCGCCCCGCCAACGAGGCGGTGCTGCACGCGCTGTCTTATGCGTTCCGCGATCGCAGGCGGCGCAAGCGTGAGATGCGCTCGCTGTGGATCGCTCGCATCAACGCCGCCTCGCGTCAGTCGGGGCTGCCCTACAACAAGCTCATGCACGGCCTCCGCCAGGCCGGAGTGGAGATCGACCGCAAAGTGCTGGCTGACCTGGCCGTGCGCG
>DAITQH010000061.1:0-13875 GCA_036833175.1 Candidatus Dormiibacterota bacterium
GGGCTGGAGGCGTCACTAGGACGGTTCGAAGAGCGTCCACTAAGGGGAGCCAAAAATCTTGTGCTGATTCGGCTGAAGCACGACAAAAGAGCTTCGGCTGATGCTTTCTAAAACTGACGGAGCCACGTCTGAACACGAAATCGAACGTTCAGGCGAGAGCGTTCGACGCGAAAAGTACGGCAACGGCACGCCAAATCAGTTCCGGAATGAGGCTCGACATCGCGATAGGGCGATTACCTGGGACCCGTGTCGGTATGTACCGGTGCGCTGCCTGCACGAATGCCGCCGCGATCAGAGTCCCCGGAGCACTTCCTTCAGCTGAGGGATCGAAATGTTCCCGCCTGTCAGTATCAACGCAACGCGATGCCCCCTCAGTCGGCCTCGTAATGCCAACGCTGCGGCAAGCGGTGATGCACCTGCGCCCTCGACCACGAGCCTTGCCCTCGCCAGTAGGACACCTACCGCCTCGGTAATGGCGTCCTCGCTGACGAGTACGAAGTCATCGAGCAGGCGCTGCAGGATTCGTTGCGGGAGTTCGAACGCGGTCCCTGTCGCAAGCCCCTCAGCCCACGTTTTCGCGACCGCATCGACCGGCCGCTTCTCGCGCCATGAGAGGTAAGCTGCGGGCGCGGCTTCTGCCTGCACGCCAATGACTGCGATCTCGGGATTGATTGCCTTGGCGGCAATGCACGCACCGGCCGCACCACTTCCTCCTCCAACCGGAACGATGATCACGTCGATTCGCGGCTCCTCGCTCAGGATCTCGAGAGTGTGCGTAGCCACACCAGCAATGAGCAGCGGCTCGTCGCCGGAGTGGATGTAGCGGTAGCCCTTTGCAGCGGCCAGCTCCTGGCACGCGAGGCGAGCTTCGTCATAGCTGGCGCCCACCAGCTTCACCGTCGCTCCCAGCTCTTTCATCGCAGCGACCTTTGCGGCGTTCGCGTTCGTCGGTGCACAGATGATCGCTTTGACCCCATAGAGCCTGGCCGCGTAGGCGACTGATTGGCCGTGGTTCCCGGTCGATGCAGCGATCACACCAGTCTCGCGTTCGTGCTCGCTCAAATTCGAGATGAGATTGATCCCTCCCCGCACCTTGAAAGCTCCAGTGGGAAGGTGGAACTCATGTTTCAGGTGGACGTCCGTGCCAACCATCTCGCTGATCGCCACCGAGTGGCGGAGCGGGGTTGGGGCAAGATGCGGCCTGATTCGCGCAGCTGCCGCGAGAACGTCGAGCATTGTCGGCTCGATGAGGCCTGGCATCTATCTTTCGGTCGCCCTGCGGAAGAGCGCGACGGTCTCGCGAACCCCTTCGGCCAGGGGAGTCAGCTCCACGCGACCAACCGCTTGCTCCAGCCCATCCGACTCGAGGTCGACGGCGAACGGAAGCTCCTTGTCGTCGTAGCTGATCTTGCCGCGCGCTTCCGGGGCCGCGGCGACGATCGCTTCCACCATCTCGCTCATGGATTCCGGTTTGCTCGGGATGTTGAAGATTCCGGCGCCTTCTTGCAACGCCCTGCTCGCCGTGATGAAGATGCGCGCGATGTCGGGAACATAGTGAAAGTGCGACCGCCCACCAAACGAGATGTGGAACGCCTCGCCACGCGCCGCAGCCTGCATCGCGTGGGTTGGGCCCGATGTCACGCCCTGGTCTCGACCCGGGCCATAGATCGTGTACGGACGCAAGCCAATGCTCGGCACGCCTTCGTCCTGCCAATAGATGCGGGCTGTCCCCTCGTTTGCTTGCTTGAATACGCCGTAGTGGGTCGACGGGGAAGGCCGTGGGCTCTCGGCGCCTTCGTCCTCGGGACCATAGATCGCGACCGAGCTTGCGTAAGCAACTCCCTTGATGCGGTCGCGTCTCCGCTTCACGGCTTCAAAGATCGAAGTGGTGCCGACGACATTGACATGAGCGCCGCGTACGGGGTTTTCCCTGCAGAAAGGGACCTGAAGGGCAGCGAGATGAACCACGTGTGTGACTTCGTGCTGGTCGAGCGCGCGTTCCAGCGCCGCGAGGTCGGTGATGTCCCCGCTCAGGAAGGTGATGTGCTCGATCTGGTCAGGCGACATGATCAGCTCCAATCGGTGGCGGTCGGAGCTCATGTCATACGCAACCACTGGCGTGCCTTCGTCGACAAGCGCACGCAGGGTCCAGGCCCCGATGCACCCCAGAGCTCCAGTGACGAGGAAACGGTCAGGCATGAGACTCCTCCACTGGAATTGTCCGGGTCACCTCACCCAGCGCTCACCCAATCGCGCCGGCGCTCCCAGATGTGATCCGCGCACCGTAGCGCGAGCGCCTGAATGGTCGCGCTCGGGTTCACGCCGGCGCTCGTCGGCATGCTGCTGCCATCTGCAATGTATAGGTTGGGCACGTCGTGGGCGCGGTTGAAGCGGTCGGCGACCGAAGTCGTCGGATCGTCGCCCATCCTGGCGGTCCCGAGCAGGTGCCATCCCCAGATCGGGGCCAGCCCGAAATCGCGGACGCTCTTAGCGCCGGCTGCGTCCAACACCTCGCGGGCATGCGCGATCATGTCGCGCCCAAGCCGGCGGCTGTTCTCGCTGAGCTCGTGCTGCGTCCGCACACCGGGCATGCCGAACCCGTCGAGGTGGGCCCAATCGAGCTCCACGCGGTTGGTCTCCTCGGGCAGATCTTCGCCGCACATGTACAGCGACACTTCGTGATTGATGCGCTCGTCGAAAGCCTGATGATGTCCCGAGCCCCACGGCGCGATCTGCAGCGCGAGGTTGAGCGGTGACCAGCCGCGGCAACCGCTCATGATGAAGCCGCGGACGTAATCCCGCGCCGGGTCTGTCTCGTAGAACTGGCGCGTCGCGACGGTGCCGCCCCAGGTCCCGTTCCAGCCTTCCACCGGCTCGTCGAAGAGACCGCTCGCAAAACTCTGCACGTGCACCATCAGGTTCTTGCCGACGAGGCCGCTGGAGTTGCAGAGTCCCTCCGGGTGAGAAGGGGATGACGACAGGAGGAGAAGACGCGGTGTCCCCAGCCCACCGCACGCGACGACTGTCACAGCTGCATGGGCCTCTTTCAACGCACCGGTGCCGTCGTAGTAGCGCGCGCCTACTGCGCGGCCGTCCGGCCCGATGACGATCTCGCGCACGCGGGCGTTCGTCCGCAGCTCGACGCCGTTCTCGAGAGCCCCGGGCCAGTACGTGAGATCGGCGGTCGATAGCGATCCCTGCGGACACCCGAACGTGCACCACCCGCGGTTGGAGCAGGCCGGCCGTCCGCGGTACGCGTGAGTTGTGATGGACTGCTCGGTGGGCCACCAGTACCAGCCGAGCTTCTCGTAAGCGTCGACCAGGAGCGCGCCGGGCCGGCCGATCGGCGCCGGCGGATTGGGCAGCGGATCCCTGGGGGGCCCGCATGGATCGCCGGCCAGGCCGGCGATGCCGACCTCGGCGTCGTTGATGCTGTAGTAGGGCGCGAGCTCCTCGTAGTCGAGGGGCCAGTCGACGCCGACGCTGTCCAGCGTGTGGACGCGGAAGTCTGAAGGGGCCATGCGCCAGTAGTTGCCGGCGAAGCCCACCTGGCTGCCGCCCACGGCGTTGTACATATAAACGTCGACCGGGTCTTCGCCCTCGCTGCTCACAGGGTAGTCGGCCGGCCAGCGCCGCACGTTGGGGTTCGCGGCCCAGAACCGGCGGCCCCGGACCTCCCAGTCGACGTGGGCCTTCGGCAGTCGCGCGCGATCCACCCAGTCGCCCTGCTCGAGGCACACGACCCTTGCGCCTTTCTCGGACAACCGCTTGCACAGCGCCGCCCCCGCCGCCCCCGATCCGATTACCAGCACGTCCGCGTCGGGCTCCCGGCTCATCCCTTGGCTCCCCTGTCGGCCGGAACGACCCGGTAGCGCGGGGGCAGCGAGATAACCCGCCCGAGCCGGGTCGGATCGAATGGCGACATCACGCTGCCCGTCATCGGGGCGGTGCCTCGCCATCCGTTCTCCGCCTCCATTCCGGCGAGCACCTCCGGGTGGCCGTAGTACGCCTCGTACGTGAAGTCACTGACCATGTTGAAAGCGTCGCTTTCGTCGGCCGCCTGGAACTGGCGCAGGACGTTTTCACGCTCCTGGGCAGAACACCCCGTGAACGCGTGCCCCGTGCTCTCCCGCGCAATCCTCTCAACCTCGTCGATTCCTCGCAGGAGAGCCGGCCGGATCGACGGAACCTTGTGCACCGTGGCGTCGATGTACTCGGCGGCGCCGACGCTGCCGGCGTCGGGCCGGCGGCCGGCGGCCGGGATCAGGGTCGAAGTCCACGCCCTCAACGTGGCGGCGCGCTCGGCATCCAGCACTGCGAATTCACGTGGCGCGCCCACCGGGATCTCGGCGTGGCCGACTTCCAGGCGATAGTCGGGCCGGCTCGACTGCGCGACCTGGTGCTGACCCTGTTTCCTGTCGTACGCCATCCTGCCCTCCTCGCGCGGCTCCCGCCCGAAACTACCCGGCCCGACGAACTTTATGGAGCATCGCGGTGCTCTCTCTGACGACAAGCTCCACGGGGTGGACGTGGGTCCGCGTGTCTTTGTCGTCGCCGTCCAGGAGTCGAAGGAGGCGCGCCACCCCGGCGGCGCCAAGCTCCGCCATGCGAACGTGCACGGTGGTCAGCCGGGGATGGATGAACTCCAGCCCGGGGATGTCGTCAAACCCGGCCACGGACACGTCGGTGGGAACTCGAATGCCGCGGCGCCCCAGCTCCGACAAGGCGCCCAGCGCCATGGTGTCGCTGGCGACGAACACGGCCGTGGGCGAACCTCCGGCCAGCAGGCGAGCCATTGCATCGGCACCGCCCGCGAGAGTGAAGTCGGCCCGGACTATCAGGGGCTTGAGCCCCGCGGCCTTCATGGCCTCGAGGTATCCGAGCTCGCGCTCATGGCTGGTTCGCAGAGTCGCGGGCCCGCTGATCATCGCGACGTCGACGTGACCAAGCGAGAGGAGGTGATCGGTCACGAGGCGCGCGCCGGTCCGATTCGCCGGCACCTCGGCCGGCCACCTCTCGGACCTGGGGGCGAGGGCGACGATCGCTCCGCCGTAATGGGCGATGTTCCGGGCATAGCCTCTCATACGCCGGCGGTAGTGCGGTTCCTCGAGGCCTCCACCGGCGAAGATCACCCCCGAGACGCGGCTCAAGCACAGCATCTCTACGTAGCGAAGCTCGGTCACGGGATCGCGATCGCTGCTGCAGACAACTGTCAGGAACCCTCGCGCGGAGGCCGCCGCAGTGGCGCCACGGACGATCTCGGCAAAGTAGGGATCGCTTACGTCGTGCACGACGATCGCGATGGTCGGGACGCGCCTCGTCCGCAGGGCGCGCGCCATCGGGTTGGGCCTGTAAGAGAGGCGCGTGGCAGCGGCCTGGACGCGTGCGCGAGTGCGATCGCTGACCGGGTGGTCGCTGTCCGGATCAAGGGCTCGTGACGCGGTGGTCAGAGAAACAGAAGCCCGTTGCGCGACGTCCGAGAGGATCGGCAGCCTGTGCGCGGGTGCTGAAGACCGGCGCGTAGCGGTCCTCACGCCAGCCGAAGCTCGCGGCAATCGAGGCACGGCTCTCCTCAGTACATGACCAGGCCGGCGCCGGCGATGATGTCTTCGTCGGCGATGCCCCAGCCTGCATTTCTTGTCGGTTCCAGGGCAAAAAGGAAAAGGATTTCCGCCCCCATGTCGCATACTATGGTCGTGGCCATCGCGACATGTCAATCCTTGACGCGCGGGCTGGCGGCGCGGGCGGTCGATTAGCTTGGCGGCGCTCCACCATCTCGGTTGGGCGGTTCGGTCAATCGACGAAGCCCGTCCACATTTCGAGACTGCGCTGGGCCTTGACTTTCGTGGCGAAGAGACGTTTCCGGATGTGCGGGTCGCCTTCTTCGGTGCCGGCCCCACGAGCATCGAGCTGCTCGAGCCACGCGACGAAAAATCCAACATTGCAATGTTTCTCGCCAAGCATGGTGAGGGCGTTCATCACGTCGCGTTGAGGGTTGACGACGTGACCCTGGCGCTTGAAGCAGCGCGAAGCCACGCTCTCGTTCCGATCGACAGCGCTGCACACCCCGGAGCTCGAGGCACCCTGGTGGGCTTTGTCGATCCGGCACGGTCGGACGGCGTGCTCATCCAGTATGTGCAGGAACCGTGACGGCTTCGCCCACGTTCAGCGGGCCGTAGAAGCAGGAGTGGAGTCCGCGTCATGAAGCTGGGCGTGTTCGTCCCGTCCTATCTCCTGCCCGGTCAAGAGGCTGAACACGGCGACCAGATCCGTCGATTTGCGGTGAGGGCTGAGGAGCTTGGCTTCGATTCGCTTTTCATCACCGACCACCTGCTGACCGCGACCAGGTTCTACCGCGTCAGCTGGACCGAGCCCATGATGACTCTGTCGCACGTCGCCGCAGTCACGAGCCGGATCAAGCTCGGCACCTCGGTGCTCGTGCTGCCGACACGGCAGCCGGTGGTGCTGGCCAAGGAGATTGCGACCCTGCAGCATCTAAGCGGCGGCCGGTTCATCTATGGCGTCGGGACGGGCTGGTATCCGCCCGAGTTCGACTCGACAGGAAGCACGAAGCAGCAGCGGGGGGCGCGCACCGACGAGGTGCTCGAAGCCTCGATGCAGCTGCTGAAAGATGGCCACGTGACCTTCGAGGGCACGTACTACCGTATGAGCGACATCACCATCGAGCCGCTGACCCACGTTCCCCCGGTGTGGGTGGCCGGCGGCGCCCAGTACGCGCACGAGGCTTCGCCGGACCAGCCCGAGATGTCCGCCAAGGTGTTGGCCCGGATCTGCCGTTGGGACGGATGGATCGCCCGGCCGACCGCCGCCCCCGCGCAGATCGCCGGGGACTTGGCCGAAATCGATTCCGAGCTCGGCCGCATGGGAACCACCCGAGCTCGGAAGAGGTTCACCGTCGCCCATGAAAATTTCTGCTGGCTCAGCGAGAAGGCATCGAAGTCCGCGGCGGTCGACGAGCAGAAGCGCTACATGATGGCCGTCGTCTCCGACGAGCGGCCGTGGGACTACATCGAGGCGGTCTACCTGACCGGGACGATCGATGACGTTCAACGCCGCATACAGGAGCGGATCGACGCCGGAGTCGAGGAGGTGTTCCTGCACACAATGACGCCCGACCTGCATCAGCTCGATCTCTTTGCCAAGCACATCCTCGAACCGTTCGCGCGAGTTCACGCGTAGGCCATATCGGATGAGCTTCCAGGGCGAGACGGCGCTCGTGACCGGAGGCACCCGCGGGATCGGGCTGGCCATCGTGCGGGCGTTACGCGACTACGGCGCGAGGGTCATCGCGATCAGTAAGTCCCAAGACCAAATCGACCTTTTTGGCAAGGAGTTCGCCAAAGACCCACTGGCGAGAGCGGAGCTGGTCGACGTGCGGGATCGCCGTTCCCTGGAGGCGCTCCGCGACCGGCTCGACCGGCTCGACATCCTGGTCCCCAATGCGGGCGTCAACACCCGTATAAAGGCGCTCGACCTCCCCGATGAAGCACTTCGCGAGATGCTCGACACCAACCTGTACGGCGTCTTCGTGACCTGCCAGGTGTTCGCGCCCCTGCTGGTCAAGAAGCCAGGCAGCAGGGTGGTGGTCACCAGCTCCGTCTCCGCGATACACGGCATGGACCTGCGCGCCGCCTACACCGCGACCAAGGCGGGCCTGTCCGGCCTCGTGCGCAGCCTGGCGATCGAGTGGGGCCCACTGGGGATCAACGTCAACGCGGTCGGTCCAGGAGTGATCGAGACGCCGTTGACCAGGGCGTACATGGATCAGCACCCGGAGCGGGTCGCGGCGGCCATCTCCAACACACCGCTCAGGCGTCTCGGGACCCCTGAAGACGTCGCCGACGTCGTCGTTTTTCTGGCCTCTGACGCTGCGCGTTTCATCACGGGGCAGACCCTTTTCGTGGATGGCGGCCTGAGCGCGGGAAGCGCATGGTGGTAGCGGCCACCACTCGGCGAGCATGAACGGCAAAACCATCGACGACATCCCGATCGGGCTGCGGGCTCGAGTCACCAAAACGGTGAGCGAGTCGGACGTCTATCTATTTGCCGGCATAACCGGCGACCTGGATCCAAACCACATCGACGAGGAGTACTCCCGCAAGACCAGCCTGGGGCACCGCGTCGCCCATGGCGCTTTGATCGTCGGTTACACGTCGGCTGCGTCCAGTCGCGTCCTGCAGGATTTCGAGCGGCCGATGGTATCCGTCGGCTACGACCGGATCCGCTTCCTCAAGCCGGTGTTCTTCGGGGACACCATCACGATCGATTACGAGATCACGGCCGTCGACCGCGAGCGAGAGCGCACCATCGCCAAGATCGAGGTCAAGAACCAGCGCGACGAGCTGGTGGCCGTCGCCACGCACATCATGCAGCTGGTCGATTGACGGATCAAAAGACCCTCAACCTGCTGGCCGGCGTGCGGATCCTTGCGTTCACGCAGTTCCTCCTGGGACCGGCCGCCTGCCAGTACCTGGCCGACATGGGCGCGGACGTGATCAAGATCGAGCCGCCCGGTCGGGGCGCGTGGGAGCGCAGCTGGGCCGGCGCGGACCTCTTCATCAACGGGGTCAGCGCGTTCTTCATGCTGGCCAACCGCAACCTCCGCAGCGTGACGTTGAACTTGAAGAGCGAGCGTGGATCGGCGGCAGCCCTCAAGCTCGCCGAGCGCGCCGACGTGATCATCGAGAACTACCGACCGGGGGTCATGGACCGCCTCGGCCTGGGGTATCAGCGCGTTCGCGAGCTGAACCCTCGCGTCGTCTACGCGTCCGGCTCCGGCTATGGCAGCGACGGGCCCTACCGGCATCTTCCCGGCCAGGACCTGCTCATCCAGGCCATATCAGGCCTCGGCGCCAACACCGGGACCGAGTCAGGGGGACCGACGGTGTCAGCCGCCGCGATTGTCGACCAGCACAGCGCCAGCCTGCTCGCGATGGGCATCCTGGGCGCGCTCGTGCATCGGGAGCGAACGGGCGAGGGCCAGCGAGTCGAGGTGATCATGATGAGCGCCGCGCTGGACATCCAGACCGAACCTGTCGTCTATCACCTCAACGGGGCGCGGCTGCGGCGCCCGACGACCCCGATCGCCGACACGTTTCACTCGGTGCCGTACGGCTTCTATGCGTCCGCGGACGGGCACCTGGCCATCTCGATGGCGCCGATCAAATCGATCAGCGATGTTCTGGGCAATCCTCCCGCCCTGGCGCCCTTCGAAGATCCCGCGATCGCCTACACCAGGCGCGACGAGATTCGAGAGGCGCTCGACCCATACTTCCGCGAGCGGACGACCGCGGAATGGCTGGAGCTCCTGCGTGCGCATGACATCTGGTGCGCGCCCGTGAACAGCCTGGAGGAGACGTTCGAGGATGTCGCCGTGAAGCATATCGCGCCGGTCCTGGAGTTCGATCATCCCCGCGCGGGCCGCGTCCGAGTCCTCAAGCACCCGGTTCAGTACAGCTCCGGCGAGGCCACCCTGCGGCGGCCGCCGCCAGACCTCGGTGAGCACACGACCGAGGTGCTACTCGAGGTCGGGTACACCGCAGAACAGTTGGCCGACATGCGCGTGGCCGAGGAGATCTGACTCAGGGCCCCGCACGTAACCCTTCCGCCGGCGAGCGCTCAGTTCGCGGCGAGGCCCGGAATAGTGATCCGGTTCAGCGACAGGATGCTCTTCGGCAGCTCGAAGCGGCAATGCACCAGGTTCGCGTTCGGGATGTACTGGCACACGCGCAGGTTGCCCGCCGCGCTCATTAAGAAGCCTGCGTCAACACGGTCCATACCCCCGGCGGACAGGACTTCGACGGCTTTGGCCAGGGCAGCCTTCGCCGCTTCGTCGAACGTGGCGCCGCCGGCGACGACGGCTACGACGTCGTCGGTCTCGACGAGCGGCGTCGGGAGCGACCAATCGGGAGCGAGCGTGATCCGGGCCTTGATCCGGCCGGCAATCTCAACGCCGCTGAGGAAGATCTCACCGTCACCCATGGACGCGTGGACGTCGCCGAAATAGACCATCCCACTGTTGAAGAACACCGGTAGAAACACCCGGCTTCGAGCCTCGATCAGGAGCGTGTCCATGTTGCCGCCATGCTCTCCACCACGGAACGTCGAGACGGCTTCGCCCGCCGGCGCCACTCCGAGCAGGCCGATCATCGGCACCACCGGAACGCGGAACGGACCCACGTCCGCGTAAGCGCCGTCACAGGTGACTATGCGCAGCTCCGGTTCGTCCGACACAGCCAGGCTGGTGACGCCTGGCCTTGTGACCATGAGGCCGAGCCGGCTGTCCACGTGGAGCTCCTCGATCTCAATGCAGATGGTGCTGCCGGCGGTGACGCCATCGACGGCTATCGGTCCCGTGGCCGGGTTGACGCAGCGCGTGTCGAGCAGGTCGGCGGCCTGGTCGGGACGTGTGATCGTTCCGGTGCGGCAGTCATGCGTTTCGACGATGAAGGATTCCCCGATGCCGACTCTGGCCACTGCCTCATGTCGAGAGTCGAGAGCATATTTCGGGTCGTTCCGGAGGATCGTCTTCATCTGATTCCCGCGGGCAATGTGCCCGAATTCACCGGTGAAGGTGGGTGGCTCGCCGGCTTGGTCCGGCCTCGCTGCACAGCCTAGCCGAGACCCTGCCGCGAGGCCAGTCCTCGTCTTGACAGGGCAGCCGGGGCAGCGCATAGTAACCGCGCCGGAGGAAATCCATTTCCATGGCCGGAAGGACGCACTAACTCGGGGGAGGCGCGTACACGGGGATGACCAAAAAGTACGGCGTGGCGATCCTCGGCGCGGGCTGGGTTGCGGGCGAATATGTCAAAGCATTCCGCGACCATCCGCTGACCGAAATAACTGGAATCTACAACCACACTCCCGGCAAGGCTTCTCGCCTTCTGAAGCTGCACGGAGTCGAAGCTCGTGAGTACGCGTCCGAGGACGAGCTCTTCGATGACGACCGCGTCAAGATCGTCGTCTCGTGTACGCCGCCTGACGTGCGGCCAGCCCAGCTCGAGAGGGCGGCGAAGTCCGGACGCCACGTGGTGATCGAGAAGCCGATCGGCCTGGACTACGCGGGCGTGAAACGCATCTACCACGCGGTGAAGGACGCCAAGGTGAAGAGCGTCACCTCGTTCGTGCTGCGGTGGAACCCACAGTTCGAGACGGTCAAGCAGCTTCAGGCGGACGGCGTGCTGGGCAAGATGATCTATGCGGAGGCCGACTACTGGCACCCGATGAAGACCGAGTACCCGAGCTACCCGTGGGCGGTGGGGAAGGCGAAGGGCGGGAGCGCGTTCATCAGCGCGGGCTGCCACGCGGCTGACGCGATCCGTTACTTTGCGGGCGAGATCAGCGAGGTGTCCGCGTTTTCAGCCGGCCCCAAGAAGGACATGCACTACGAATACGATCCGGTGACGGTGGCGTCACTCCGGTTCGAGAACGGCGCGGTGGGCAAGCTCTCATCCGTCATCGAGGGCGAGACGCCGTACATCTTCAACGTCAGGCTCTTCGGGACCGACGGCACGATCCAGAACAACAGGGTTTTCTCGAGAAAGCACTACCCGGGATCATTGGACTACTGGACCTTCCCGACCATCGAGCCCTCTTCAGGCGACGTGACGCACCACCCGTTCGTTCCCGAGATCCGGCACTTTATTGAATGCATCGAGAACAACGTCGAATCGCATGCGGCGATCTACGATTCGTACCGGTCGATGGCGGTTTGCTTTGCCATCGACGAGTCGGCGGCCAACAATGGCAAACCGGTGAAGGTTGACTACAAGGTCTAACGGCGCGCGCCGGCGCTCCGATTTCCATATCGGTTCAATTCAGGGAGGTTAGAAGTGGCGGCCGAAACACCAATCACTCAGCGCGAGGTCACCCGCAGGCAAGTACTGGCCGGCACCGCCGGCGCCGTGGGCGGTTTGATCATTGGAGGGATCGCGGGCACCGCGCTCGCTCCCAAGTCGTCGACTGGAGGCGGTACGGGCTCGAGAGGCAACCTCAAGGTCGTCGGCGTCTATCCGACCGGCGGCGCGATCGCCTCCGACGGCAAAGAGATGGCGAACGGCGTCAAGATGGCCGTCGACGAGATCAACGCGCGAGGCGGGCTGATCGGCTACCACCTCGACTACGTCGAGATCGACGACAAGGACTCCAACACCGACCAGATCACGGCGGCATTCAACCGCGCCGTGAGCGTCGAGAAGCCAGACGTCATCTTCTCCGGCTACCACCTCGCCTCGGGACCGGAGTTCGACATCGTCGCCAACGCCGGCCTCCTCTACTACAACGTCAACACTCAGATCGCGTGGGTCCAGAGGTACAAGGCCAACCCGAGCAAATACTGGGGCATCTTCCAGTGCGACCCGACCGAGTCCTGGTACGGACAGGGTTTCGCATACTGGGTTGACGGCGCCCTTAACCAGGGGTTGCTCAACACGAGGGCGAAGACCTGCTCGATCATCAGCGGGAAGAGCGCGTACGGCACCGTGATCGCCACAGGTTTCGAGACCCAGATCAAGCAGCTCGGATGGACGGTGCTCACCAACGACGGCGTCAGTGAAGGCGCAGTACCCGACTGGGGCCCAGTGCTTTCCAAGGTCAAGCAGGCAAAGCCCAGCGTGCTTTTCACGAGCGACTTTTCGCCGGCCGACGACGCGGCGATGGCGAAGGCCTGGGCCGCCACCCCGACCAAGACGCTGGTCTATCAGCAATACGGACCGTCGGTCCCCGAGTACCTCACCCTTGCAGGCCCCGCCGCCAACGGGATCGTATGGGCGACGGTCCTCGGACTTCTGCCCGACAAGATCGGCAACGACTTCCGATCTCGCTATGCGGCCAAGTTCGGAGCTCAGCCGGGCTGGGCGAATGCCGGTGGCTGCTACGACGAGGTGATGGTCTGGGCCGCAGCTGTTGCCACGTCTGGCGATCCCAAGAACTACAAGGCAGTCGCGAAGGCCACCGAGTCGGTCATCTGGCGAGGCACCACGGGGTCGATCTCATTTGAAGACCACACCGGCCGTCAGTTTCCGGCGCAGACCCCTGACGCATCGATCGGCCAGCCGCACATCATCGTTCAGATCCAGAACGGAGTCCAGAAAGTCGTGTCGCCAGCGCCTTTCACCAGCGGCACGTTTGTGCTCCCTCCCTGGATGCAGTAGGGGTCGCAAAGGCCCCAAGACCAGGCTCCACGATTGGCGATCCTCGAGTGCCAGAAGGTCAGCAAGGCCTATGGAGGTTTGCTCGCGGTCAGCGAGCTCACCTTTGCTGTTGAGTCCGGCGAGGTGTACGCCATCGTCGGGCCTAACGGGGCCGGTAAGACATCGCTGTTCGATTGCATCTCCGGTATCAACCCGGCAACCGGCGGGGCGATCAGGTTCCAGGATCGCGAGATCCAGGGCCTGCGCCCCCACGAGATATGCCGCCTTGGGCTGGCGCGAACCTTTCAGACCACAGTCGCATTTGACAGCCAGACCGTTCTGACGAATGTCCTGGTCGGAAGCACTTTCGGCCGGAAAGGCCAGTACCCGATCCTGACGTTCAACCAATCCTGGATCGAAGCAGCCCTCGATGCGCTTGCGCTCTGCGGGCTCCGACACCAGCAGCGGTCCCCGGCCGGCAGCCTTCCGGTCCTGGCAAGGAAGCGCTTGATGCTGGCGACCGCGCTCGCTACCCGACCTCAGCTTCTTCTTCTCGATGAGCCTTTTGGTGGGCTGAACCCGGCTGAACGGACTCAGATGATCGACCTGATCCGAGTTATTGCCAGGACCGGGGTCACCATCTTGATGATCGAGCATGTGATGAAGGCCGTCCAGGCTCTGGCTAATCGCATCCTGGTCATCCACCACGGCCAGCAGATCGCCG
>DAITQH010000062.1:0-13552 GCA_036833175.1 Candidatus Dormiibacterota bacterium
TCAATTCCAGTCACAAAGTCCAGCGCGCGCTGAGCCGCGTGCTGAAGCTGTTCCGCATCAGGGATCTCGACGTGGGGGAGGCCGCGCCTGCGCGCAAGGAGTCGCGATCGGAGACGGTGATCTTCCTCGGCTTCTACCGCGACGCGAGCTCCATCCTGTTCGAGCTCGAGAATGGCGGGACGGCGGTTGAAGGGCAGGTGCTGCTCGACAAGGTCCTGGTCGTCGACTTCAACCCCACGGTCATGGCCGAGCTGCGCCGGCGTGGGATCAGCTGCGTCTACGGTGACATCGCCCACGCCGACACGCTGCGCCACGCCGGCCTCGACAGCGCGGAGCTGGTCTTGTGCACCATCACCGACGACATCCTGCGCGGCACCAACAACCTCCGGCTGCTGCGCAACGCTCGCGCGGCCTGTCCCAGCGCGAAGGTGGTGGTGAGCACCGAGCACATCCCACATGCGCTCGAGCTCTATGCGGCCGGCGCCGATTTCGTCTACCTGCCGAGGCTGCACTCCGCGCATGAGATCGCGCTGATTCTTAAACAGGGATTGGACGGAGGATTCGACGCGGCGCGAGCCTCGGAGATCGAGCTACTGTCAGCGAGAAAAGAGGTCCTGGCCTGAGGATCCTCGCGGTGGGCCGGGCGCGCGCGGGGCGCATCTTCAAAACAAGAGCGCGCGCAGGGCGCCCTGCCGCCGGGCCTGCGAACTATTTAGTTCGAGAGCGGGATTTGCCGATCCGATGAAGATCCTCGCGGTCGCTGACGAGGTGGACGAATTCCTCAACGGCGAAAAGTTCGAGACTCTTCGGCCAGACATCATCGTCTCCTGCGGCGACCTTCCCTTCGACTACCTCGAGTTCCTCGTCAGCAGCTTCAACGTGCCGCTCCTGTACGTGCCTGGCAACCATGACCCGAGCGTGAAGCGCGCGGACACCACGTGGATGTCGCTTGAGCAAGAGGTTCCGATTCCCGGACCGGAGGGATGCGACAACGTGGATGGCCGCGTGATGGAGGTGCGCGGCCTGCGAATTGCGGGGCTTGGCGGCAGCTTGCGCTACAAGCCGGGACCCAACCAGTACACGCAGGCGCAGATGCGGTGGCGGGCGCTCAACCTGGAGTTTCGCCTTCGGCTCAAAAGGGTGAGGTCAGGTCGCAAGCTCGATGTGCTCATCACTCACGCGCCGCCCTTTGGAGTCGGGGAGGCGGAGGACGCCGCGCACGTTGGGTTTGTAGCGTTCCGGAGGATCATCGATGGTCTCCATCCGTTGGTGCTCGTCCACGGCCATTTGCACCCTTACGGAAAGACGCGGCCGGAGCGGCGCATCGATGACACGCGAATCATCAACGCCATTCCGTCGCGCGTCCTGGAGATCTAGAGAGTGAGCGAGACCCCGACGCCTTCCGCCAGCGCCCTGTCATAGACCAGCCGCGCCGCGGCGGCGTCCTCGACTGCGTGGCCGGTGGACTTGTAGATCGTGATCTCCTCGGGCGACTGGCGACCCGGCCTCGTGCCGGCGATCACCTCGCCGACTTCCGTGAGGCCGGCTGCGTCGAGGCCCTGGAGCTCAATCGCGCCCGCAGGAGGAGGCGTGCTCGCGGCGCCCCGCCACTCGACGAACACACGACCGGCCGCGATCGTTTCGGCGTCAAGCTCCGGACCCCACGTCCCGCCGACCGAGCTCACATGCGCGCCTGGCTTGAGCCATTCGAGGCGCAGAATCGGCTCCCGGGCGTCTGTGCAGCAGGCGACCACGTCGGCCCCGCGCACGGCGGCTTCGAAAGACTCCACGACCACCGCGTGCGGGTGCAGCGCCGCCAGCGCCCTCGCCTTGGCGGCGTCACGTGATGCGACGCGAATCTGCTTGAAGTCACGGATGCGCGGAAACGTCTCGAGGTGCGAGCCGCCCTGCACGCCCGCGCCGAGGATTGCGAGCACCGAGGCGTCCTTGCGCGCGAGCACCCGCGCGGCGACTGCCGCCGTGCCACCCGTCCTTATCGCGGTTATATACGTGCCGTCCATTACAGCGAGAGGAGCTCCGTCAGCCTCGTCGAAGATCGCGATCAAGCCTTGGTGGGAGGGCAGGCCCCGGGCATGGTTGGCGGGAAACACCGACACGAGCTTCACTTCGAGGGCGATGCCGGGGACGTAACCCGGCATCGCGCCCAGGATGCCGCGGTCGCCGACGCGGGCGCCGGCGCGTGGCGGGACCGACGCCTGGCCCGATGAGAAGACGACCAGGGCCTTGCCCAAAGCTTCGAGCATCGAATCCACATCGAGCAGGCGTTCGACATCTGCCCGGCTCAGGTACAGGAGCTCACCCATCGCGCGGGATGATAGCTCGGGCCGGGATTTCAATGAGGCGCGCTCATCAATTTTCACGATGGTGGCCGGTGGGCCTCTTCTGTACCGTCGGACGCGATGACCGTCTACGACGGGGCCGTAAGGATCCAGGCCAAGGATGGCCGCCAGTTGCACCCCTGGCGCGTTGTCTACCACCGACCTGGTTTCGGGCTCAGTTACACGACGGTTACCGCCGCGGATGGAGTCAGTGCCGCTGACCGGGCGCTGGCTCTGTCCAACCGGCGACGCAACGGAGATCAGATCTCCTAGCGCAAATTCGTCGTGCGTAGGCCGGATTTACTCCGGCCGTCCCCGGCCGCCATGACTCCCACATACGTCGCTAGGAGTAACTACTAAGGCAAGTCCCATCGATATACCGGAATGGGAGCAGCCACGCGCGAAGCGCCTGGCGATGAGGCAAAACCATCCGGGTTTTGCCTCATAAGTACGCTTTCCCTCCTGGTGAGGGGCTTTCTCCGGAACGGCAAGCTGCTCACGCTGATGCTCGGCCACCTCACGGTCGACACCTACGCCGGCGTGATTCCCGTGCTGTTTCCGGTGCTGATCGGAAGGTTCAAGCTGAGCCTCGCCACTGTGGGGTTGGTCAGCCTCGCGTACAGCGGAATGGCGGCCGTGTCACAGCCGCTCTTCGGCGTCCTCGCGGATCGCTTCGGCACGCGATTCACAGGCCTCGCCCTGGGCTGGACCGCTCTCACGTTCTCGCTGGTCGGCTTCGTGACGAGCTTCCCGCTCCTTCTTCTGCTCGCGTTTGCTTCAGGGTTAGGGTCGGGCGCCTTCCATCCGATGGGCGCGCTCGACGTCCGCGCGCTTCTGCCCGCGTGGCGGCGGAGCTTCGGCATGTCCGTCTACGTGACAGCAGGTACCGTCGGGGTGGCTATCGGTCCGCTGATCGGGATCCTGGTTTTCGGGGCGTTCGGTCTCCACGGCACCGGCCTGTTGGTCATCCCCGGCCTGATCACCGGCGGATACCTTCTTTGGCGCATGCGCAACTCGGCCGGGACAATCCCTGCCGGCGGCCGCCGGGCCGCCCCGGGCGCGTCGCGAATTCCGGTCTTTGCCCTTGCTGTCGTGATCGGGGTGATGATGTCTCGCAGCTGGACCGTCAACGTCTTTCAGGCCTTCACGCCGACTTGGTACAAGCAGCTCGGTTACGGCCCAGAGTTCTACGGGCCGCTCGCCACGACGCTTGTGCTGGCGAGCGCTGTTGGCACCGTTGGATGCGGCACGCTCGCAGACCGCTACGGGAGACGGATGGTGATCCTCGTGACTCTCGCGCTCAGCGTGCCCGCGATCTTTCTCTTCACCGCGTTTCCAGGCCCCTGGGCATTTGGGAGTGCGATTCTCATCGGGTTCTTGGCCGCCTCGACCGCGCCGCTCATGCTCCTGATGGCGCAGCAGCTCATGGCCGACCGGGCGGGCCTGGCCTCAGGTCTTGTCATGGGGCTCGGCTTCGTCACGGGGGCTGTCGGAATCCCCATCAACGGCGCGATCGCGGACTCGATCGGCCTACAGAAGTCGCTGATGACTCACGTCGTGCTCGTCATCGCGACGATCGCGATCGCGTGGTTCCTCCCGAGCGAGCAAGAGATGGAGCGCTACTCGTTGAACCAGGACCTTCAGCGAGCGCGCCCTGAGCCCGGCGTGCCGTGATGGTCCTGACGATCGCGATCGCCAGGGTGGCATAGACGATCCCGCCGACGACATCGGTCACGTAGTGCTCGCCGAGATAGACGACGGCGAGCCATACGACCACCGCCCAGCAGTAAAGCACCGCTCCCAGGACTCGGTTCCGCTGCCAGGCGGCCGCCGCGGCCACGACCGGGAACCCCGCGTGCAGCGACGGGAACGCGGCGTAGAGGTTGTAGTCGTGGTTGGAATAGAGCCACAGGAGGCTGGGCGGGAGGCCGCTCCTCTGGATAGCGTCGTCGATCAGGTGGCGGACCGCTGACGGCTGCGCCAGCCATGGCGGGCTGGTCGGCGCCACGACGTAGGTCGCGAAAGCCATCGCGCAGAGGATCACGAGTGTGAATCCGAATCGGTTGAACGCGTCGCGATCTTTCGCCCACAGCCAGGCGCCGAGTGCGATCGGCAGCAGGAAGTGCGCTCCATAGACGAGGCTGCCTGCGTCCTCGAGAAGGTCGCGGTCGGCGAGTTGCGCGGCCGCCGCCTGCAGGACCAGCGTGGGCTCGTAGCCGTCGAACAGGTTCCGATCGAAAGGCGCGAGGTTGTGCGGCTGCACGCCAATCAACGCGGCAAGGTCGCGCATGAGCTCGTAAGCGACCAGGAGCCCGACGAATGGCGCCCACCCGCGCAGTAAAGCCACCACCGCATGGCGCCTCGATGGCCGCCATCTCATTGGTCATTGGTGCAATTTGCTTCCCTTCCGTGAGCGCTTTCTCGCTCTCTCAGCAAAGGGAGCCCGGGCGCAGCGAAGAGAATAGGACAGCAAGTGGACCTGACGACCAGCGACCAGATCGAGATCGATGTGCGCGACGACGCGGCTGCGATGACGCGCCTGTTCACCTTGCCTGCAACGGCGCGCAAGGATGCCCTGGCCTCGATGCGGGGTATCTCGTCGTTTGACGAGGAGCCCATGAAGCTGCTCAAGCAGATCCACGAGCAGGGTGACGGGTTTCGCGTCAACGTCGATGACGCGCGTTATCCCGAGGCGCTGCAGCGGCTCATCCAGGCCGATGCCTGGGCCCAGCTCCGTCGTGACATGGCCCGGGCCTGGGAGTACCAGCGCTCGGTGCTCCCTGGCATCCGGCACCCCGACCGGGTGGAGGTCGTGCTGACGCTGGGCAACCCCGACGATCCGATCTTCATCGAGCACACGCTCGGCTACTACGGCATGGGCGCCACGCCGGGAACCATCTGGCTCGTGGCGTGGCCGACCGACTACAACGTCACGCGGATCGGGGCGTGCGGCGTGCACGAGCTTGCGCACAACCTCCGGACTCCGAACATAGATGCGCAGTTCAATCTCGCGGAGTGGGTCGTGCACGAAGGCCTGGCGGAGGTGTTCACCGTCGAGGTGTGCGGCGCCGACTCGACTGGGGCCTGGTACGCGGCAGTGACCGGCGCCTCCCTCGATGCGGCGTTTGCGAAGGTCACGGCCGCGTTTGGCACGGGAAGCTCGTTCGCCGACTGGACGGGATACGTGCTTGGGGATGAGATCGCCGGGCGAATGGGCCGCAGGCCCGTTGGAATTCCGCACATGGGCGGTTACGCGGTAGGACGGCGAATCGTCGAGCGCTACCTGGAGAAGACCGGCCTCAAAGCCGCGCAAGCGATCGTCCGGCCTACGGTCGAAATCCTTGCGGGAGCCGGGATCGCCTTACCGGATCGCTGAGGAGATGGTCGGCGGATATTCCGTAGGATCGGGACGTGTTGAATCGCAGCGTCTACGAGCTCGCGGGCGGCGAGAAGACCTTTCGTCTCCTCGTTGAGCGGTTCTACGCCAGGGTCGCCGACGATGAAGTGCTGCGTGCGATCTATCCCGAGCAAGACCTGTCGGGCGCGACCGAGCGCCTATCGCTCTTCTTGATTCAGTACTGGGGTGGTCCTCAGACCTACAGCGAGCTTCGCGGCCATCCCCGTCTGCGGCTTCGTCACCAGCCGTTTGCAATCGGCTCCAGAGAGCGTGACCTGTGGCTGGATCACATGACAGCGGCCGTTGAATCCCTGGAGCTCGGGCCCGTGGTGCGCAAGGCGCTGCTCGACTACTTCGAGACCGCTTCCACTGCGATGATCAATCGGCCGGCTCCGCTTTAGCGGCCGGCACTGCGGCGGCCGCGGCCGTAGAGGACGCGGCGGGCGCCACGAGGTTGGGCGATACCCCGGCGATATCCTCGAGCTCGGCCGCGAGCCCGTTTCCGGTCGCCTTGGCCCGGCGCAGAGCCGCGCGCAGGCGTGGGATCTCCGCTCGCAGCGGCTGCTCGACCCAGTCGAAGGCGATCACGCGCTCGTTGACCTCCCAGAACAGGCCGTTCTGCATTGACTCCATCCGGTCGAGGGCGGCGTCGACGAAGTCCGGCGGGGCGGCCGCGATGCCTTCGACGAGCACTCGCGCGATGTCCTTCTGCTCGGTGGACATTGCCCAGAACGTGAGCTTGGCGACACCCTTGAACATCCCGTTGAGGCCGATCGGTCGCGCGTTGGGCGTCAGGTCGAGCAGGTTGCGGACGAGCAGGCGCGCCAGCCGGAGCGAGACCTGGGGGTCGCGAGCCCTGGCCTCGATGGCAAGGTCCGCCACGTCTTCTGCGGCGGCCCCGAGGGTGGCCGGCATGCCGGCCTCCTCGAAGTGCCGGCCGTAGCGGAGGAGATGGGCGGCAGCTTCCACCGAGAGGTCCGGGCGCCACTCGAGCGCGCCGATCGCGAACCTGCGGTACTCGTTCATGATCCCCGACGCGAACGTGGGCGCCGACCGGTTGACGGAGGCCCGCAGGTAGGTGTTGAAAAATCGCATGGAGAGCTCGGCCACCTCTGAATCGCCTGCCTCGATGGCGGCGATGCCCGCGTCCCGAGTGGCGACAGCGATCGCGTGCACCGCTTCTTTCCGGTGCAGTGGCGTGAGTCCGACCATGTCGACGAAGCTCGACATCACCGTGTACGCGAACCAGGTCTGTGCCCGGTTCACTTCCGCCACGATCTGGTCCGAGGCGCCGGGCATCTCCGCGTGGCTGACCTGGAACCAATGCGCGGGGAAGCTTTTCTTAGCAGGCAGGTAGTCGCCCGCGAGGAAGCGGCCCAACACGTCGATGGTGAGGACGCACACCGGCATGTCCCCAAGTACGATCGATCCAAAAGCGATGTCGGTCACTTGCGCGATCGACGTCATCAGCGCATTGCGGTGCCGCGGCGCGTGGCGGCTGCTGGTGGCCGCCTTGAGCTCTCGCTGGGCCCGCCGCATGATGCTCTCGACGAGGGTTTCCGCGCGCATCACCTCGAAGATGTAGCTGACGTAGGGCAGCAGGATCGCGAAGTTGATCAGGGCCAGAACCTCAGCCACGGCCACACTCAGGAGAGGCACATAGTTGACCTTCACCTCGCTCCGAACGAGGAACGTGTAGAGGATCGACGCGAGCGCGAAGCTGAGCACGAGCGCGTTGAGCGGGTTGCGGGTGAAGATCCCGATGATTCGCGGCGAGTACCTGGACGACGTCGTCTGGATGCCGAACACGACCGCGACGATGACGATGCTCAGGGTTACACCCTCGGCGCCGCCGACCAGTCCGAGCACGCCTCCCGCGGCGGTCGGGTCGGGCGTGAAGAAATCTCGGATCGAGATGTAGTGGATCGCGTCGAGAACGCCGAATAGGAGGAAGAGCGTGATCGCCACCGAGACCAGCGCAACGCCCGGCAGCGCCGCTCCGATCCAGGCCGTAACGGTGCCGCGTTCCGTCTGCCGCAAGATCGGCTTACGGACTTGTTCAGACATCTGACTTTCTCACTGACACGGCCACGGCGATCCTAAGCCGTTGGCCCCTCGATGGCTACATTTAGTCGGTTGATCCGCGCCATCGTTTTCGACTTCGACGGCTTGATCCTCGACACCGAGGAGCCGGTTTACCGCTCGTGGCTCGAGGTGTACGAGGCGCATGGGGAGGATCTTCCGTTCGAGCGCTGGGTACAGATCGTGGGATCGACCACGGCCGGCTTCCACCCGCAGCACCATCTCGAGGAGCGGCTGGGACGGTCGCTGCCGAAAGAGGTGCTAGACCGCCGCATCGGTCGCCGCACGGAGATGATCCTCGCCAACACGGTTCTGCCTGGCGTGGTGCAGCGCATCGACGAGGCGAAGGCGATGGGCTTGAAGCTTGGGGTCGCATCGAGCTCCACCGCCGATTGGGTGCGTGGACATCTCGTGCGCCTGGGCATTTTCGACAGGTTTGACTGCGTGCGATGCCGGGACGACGTGGCGAACGCGAAGCCGGATCCGGACCTCTACATCGCTGTGCTGGAGTGCCTTGGCGTGCCCGCCTCGGAGGCGATTGCAATCGAAGATTCGCCGAACGGCGTATTGGCGGCCAAACGCGCGGGCATGCGCTGCGTCGCCATCCCCAACTCGATCACCGCACGTCTCGACCTGGGCCAGGCGGACGTCGTGCTGGGATCGCTGGCGGAGGTCACGCTCCCCGAGCTTCTGAGAAAGCTGTCCCTGGCCTGATCTGGAGACTGGACGCTTTAACCTATCCGCGTGCGGATCGGGATACTGACCGGCGGCGGGGACGCACCGGGCCTCAACGCGGCGATCAGGGCTGTGGCGCGGCGCGCCTTCCAGCTCGGCCATCGGGTGAGCGGCGTGCAGAACGGCTGGGCGGGCTGCATCGAAGAGGGATTGATCGATGAGCTGACTCCGGCGAGCGTGCGCGGCATCCTTCCGATGGGCGGCACCATCCTCGGCACCTCGCGCACGAACCCGCTCAAGGAGAGGGACGGCATCGCGCGCGTGATCCAGGCGCTACGCCACAGCGGCATCGACGCCCTCGTGCCAATCGGAGGCGACGACACGTTGAGCGTCGCGGCCGCGCTTCACGAGGCCGGCTTCCCGACGGTAGGGGTGCCGAAGACAATCGACAACGACCTCTCCGTGACTGAGTTCTGCATCGGTTTCGACACCGCGGTCGGAGTCGTCACCGAGGCGCTCGACCGGCTGCACACGACAGCCTCCGCGCACCACCGTGTCATGGTCGTGGAGGTCATGGGCCGCGACGCGGGTTGGGTCGGGATGATGGGGGGACTCGCCGGCGGAGCCGACCTCATCCTCATCCCCGAGTTCGAGGTGACGCTGAAAGAGGTCGTCGCCCACCTGTACCGCCGGCGCGGCGAAGGCAAGCTCTTCAGCATCATCGTCGTCGCCGAGGGCGCGAAGATCCCAGAGTTGGAAGCCGAGGGCGGGGGACAGGCGGAGAAAGATGCCTTTGGACACATCCGTCTTTCCAAGCGCGGCATCGGCGACCTTCTTGCGGGCAACGTCGAACGCGATACCGGCTTCGAGACGCGCGTGACGGTGCTGGGGCACCTGCAGCGAGGCGGGTCGCCTTCGCCGACAGACCGGATCTGGGCCACACGACTGGGCGTGGCCGCGGTGGAGCTGATCGTTGCGGGCAAGAGCGGGGTGATCCCGATACGCCGCAACGGCGACGTCGAGGTCGTGCCCATCGCGGACGTTGTCAAAGAGACGCGCCGCGTACCCAGGGCGCTGTACGAGCTGGGCCGGGTCTTCGAGTAAAGGACATGCCGGCCCGCAAGAAGAAGATGCTCGAGCTTGCGGGAACAGGCGACGACGGGTCGACCGGGCTGCTGGGCGGTGGGCGCGCGCGCAAGGATGACCCGCGGATCGAGGCTTACGGCACGATCGACGAGGCATCGAGCGCGGTCGGCCTCGCCAAGGCACTGAGCCCCCATGCTCGGGTTCGCGCTATCTGCGAGGAGCTGCAGCGTGGGCTCTATGCGCTCGGAGCGGAGCTGGCCACGAACCCTGATTCCGGCACGTCTTTCGCGCACGCCACCGAAGCGGGGGTGGAGCGGCTCGATGCGCTCATCGCCGAGCTCGAGCGGTCGGTCAAGATGCCGGACGGGTTCATCCTCCCGGGCGCCACGCCCGCGTCGGGTGCGTTGGACCTCGCGCGCGCGGTGACGCGACGCGCGGAAAGGCGATGGGTCGCCCTCGGGCGCGGCAAAGGACCCCAAAATCCGCAGGTCGGGCGCTGGCTCAACCGGCTCAGCCTGCTGCTGTTCGTCCTGGGCCGGTACGAGGAAGCGCTCGAAGGTAGCGCGGCGACCCCCGCGAGGACCACCCCGGCAACTTAGGCCTAAGCTTCAAGTGAGTCCGATGACCTACGTGGTTCTCGCCGTCGCCATCGTCCTGGTTCTCTACCTCGCCCTCTCATACCAGCTCTACCGGCGCGTATTCGTGCCCGACCGCCCCTTCTTTCTGGACGATTTCACGTTCACACCGTTTGAGTTCCAGGCCGACTACGAGGAGGTCGAGCTCGTTACGGCCGACGGCGTCAGCTTTGGCGCCTGGCATTTCCGCCAGCCGGGTTCGCCGCAGACGGTCATCGTCTCCGGAGGACACAAGGGGCAGCGACAGGGTTCCCTGGGAATCTCGGCCGCGCTCTGGCGTAAGGGTTTCAACGTGATCCTGTATTCATACCGCGGCATGCCCGGCAGCGACCGTGCGCCGATCACGTTCGGTATCAAGGAGGTGCTCGAGCTCCAGGCGGTCATCGCCTTTGCGCGCAAGCGGATCGCGAACGCCAGGATCGGATTGCTCGGGTATTCGATGGGCGCCGTCGTCTCCCTACTCGGCGCCGCCGGTGAGCCCGGCGTGCAGGCCCTGGTGCTCGACAGCCCGTTCAGCGACCTGCGCACGCTGCTGATCGAAAACGTCCGCCGCGCCACGAAGCTGCCGGGATCGCCGTTCGTAGGGATGGCCGGGCTGATGTTCCGCTTGCGCACACGAAGCCGGATCGGCGACTGCAGCCCGAAAGACGTCCTAACGTCGCTCGAGCCGCGCCCCCTGTTCTTCATCCACGGGGGGGCCGACGACATCACGTCGGTCAACCACAGCCGGCGCCTCTACGACGCCTATCGAGGGCCGCGTGAGATCTGGATCGTCCAGGGCGCTCCACATACGGGCGCCTACTTCGCCGACCGCCCGCTGTACGTGGAGCGCGTGGCCGGGTTCTTCGCGCGACACCTTGGACTCGACGTCAGCGGCCACCTCCGGTTGGTTGAGGAAGAAGAAGTCAGCTAGCTGCAACAAATCGCCCCGCGGGCGACAGGAATAGGTGAGTCATGCAGCAGGTGGCAGAGGTCAATCCTTCTGGAAGCGGCCCAATCGACGAGCGGACCTTCGCCGACCTGCTGACTCCACTGATCGAACCCGGTTTCCGCCTTGCGCTGGCAATGCTTCACGACCCGCAGGCAGCGGAAGACGCGGTTCAAGAGGCATCGTTTACCGCCTGGCGCAAGGTTGCTCGGATGCAGGACCAGGGAAAACTTCGGCCCTGGTTCCTCGGCGTCGTCGCCAATAAATGCCGAAATGCCCGGCGTACGAAGTGGGTCGCCGGCGTGAGTCTTGGATTGCCCGACCAGCTGTCAGTGGTTTCTCCTGAAGACCAGACGCTGCGCGGCGCCGACTTGCGCCGCGCCATCTCGAGGCTTCGCCACGGGGATCGGCTCGTGGTCGTCCTCTATTTCTATGTCGATATGCCGCTCGAAGATGTGGCGGCCGTTGTAGGCAGCTCGGTGGGCGCGACTCGGGCGCGCCTCTATCGCTCGGTACAAAAACTGCGCCCAGATCTCGATCTCGAGGAGGCACTCAGGTGAGCCTGCGCACCCAAATTCACTCAGCTTTTGACGAAATTGCACCGCCGGTCTTCGGTCTGCCTGAGCGCGTCGTGCAAACGGTATTGACGGAAAACGCCGGCCGTAGAAGGAGGGAGCGATTGATGCTTCGCTTGCGCGTCCCGTTGTCTCTTGTCGCGGTATTCGTGCTCGTTGCGGTGGTGGTCGGGGCCCTGATCGGCGGACGGTTGATGCAGGACTGGAACGCGTTCCACAATTCGGCGCCGGCCGGCAGCGGCTCTCAGTCCGCGCTCGCCGAGCTCGAAGCGAAGCCCTTGAACCTGCCCATCCTCAAGGCTGGTGACACGTGCCCAGCGAGCCCTGGAAATACTGTGGGCTTTGACTCCGGCACCGGGCCGGTGTATCTCATGGACGGGCCAGAGACCCAGACTCCGTGGGGATACTACGTCGACGTCACCTGGGTTACAGCGCCAGACCTTTCCGGACCCGTTCTGGTCCGAGGACGCGACCTGATGAGCAATCGGATCTTGGTCTTCGTGGGCGCCTATTCGGCGGGACCAGTGGTCGGCACCGATGCGCGGGCCGGGTCAAACGGTGCCCAGCGAGCCGACCTCTTGCTCGACGCAGGGCATCCCCATGCGCGAAACAGCGGTGGCTACGGCTACTTCCCGGTGCGCCAGGGTTTCTCACGCGGATTTGTCGGCTGCTTTGGGCTACAGATCGACGGTCCGAATTTCACAGAGATCATTACGGGGTTTACGGCCCCATAGCCACCCCCTGAAGGGTGCTCGAGAGTTGTATGCCGTTCGCCCAGTAGGTGCCCGTTGGGCCGGCCGGCAGCAGGTCGTACGTGCGGTCGCCGGAGTACGGGACGAGCTCCCACCGGCTGATCGTCGAGCCGTCGAGCGCTTCTCCCGCGGCGAGCGATCCGAGGGCGCGACGATCAGCGGTGCGGTGGCCTGGCGAGGCCAGCAACTCGCGTCCATCGGCCATGACGAGGTGAACCATCAGGTGCCCTGCGGGGACCTGTGTGCTGCCCACCTCGAGTACGGGCGCGGCGATTCGCGCGCCGGCGGCCGTGGCCGTCCACACCAGCATTCCCGGCTTGATGTCCGTCACCTGGACGTTGCCGGCTGGCGTCGCGATGAGCGTGCCCGCCGCCAGGCAGATCGGGCAGTTCGGCGCCCCGGTCGGCAACCGCGAGCTCACGGTGACGACCCCGTCCACGCGCACCGTGCCGGTCACCATCAGGTAAGACGCCGCGCCGTTGCTCGACAGGACCCGGACGTTGAAGGCGTAGTTGTCGCCGGACTTCGTCAGGGTGAGCGCGTTGAGGTGCTTAAAGACGCGGTAGATGACGAGCTTTTCCGGGTCGTTGACGTTTGTGTCCGACAGGTGCTCGTGGGCGATGATCGCCGAGTAGAGCTCCGAGTCGGCCTGTATCGCTGGGTACTTTGCGATCGCGCTCGCCTGCTCGCCTCCCTCGCGCGCGATGGGATAGAAATCGGGATCGCAGTAGACCGGCACGCCGACCGAATCCATGACCGCGAACTTCAGCTGGGTGATCGTGAGGGGAGATCCGACGACCGGAGCCGGCGCGGCCGAACCGCACGCCACGGCGAGTGCTGCGACAAGGGCGGTGAGGGCTCGTTTCATGCTCGTCTGTTCACACGCCCGCCGGCTCGTTGGGTAACGCAGCGGAACCAAATGCACCCCTCACGCGTATTCAAATCTGATGGCTCCCTCAGGTGACGAATCTATAATCGCCGGAGTGGGGGCAGCCGAAGTCGTAACTCGCGTGGCGGATGCTTTCATGGCCAACGTCAGCCGCGCCATCGTCAACAAGGAAGACGAGATCCGGCTTTGCCTGG
>DAITQH010000063.1:0-13412 GCA_036833175.1 Candidatus Dormiibacterota bacterium
TGCTCGACCGCGCCTAGCATCTGGGCCACCTGGATCGCCGAATCTCTCGCCGAAGTCTCCGGTCGGGCCTCCTAGGCGACCTCCAGGGGCGCTCCGCAGTTGGGGCACTCCATGTCCGCCTCGACCTGGACGAGCGTTTCGCAGACGGGGCAGAGGATGTCGGTCCTGACGGGAGCAGCGTCGGCTTCGTCCTCGGCTGCCATCTCTGCAGGAACCTCTCCGAGGTCGATGGCCGGCGACCCGCAGTTGAGGCAGACGTAGGCGGGTTGCGTCACCCGGTGGTCGAGATACTCGCCGCCCGAGTCGAGTTCGACCTCGGCAAAAAGGGCGCGGAATAGGTTGCCTCTGCACCGAGCGGAGCACACCAGCAGCATGGTTTCAGCCTACGAGATGGGAGGCACGACCGAAAGCCGTCGACGGATCTTCGGCGCCCAGGCGGCCCATCTGCGTTGTTGCGGTCTGCGCTTCTCGCTCCCGCATCAACGTATGCGCTCGCTGCGATGCTCGACCGCGCCTAGCATCTGGGCCACCTGGATCGCCGAATCTCTCGCCGAAGGTTTCGGTCGTGCCTCCTTACGCGATTCTCCTACGCAGGGTCGTTGCAGCCGCGACGACGAGCACCACGATGAAGCCTGCTACGACTCCAACGTCGAGCTGCAGCGAGCCCCAGCTTAGGTCGGCTCCCTTGATCATCACGTCGCGCAGCCCGTTGACTGCATAGGTGAGAGGAAGGACGTCAGACAGGACCTGGAGGGGCCGAGGTTCGGAGCTGACGGAGAACAGGATTCCGGAAAGCAGGAACTGGGGGACGATCACCAGCGGTATGAACTGCACGGCCTGGAACTCTGTGCGCGCGAACATGCTGAGGAAGATGCCCAGGTTGACCGCCGCGATGGCCATGAGCGCTTCGATGCCGAAGATGAGCGCGACGTTTCCCGCGTTGTGGACCTTGAGCACGGCCAGCGAGAAGACGAGCACCTCAATGGACTGAATGAGCGCCAGCACTGTGAATCCGAGCATGTAGCCGAGCACGATCTCGCCTCGCCTCAGGGGACTTGCCATCAGCCGCTCGAGCGTGCCCTGCGACCTCTCGTTGAGGAACGAGACGATCGTGACCACGAACACGAGGAAGAACACGACGAGACCGATGAACGCCGCACCGAAGTAGTCGAGCGTGTCGAAGCCGCGGCCGCCGTAGAGGTAGGTGACGTCCGGCTGCACGTGCAGGCCCGGGCCAGGTCCTTGCGGCGCTGCTGAGATCAGAGCCTGCTGCAGCGCCTGCAGCACGGGCGCGATGGTGCCGGGCTGGGAGCCTTCGAGGTGCACCTCCGGCGCGATCGTCCCAGCCTGTGCATGGCTGCTGAAATCGGTTGGGAAGACGATGTAGGCCGCCAGCGATCCGTCCTTTAGCTTCGAGTCACCGTCCGCGGCCTGGATCGTCGACATGCTGATGCCGCTCGAATGCGCCAGCGCCGCAGAGACCGCTGCGCCGAGCGGGCCCTGGTCCTCGTTGGCGATCCCTACCGCGGGCGCGGATGCAGAGCCGCGGATGAGGTAGCCGAGGAGACCGAGAAGGATGATCGGCGCGACGAACAGGAGGGCGAGCGTGCGCCGGTCGCGGCGAAACTGCTGGAGCAAGCGCTTCGTGATGGCGGCGACCCGCTTGCCGCTCATGCTCGCCTCTCCGACAGGCTGAGGAAGGCCTCTTCGAGAGTCGTCTTCCCCGCGCGGGCGCGAATCTCGTCGGGACTGCCCTGGGTGAGCAGCTTTCCATAGAGGATGAGCCCGAGCCGTTGGCATCGTTCGGCCTCGTCCATGACGTGGCTGGAGACGATGATCGTCGTACCGGCGTCGGCCATCTCCTTGAAGCCGTTCCAGAGCTCGACGCGTAGCTGGGGGTCCACGCCGACCGTGGGTTCGTCCAGCAGCAGGAGCTGCGGCTTGTGCACGAGCGCGCACGCGAGGGAACAGCGCTGGCGCATCCCACCGCTCAGGGTGGAGACGACGGAGTCACGCCTCTCATAGAGCTTCACGAACTCCAGGGCTTCCCTGACCCCTCCCTCGGCGCCGTTGATCGTCGCGAAGAACCGCACGTTCTCCTCCACCGATAAGCCGGGGTATAGGGCGGCCGCCTGGGTCATGTATCCGACGTGACTCAGCAGGGCCACGTTCGGCAAGCGCTTCCCCAGCACGGTAACCGTCCCGGTATTGGGTGCCACGAGGCCGACGAACATGCGAATGAGCGTCGTCTTGCCCGAGCCGTTTGGACCGAGCAATCCGTAGATCTCGCCCTGTTTCACCTGAAGCGTCACTGCGTCGAGCGCTTTGACGTCCCCAAAATTCTTGGTAACACCCTGGACGTCAACTGCCCACGAGTCGCTCATGAGGCCGCCTCCTCTGGCGTCATCGCCCGCAACCAGCTCTCCGCCAGCAGGGTCACCGCCTGCTCTCCGTCGATGTCGAGACCAAGCATCTGCTCGGCCACGGGCCTGGTGATGATGTGGAAGAGGATCGGACCGACGAACAGCTGGAGCGCCAGCAGTGGGTGCATCTGGCGAAGGCGGCCGTCCCGCATGTTGGCCATCAGGTAGAAGACAAGCGAGCCGACCATTCCGCGGATCGCGTCTTGCGCCCCTTCCGCGGTGTCGGGCGACAGTGAGCTGATCTCGAAGAAAAGCGCGCGCAGCACGCCGACCCGGCTCTCGCCCCCGCCGTAGAAGGTGCGATAGACGGTGCGGGCGATCTCCGGCATCAGGATCTCGGGAGGCTCTGTCTGACGCGTGGTCAAGAGCTGGGTCACCGGCTCGAGCGGCGAGTACGCGTGGACGAGGCTCGTGAAGAGGGCGGCCTTGCCGGGGAAGAGGCGGTAGAGGGTCGCTCGGGACACCTCGGCCTGCGTAGCGACGTCGTCCATCGACAGGGCGTTCAAGCCGTGCGCGCCGACGAGCTTCACCGCGGCCTCGAGGATGCGCTCGCGGGTACCCGGCTCAGGTTGCAGGTCGAGCGCTTCGAGGAGCGCCTCGCGGGACTCGAAAGCGCGATAGAAGCTCGCTCGCGAAACGCCGGCCGCGGCGGCGAAGTCGGCCACGGTGGGGTTGCCTCCCTTGGCCAGGACGCGGCGGGCCTTGCCGAGCACCCGTTCGCGCGTAGCCGCCATGCGACGAGACTAGATTAGACGTCTCGTCTTGTCAAGTCTCGGCACGTTAACGGGCTGGGTTCCTCTTTGAGCATGCTGCCGGTAGGTTGCCTGCATGCGCCGCCTCGCCGCCCTCACAGTCGCCGCTGTTCTCGCGCTTCAGCCTGTGCCTGCCTCGGCCGGGTCGGCCTGGGGAAGCCCTCAGTACGGCGATCCGCCCGCGTGGTGCACGAAGTTCTCCGACATGTGGACCGCGAGAGTCGTGACCAACGATCCGCTCGTCGGCACGAATCCCGAGCGCGACACGTTTTACGGCTTTCACCCCAACCCGGGATACGACGATTGGTACGGGTTCTTTTACGGCGACTTTCGCGGAACGCCGGGCGATTCATCCGGCTGGGTACGGCTGCTCCACGAGACCTACCCGCATAACTACCACTGGAACTTCGCTGACGCCGGATGGGCGGTCCACGGGCATGCGAAGGAGTACATCGCGTACTACAACTGGACATTCGGCGGTCAGTGCGGTCTTGGCGCGTACGGCAACAACTCGGCGCCCCCATACATGGCGGACCAGTACGGGTATCCAGTGGTTGACATCTACGTCGACGCCGTGCCGCCATTCGATCCGCACCCCTACGTGACGCAGGTCAATCCGACATCGGTCGCGTTCACCTGGGACCCTGTGGCCGACCGCGGCGACGGGGCAGGCCGGGATTACTTCGTGTCAGGCCTCGACCATTACGTCTCGTGGCTGACGGTGAGCGACAGGCCGGGACGGCTGGAGCTCGCGTCGACCTTCTCACCCCGCGGCGTCTCGCTCGCGAACATGAACCCACACGAGAACGCATGCCTTCACGTGCAGGCGTTCGACCGCGTGCAGAACGCCACCGCCGAGCAGGTCTCGTGCGCCGCCGCGCTCTCGCCGCCACCGATGCCTGCGTGGGCCGGACCCGATGTCTCCGTCGCGGCCAACCCGGCCCGCACCGGCCTGGTCGGTCTCGAAACGTGGTTCTGGCTGGCGCCGGCGCCACGCACGCTGACGATCGATGAGACGTACGAGGGAGTGGCGTACACGGTGAACGCCGCACCTGTTGCCGCGACATGGGATTTCGGTGATGGCGCTACATCTCGGCCGGTCGGCGACGAAGGATTCGGTCGCGCCTACCCGCAGACATCCTCGGTCGTTCACACATACGAGGCTCACTCGCAAGCCGGGTATGCGGTGCGCGCCGCAGTGCGTTACGACGTCACGTGGATGGCAACCATCGGCGGCCGCCGCGTCGGTCCGTACCCGCTTGACTCGATAGAGCTTCCGGCTCGTCCGATCGTTTACGCGGTCGAGCAGGCCCAGCCTGAGCTCATCGGGACAGGAGGGTCGTGATCAAGTCGCTGCATCCCAACCGGTCAGCCGGTCGATGTGAATCGCGACTACTGGACCACCTGGCTTCGCGGCTCTGTACTGCGGATAACGCGTTGCAAGAAGATCGGTTGCCCGTTCCGCTTCGGCGCTGTCGGTGACCACATGAGCCGTTCCGTCAACACGCACCCACCACAGCCTGGTCCATTCGTCTTCGTAATGATCGACGAGCAGCGAGACGGCAGGATTCGCCGCGATATTTTTCAAGCGCTTGAGGTTCATCGTGTGCTTTGGTTTGGAGTCCACCGCAAAGTAAATCGTGTCGTCCTGGAGGGCAAAGACAATCGGCACCACGTGAGGGCGCCCATCGCCGCTCACGGTGGCGAGGCGGGCGTCCCTGGATGTGGCCAGGCGCCGCCTCGCGTCGGTGCTTTCCATGCGGTGAAGTGTGGACTGCATTGGGATTATCTTTGAGCCGTGCAGAGGCTCCGGACTTACACGGTGGACGAAGCGAACAACGAGCTGCCTCGCGTGCGCAGGATCGTCGGGCAGATCGCTGAGCTCTCGGCCCTGCTGCCCGAGCTCGAGGACCAGGCGCGCATCGCCGAGTACGAATCCAAGCGGCCTGCCGCCGGCGCGGATGACCGCGATCGCCACCAGCAGGCCCGCGAGGCCGTGAGCGCGGCGGAGCTCGAGCTGCTCAAGGCGGTCGCCAGCCTGAACGGCATCGGCATCTCGCTCAAAGGGCCGCTCGAGGGACTGATCGACTTTCCCTCATATCGCGACGGCGAGCTCATCGAGCTGTGCTGGAAGCTGGGCGAGGAGCGAGTCGAGCACTGGCACAAGATCGGCGAAGGTTTCGCGGGGCGGAAAAAAATATGAGAAGGAACCCAGATGGTTCCTTCTGCGCGCGAGCGCGATCAGGATGTGACTTACTGATTGCATGACTCATCCTCCGAAAAGGATTGGATTATCGAAATTGCCACTCCCAGCCGTGCCTGGAGACATCAAGCAAGCGGGGTAGACGGCCTGGCGAAGCCAGGCCTGCCGGCCACGCAGCTCTAGAGCTCTTTTCTCTCGATCGGAACCTTTCCCTTCACCGCTTCGAACACGGCCTTCGCGACGCCTGCGGCGTCCAGCCCATTCTCCCGCAGGATGTCAGACGCCTTGCCCTGTGGGAGGAACCGGTCCGGCAGAGCGACCGTCCTGACTCGCCCGGCCAGCCCAAGCGGCGCCAGCGTCTCGAGCACCGCGCCGCCAAATCCACCGGTGCCGACGTTGTCCTCGACGGTCACCACAACCGGGTGGGTGCGTGCCCAGTCGGCGATGCGCGGATCGACCGGCTTGATCCAGCGCGCGTTCACTACCGCGCACGAGACGCCCTGGATCTCGAGCCGCTCGGCGGCCTCCATCGATACGCCCACCATCCGGCCGACCGCGAACACGACGGCGTCCGAGCCTTTGCGCAGCTCCTCCCAACGACCGACCGGCAGCGGCTCGACAGGCAGGTCCGGAGTCGCGGGAACGGGACCTCTCGGGTAGCGGATCGCCACCGGTCCGTCCATCGACAGGGCTGTCTCTACCAGCGCGCACAGCTCGGTCGCGTCTGCCGGTGCCGCGATCTTCAAGTTAGGGATGAGTCGCAGGTAGGACAGGTCGAAGATGCCGTGGTGGGATGAGCCGTCGGGCCCGGTCACGCCGGCGCGGTCGATCACGAAGACCACCGGCAGCTTGTGCAGGGCCACGTCCATGATCGTCTGGTCGAAGGCGCGCGCGAGAAACGTCGAGTAGATGCAAACCACCGGGCGCATCCCGGCCATCGCAAGCCCCGCCGCGAAAGTCACAGCATGCTGCTCACAAATCCCGACGTCGAAGAATCGCTCGGGAAATTCTTTGGCGAAGTTGAGAAGACCCGTCGACGAGGCCATCGCAGCGGTGATCGCGCAGACCTCGGGGCGCCTGGCCGCCGAGGTCATGAGCGCCTCGCCGAAGACGTCCGTGTACGTGAGCTCCGTCGAGCGTGGGCGTCCGGTCAGGGGATCGAACGCCGACACGCCGTGCAGCTTGTCGACCTCGTCATCAACCGCCGGGCTGTAGCCGCGACCTTTCTCCGTGACGACGTGAACGACGACCGGTTCGCGCAGCTTCTTGGCCCGGGACAGGACCTCTTCGAGCGCGGGCTCGTCATGGCCGTCGACCAGGCCGGCGTACTTGATGCCCAGGGTCTCGAAGATGGTCGATGGCTGCAGCAGCTGCTTGAGGCTCTCCTTGACGCGATAGGCGGCCTGGTCCGCGGTGGATCCCACCAGGGGCAGGTCGCGAAGCAGCCGGGAGATGTCGTCCTTGATGCGCTCGTAGCGGGGATCGACCCTTAGCTGCGAGAGGTGGCGCGCAAGCCCGCCGACGGTCGGCGCGTAGGAGCGCCCGTTGTCGTTGATCACGATCACGAGGTTGGGCGGCTGCAGGTGAGCGATCTGGTTCAGCGCCTCATAGGCCATGCCGCCCGTGAGCGCGCCGTCGCCGATGACGGCCACCACATAGCCGCCGACCTTCTTGCGCAGCCGCGCTTCGGCGATGCCCAGCGCGTAGCTGAGCGAGGTCGACGCGTGACTGTTCTCGACGAGGTCGTGCTCGGACTCCTGGCGCGAGGGATAGCCGGACAGGCCGCCCGCCTGCCGGAGCCGCGCAAAGTCCTTCGACCTGCCGGTGACGATCTTGTGCACATACGCCTGGTGGCCGGTGTCCCAGACGATCGCGTCCTTCGGGCTGTCGAAAACCCGGTGCAGCGCGAATGTGAGCTCGACCACTCCCAGGTTCGGGGACAGGTGGCCGCCAGTCTTCGAGGTCTGCTCTATGAGGAAGGCGCGAACCTCTTCGGCGAGACGCGAGAGGTGCGGTTGGTCGAGGGCCCGCAGGTCGGCGGGCGAGTTGATCGTCTCGAGAATGCCCATGAGTGCTTTAACGCTCCACGCCCGACATGAGTTCCGCGAGCGCGATGCAGAGCCTGGTCCCGGCCCCGCTCGGGCCGCGCAGCACGGTCGTGAGGTCGGCGTTCGTGTTCCAGCTCGAAGCTGCGATGTCCAGGTGCGCCCATGGCTTCCCACCCGCGAACTCGCCGATGAACATGCCTCCCAGTATGGTCCCGGCCTCGCCGTACTCTGCGTTGCGCAGGTCCGCGATCTGGCTCCGCAGCAGGATCCGGTAGTCGGCGTAGGTCGGCAGCCGCCACACCCGGTCTCCGGAATCCTTGGCGGCCTGCTCCACCTTGGACCAGAAAGCATCGTTGTTGCTGACGCCGGCGCTTGCCGCGTGACCGATGGCGACCGTCGCGGCGCCGGTGAGGGTGGCCAGGTCGATGATGTGCGTGGCGCCGTTGCGAATGCAGTGGGTCAGCGCGTCGGCGAGGACGAGCCGTCCTTCGGCGTCGGTGTTCACGATCTCGACCGTCTTCCCGTCGGCGCTGACCAGAACGTCTCCAGGCCGCTGCGCGGTAGGCCCCGGCATGTTCTCGGTGGCCGCGATTACAGCCATGACGTCGAGCGGCAGCTTGCGGGAGGCGATGACGTCGATGGCCGACAGCACTGCCGCCGCCCCCGCCATGTCGGACTTCATCCGGCTCATGTTTTCGGCGGGCTTGATCGAGATGCCGCCGGAGTCGAACGTGATGCCTTTGCCGACCAGCGCCAGCACGGTGCCGCCGGCCTTTGCCGGCACTCCCGGCTGCTGGCCGCCGCGATGGCGCAGCCGGATCAGTCGAGGCGGCAGGGCCGAGCCCGAGGCGACACCGAGCAGCAGGTTGTATCCGCCGGCGTGCAGCTCGGCCGGCCCCAGCACCTCGATCTCCATGCCGTGGCGCTGTCCGATCCGGATCGCTTCTTGAGCCAGGGCCTCTGGAGTCAGCTCGTTCGGCGGCGCGTTCTGCCATTCGCGGGCGCGATTGGTCGCCTCACCGTTCTCCTGCGCCGCCATCACCTCGTGCTCGCGTCCGATTCCGAAGCCGGTGAGCACGAGCTCTTCGATCTCGCGCCTCTCCGGCTGCGCCCCGGTCTGTCTCGAGCGGCGTTCGAAGGTGCCCATCACGCAGCCTTCGACGACGGCTTTCAAAGTGTCCATTGCCAGCGGGGGTTCGGAGCGAACCAGCCCGATGCGCTTATATCCGTATGTGCGCGACGCCCTGATCAGCTCGTGGTGGGCCGAGCGCAGGCGCTGGCCATCCAGGTCATTGGCAGCCCCAACTCCGTAAAGGATCACCCGGCGGGGTCCCGGCCTGCCGTGCGTCGGAACTGGCAACACCTCGTGGATGCGCCCCCGGAACTCGGCGCTGGTGATCATCTCGGACAGCACGCCGCCCAGCGCCTTGTCGAGCTCGAGCGCGGCGCCCGACAGGCGCTGGCCCGTGGCGACGGCTACGGCGAGCGCGTCGACGGACAGCTCCGCGGGGGGCGTCGCGACCAGGGTGATCTTCACGGATGCTTAACGTTAACGATCAGGCCAGGTGCTCCGCGACCAGCTCCAGGACGTGGGCCACTCTGAGGTCGATGCGCCGAAGCCGGGCGGCAGCCTCGATGTGCATGAGGCATCCGGGGTTGTCGGAGGCGACTACCGTGCAGCCCGTCTTGGCGATGGCGTCCAGCTTCCACTGCGCCATGCGGCTCGCGACTCGCGGCCATTCGATGCTGAACGTGCCGCCGAAGCCGCAGCAGTTCGCGATGTCCGGGATGTCGACGACCTCGTAGCCAGCAAGCTCGAGGAGCCGCCGCGGCTCGCTCTTGAGCCCTAGCTGGCGCAGGCTCTGGCACGAGTCGTGATACGCGACCTTCAGACTCATCCGGTTTGCGTCGACGAGCTCGGGGCGCCGCGTGAGGATCTCGAGCGCGAAGCGGGTCGAGTCGCGCATCCGGGAGCGCACGCCGTCGAGGGACGCCGCGCCCCAATCGGGGGCGTCCATGGTGAATGCGCCGAAGCACGAGGCCGACGGCGTAACGATCAAACCCTTGGAATCTCCAAGGGCAGAGGCCAATTGTGTGTGCAGGGCGGCCCCGCCAGGGAAGTCTCCGGCGTTGGCCGCGATGAGCCCGCAGCACCACTGACCCTTGGGAAAACCAACCTTGAAGCCCGCGGCGGTGGCGATGCGCTCCAGCGCCACGGCAGCCTGCGGCTGCACCCGGTCGACCATGCAAGAGGCGAATATCGTCAGCGGCTCGCCGTCCACGTCGCTTGGCATGAACCGGTCGCGGTACGGGACCTGGGCGAGCTTTGGGGCGCCGGGCATCAAGCCGCTGAGCGGCGCGCCGGCGCGCAGCAGGCGGTCTGCCAGCGCGGGCCGCTCCCACACGCCGAGCACGGCTCTCTTGCGCAGCGACTTGCGGCCCTTCTTGCGGTGCTCGAGGATCTGGCGCGGCAGGGGGATGTCGACCGGACAGATCTCCTGGCATGCGTTGCACTGCGTGCAGAGAGTGTTAGGCAGGTCGGCCTCCTCGAGGCCGTGGTGAAACGGCGTGACGACGAGGCCGATCGGTCCGCTGTAGATGTGGCCGAACTGGTGCCCGCCCACCGCCATGAATGCGGGGCACGCGTTGGAGCACGCGCCACAGCGGATGCAGGTAAGCGCGTCGCGAAACATCGGGTCGGCGCGCATCTCCTCGCGCCCGTTGTCGATGATCACGCAGTGCATCTCGCGCGGCCCGTGTACGCCGATCGTGAGCGACTGCTCGATGTCCGCAGAGCGCGAGGGCCCCGTGATCCAGTTCACGTAGCTGGTCATCACCTGGCCGGTGCCGCTGCGCGGCAGCATGCGCAGCATCGCGACCGCGTCCTCGAGCGTGGCCACGACCTTGTCGACGCCGAACAGGGCGATGTGGACGGGCGGCAGGGTCGTTGTCAGGTCTGCGTTGCCTTCGTTGGTGACCAGCACGATGGTCCCCGTCTCGGCGATCGCCATATTGGCTCCGCTGATGCCCACCGTGGCGTCGATGAACTTCTGTCTCAGCGAGTGGCGTGCATGATGCTGGATCGCCTCGACCGTCGCCTCGGTGCCGAACACGTTGGCGGCGTCTTCCTTGGTCAGGTGAATCGCCGGGGCGATCAGGTGTGACGGTCGCGTGTGGGTGAGCTGGACCATCCGCTCACCCAGGTCGGTCTCGACCACCTCCATGCCGAGGGCTTCGAGGTAGGGGTTCAGCTCGATCTCCTCGGTGACCATCGATTTCACTTTGGTCACGACCATGCGGCCGCCGTCCTTGCGCCCGCTGCCGGCGTTCAAGCAGATCTGGCCGACGATGTCGCGCGCTTCGGCGGCGTCCTTGGCGAAGTGGACCTTGCCGCCCACGGCCTCGAGATGTTCGGTGAACTGTTCGATCAGCTCTGGTAGTCGATCCAGGTTGGCCAGTCGCCGTCGCTTCAGCTCCGCGCGTCCTTGTTCGAAGTCGAAGCCCTCGAAGGCCTTCTCGCGCTTGGCGCGCAGGCCCGTCAGTGCGTGGGTAAGGGCCTTCTGCAGGTCGGGATCGTTCAGCGCCTTGTCGACACGGCGCGAGAAATGAAGACGAGATTCAGGCATGCGTAGTCGAGGCTTCTTTCAACGCTTCCGCAACCGCCTCGGGGGTCGACACCGGCGCCAAGCATATGGTTCCGACACAGACAACGGCGCGCCGATCGCCGGCCGGCTCGATCACTGCATATGGATGCGCAAGGACCGCCGCCCGCGCGAGCTCGGGGTTGGTGGTCATCACTTTGATCGGATTGCGAGCGCGGTCGAGCGCGCGAGCGAAGACCGCCGCCATGAGGCCGTACTGCCCCGGTAGACCCGCCACCGATTCGAGGGCACGGCGGGCGTGAGCCAGGTAGGGCATGGCCGCGTCACCGGCCAGGACGTCCAGCTCGATGAGCGCCATCGCCGCGATCGAGTTCTCCACCAGGGGCTTGATCCGGTCCGCCAGGCGGCCCAGGTCGTCGGCGTCCGCATGATCGAAATAACCGCCGAGCTCGCGGTCGCCATACCGCTCCTCGATTTGGGCGGCCAGGTCGAGGGCGACGGGCATCCACCGGTCGCCAAGTCCCGCCTGGTGCGCGCGGAGCGCGGCCAGGAGGCTCCAGACCTGGTCGGCCAGCTGGCCGCCGGCGCCTTCTGTGTGCGACATCCCCTCGCCTTCGCGGTAGGAGCTTCGAAAAAGATGCTCGAGCGCCTTCGCCGCATGATCGCGCAGCGCCGGCCGGTCCAGGCGCAGGGCCGCGTCGAGATAGGCAACCGCCAGCGCCGCGTTCCAGGACGTGTAAACGCGCCGGTCGACATAGGGCGCGGGTCTTTGAGCGCGCTCCTCCGCATCCATCGAGTAGTAGTGCTCGTCAGCGTCCTGGCTGCCCGCGTAGAGGCCGGACTTCGGGTCGCGCAGGACGCGATCCAGGTAGCTGGTGGTGGAATCGAGCACCGACTCCATGCCGGCCAGCGAGAGCCCGGTCACCAGGCCTGCGTGGTCTTCGAGCATCTTCTCGAAATGCGGAACGCTCCAGTCCTGCGTCGTCGAGTAGCGGAAGAACCCGCCTTCGACATGGTCGTACGTGCCGCCCCCGGCCATCTGCTCCAGGGTGTGGATCGCCATCTGGCGAAGCTGCGGGTCGGAGCGGACCTGCGACTGCTCCAGCAACAGGACGATCGCGTCGGTTTGCGGGAACTTGGGAGCGTTGCCGAACCCGCCGTATTCAGGATCGTAGGCGGCGCTCACCGCCTCGACGACCGAATCCACCAGGCCGTCGTCGAGCGTGCCCGCGCTGCGGGCCGGGGCTGAACCGGACCTCTTGCGCGCCTCGAGCACTCGCGTCGCGATCTCCGCCTGGTTCGTTCGGTAGTAGCCCGCGATGCGGGCGAGCGCGTCGGCCATCTGGTCCGGGGGCAGGTAGGTCGCGCCCGTGAGGATGTCGCCCGATGCGGTCAGAAACGCCGTCGACGGCCAGCCGCCCATGTTGTAGCGCTGGTTGATGTCCGGCCGCACGTCGTTGTCGACGCGGATGGGCACGTACTCCCGGTTGATGAGGTCGATGATCCCGGCGTGCGAGTAGGTGGTCTCGTCCATGACGTGGCACCAGTGGCACCAGACCGCTGAGATGGAGAGAAGGATGGGCCGGGTGGTGAGCTTCGCTTCCTCGAATGCGCTGGCCGACCAGGGGCGCCAGTTGATCTCGGCCGCGCGGTTGGGGCGAGGCGAAAAGTGGAATTCGTCGGCCATTACAGGGGTCCCCGCGAACTCACGGCGCAGCCTCTGAGTTCGTGGGGCTTAGCGTCGGCCACACGACAAGGTTACGCGGGTGAAACAATGGCACTGTGATCTCGACCAGCGCGGTCGACGCGTATATCGACAAGAACTCACGGCGCTTCGTCGATGAGCTGAAGGAGCTGTGCTCTTTCCCGAGCATCTCCAATCACGGTCGCGAGGCGGTCGAGCCGGCGCGCGACTGGATCGCCGGCCGCCTGGCGCGCTTCACCGATCGCGTCGAGACGCTGGACGCTGGAGGCATGCCCGCGCTTTACGCAGAGGTGCCCGGCGGCGGCCGGCGCAAGCTGCTGCTCTACGAGCACTACGACGTCCAGCCAGTCGACCCGATCGAACTTTGGGACTCGCCGCCGTTCGAGCCGGTGGAGAAGGACGGGCGGATCATCGCCCGCGGAGTCGCGGACGACAAGGCGGACGTGATGGCCCGCATCCACGCTCTCGAGACGTTGAAGGCGCTGGGCGATCTGCCGGTCACGCTGCGGTTCCTGGTCGAGGGCGAAGAGGAGATTGGCTCCAAGACGTTCGAGAAGATCGCCCACGACCACGCCGACAAACTCCACGCCGACGGGTGCCTTTGGGAGTCGGGCGGTTCCTTTGATGACGCAGGCAGGCCGACTATCCAGTTCGGATGCCGCGGCCTGCTCTATGTGCA
>DAITQH010000064.1:0-6426 GCA_036833175.1 Candidatus Dormiibacterota bacterium
ACTCCTGAGCGGGAGATCACCACCCTCCTCCTGGCTCACTCCGGGCTCGCGAAACAGCTCGACTGAAATATGAGGGAAAACCCGGATGGTTTTCCCTCATCGGCAGGCGGGCTTCGCCCGCGTGCCTGCTCCCATTCCGGTATATCGATGGGACCTAATTAGGAATCTGAAGCTGGCGACGTGCGGAGGCAAAGAGACAAAGTCGCGACCGGGCGAAGCCCGGTCACCCTGGCCACGCCAGCGGATGAGAGGACCCGCCCCAGTCTTCTCTTTAGGCGTGAATTGGTACGGTGCCTGGTGTGAGGTCAATTGTTTTGGGCGCCGGAGGCCAGCTGGGCAGGGAGCTGTCGCGGCTGCTTGGAGAGGACTCCGGAGTACTTCACGACCAGGTCTCGATCGCCGATCCGAAAGCCATCGAAGGACTCCTGGCCGAACGGCGCCCCTCGCTCGTGTTCAACTGCGCCGCCTATAACGCGGTCGACCGCGCCGAGACGGAACGGGACCTGGCGTTCGCTGTGAACTCAGAAGGTCCGGCAAATGTCGCCGGCTCCTGCGCTCGCCACGGCATCCGCCTCGTCCATTTCTCGACCAACTTCGTGTTCGAAGGCACGCTCGGCCGGCCGTACGTGGAATCGGACCCGACCGCGCCTCTCAGCGTCTACGGTGCCTCCAAGCTCGAGGGCGAGCAGCGCGTGCTCGAGCTCCTGCCGGGAGCCCTCGTGATCAGGACCTCGGCCCTTTACGGTGACACCGGCTCCGCGATCAAAGGAGGAAGCTTTCCCGAACGCATCCTGTTGCGGGCGCGCGCCGGGGAGGCTCTCCGCGTGGTCGCCGACCAGAAGGTGAACCCGACCTACGCGGCCGACCTGGCGCCGGCTGCTATCCAGCTCGCGGAGTCAGGCGCAGAAGGAATCTTTCACGTCGTGGCGGCGGGCTGCGCGGGCTGGGATGAGTTCGCCCGAGCGGTGCTGGAGGAGTCGCATGCGGCCGCCGAGGTGACGTCCGTTTCGTCCCTCGACATGCAGGCGCCGGCACGGCGGCCGCTCAACGGCTGCCTTGCCTCGGAAAGGACCGACGGCCTGCGGAGCTGGCGCGACGGCTTGCGTGCGTGGGCGTCCCGTCGAACGGAGTCGATCCGCCCATAAAAAAGGCTCGGGCCGGGCGATTTCTCGACACCGGCTCCGAGCTTGGCTGCGGGGGGTGAGGTTCTAAGTGATGATGATGAATTCCCCGATTAACTTCCGCGAATCTCCTTCCCTTCTGAGGGCCCGCGCAACTGGGCGCGACACAAAAGTCTAGGCGTGGAAATTGCGGGCGGCCAGGGCCTGCTATGCACTTTTTCAACGACAAAACGCCTACGTCACTCTGGGAATCCCAAGCTTCGGCCGTCCAGACACGACTCCGGCGTGCTAGAAGTGCGTTGCCTAAGCACACGCGACTACGGAGGTACCGTGCTGGTCATCGTGTACCTGTTTCTGTTCTGGATGTTCGCCCAGCGCTGGATATTGGGCCCAACAGCGTCGGACGAGATTGAGGTGATCGCGTGAATCGGTGGCTGCGGCTGGCCCTGCAGACGGCGGTGGGTGTCGTGCTGCTGTGGCTATGGCTCCGCACGGTCTCCCTGACCGACGTGATCAGCCACGCCCGCGTTCACAGCTGGGGGGCAGTCGTCTTGATGATCATCCTGGCCTTGGTGACCACCCTGATCCGAGCGCGCCGCTGGCTGCTGCTGCTCCGCCCGCTGGCTCCGGTCGGGATGGTCCGGGCGTTCGCGATGAACACCGCCGGGGGCCTTCTCAACTACGTGCTTCCCATCCGCTCGGGTGATGCGGCGCGTGCGTGGTGGCTGTGGCGGCGCCACCGCGTCCCCGCCGGCTCGGCGCTCGCCACGATCGTGATCGACAAGGCCTGCGACCTCGCGGCCGTCGCGGTCGTACTTGCGATTCTCGAAGTGGTCGCGCTCACCGGCGCGATCGCCACGCCGCGCGGTCTGCTCGGCGCCGCCGCGCTGGCGATTGCGCTGCTGGCGGCCGTGCTCGGAACGGCCCTTCTCGGGCCGCGGCTCGCGCGTTCATGGGTGGCCCGGCGGCTGCTGCCGGCGCGGTTTGCGTCGGGGATCGCCGGCCAGGCATTCGCCTTCCGAGCCGGTGCGCGTGGTTTGTGGACTCCCGCGCTCGCGAGCCGGCTCGCGTTTCTGACCGTTCTCGCGCTGGCGATCGACGCCTTCAACTTCACGCTGCTCTTCACTGCGGTGGGAATCTCGGTGCCGGCTCTCAAGGCGATGGCGGCCTATCCGGCCCTGCTGCTGAGCTTCGCGATCCCCGCAGGCCCTGGCTACCTCGGCAACCTGGAGGTCGCGGGCTCCCTGGTGCTGCACGGCGGCCTGGGGCTGTCGGCGCCAGTGGCCGCAGGGGCGATCGTCCTGTACCACGCGATCACCGCCGGAAACGCCCTGGCGCTTGGGTTGGTGGGCTTCTTCCTGGTCGGTGGCCGGCGCCGTGCGAAAGCGGGGGGGCCGCGCCGCATCGCCGTGTTCCATTGCGGGTTCACCTATTCCGGCGGGGGCGAGCGGATCGTCATCGAAGAGGTGTTGGGGCTGCGGCGTCGCGGTTACGAGGTCGAGTGCTACGCCCCGACAGTGGACCAATCACGCTGCTTCCCTGACCTGATCGGCGACGTGCGAGTTCGCACGTTCCTTCCGCAACTGCCGCGATGGTTCCCGTTCCGCGAAGCCGTGCAGATGGCCGCGACCTCGCTGCTGATGCCGCTTTACGCCTGGCGTTTTCGTGGCGTCGACGCAATCGTCGGTTGCAACCAGCCCAGCGCGTGGATCGCGTGGTGGGCGGCCAGGCTGATGGACGTGCCGTACGTCGTCTATCTAAATCAGCCGAACCGGTTGGTCTACCCGCGCAACATCGACCGCGAGACGGGCTGGGTAGCCAACGCCGATTACCGGCTGCTCGCGGCGATCGTGCTGCGCGCCACTCGCTTTGTGGCATGGGCCGACCGGCGTTCTGTGCAGGAGGCGGACCTGTTGCTCGTGAACGGCGATTACATCGGCGACATCATCCGGCGCACCTACAGGAGCGAAGCGATCGACTGTCCCGCGGGATGCCACGTCGCCTCGTCAGGGTTTCCGCTGCCGCTCGATGCGCGATTCTCAGGCGGGCTGACCATCAACGGCTTTCCGATTCGACGCCCGTACGTGCTCCTGACCAACCGCCACTATCCACAGAAGAGGTTCGACCTCGCGATCAGGGCGATGGCCGAGGTGCGTAAGCAGCACCCGCGCGTGCAGCTCGTGATTCCGGGGCCGGCAACATCGCACACGGACTCGCTGAAGGCCCTCGTCGCCGAGCTCCAGCTGACGGACGCGGTCCTGTTTCTCGGTGCGATCGCGGAGGACGAGCTGCAGAAGCTCTACGAGGGGGCGGCGGTCTACGTTTATCCGGCGCCCGAGGAGGACTTCGGGATGGGTGTGATCGAGGCGATGGCGAAGGGGGTGCCCGTCGTCGCGTGGAACCAGGCGGGCCCGACCGTCACGGTTGGCCCGGGCACCGGGCACCTCGTGGAGCCGCTGTTGGTCGACGACTATGCCGCCGGAATCACGCGCTTGCTCGACAACCCGGCTGAGAACCAGGCCACCGGCGAGCGCGCTTTCGAATGGGCTCGGCGGTTCGACTGGGAGCGCCACTTCGACATATTGGAGAGGGCCGTGCTCGACGTGGCCCGCAGTCACGAAGAGGTGGCAGCCGAGGCCGCGACCGCTTGAAGCTTCTGCGATGACCTTCTACCTGATCGTTCCCGCCCACGCGATCAGGTCTTTCAACCCGCGGTCGAAGGCGATCTTCGGCTCCCAGCCAAGCTGTTTCTTCGCCCTGGTGATGTCGCTGACGTAATAGGTCTGGTCGCCCTCGCGCCAGTCCGCGAAAGTGTATTGCGGCTTGCGGTTGGTGAGCTCGCCGATCTGGTTGATGACCTCGAGCAGGTTCCGCTGGTTCTCCGGTCCGCCACCCACGTTGAAAATTTCGCCTCGCGTCTCCTCGATGCGATCGATCGCCGTCGCGTACAGCGCGCACAGGTCGCGCGCGTCAAGCAGGTCGCGCACCTGGCTTCCGTCGCCGTAGATGGTGAGCGGCCTGTCGTTGAGGATCGAGTGGACGAAATGGGCGACCCAGCCCTGGTCCTCGGTCCCGTACTGGTGAGAGCCGTAGATGCAACTCTGCCGCAGTACGACCGTGTTCATGTCGAAGCACCGGGCATAGTCCCTCACGTACTGGTCGGCGGCGCCCTTGCTGCAACCGTACGGGCTGTGAAAGTCGAGGGGTTGCGTTTCTTTACAGGCAACGTTGTTTCGGTCGAGCTTTCCGTAGACCTTGTTCGTCGATGCAAAGACAAACGGCGCCTCGGGATTGTGCTGCCGCACGGCCTCCAGCATGTTGACGGTCCCCGCTGCGTTGACCTCGAAGTCCGTGGTCGGATCGACCAGTGAGGTCGTAACCGCAACCTGACCCGCGAGGTGGAGGATCGCGCCCTGGTTCTTGACGTGGGCCGCCAGCGCGCTCGCGTTTCTCACGTCTTCCTTGACGAAGGTCATCCGTGCTGGATGCTTGGTGATAAGCCACTTCAAGTTCCGCTCGGTCCCAGGCCGGCTCAGGTTGTCGAGCAGCGTGACGTGCCACCCGTCCGCGATGAGGTGGACGGCGGCATTTACCCCGAGGAAACCCGCGCCGCCGGTGATGAGAACGCGGCGTCCCGTGTCGGACGCCGTGCCGTGCGAGGTTCGTGTAACGGCCAGGGAGGACGTTTCAGGCTCCTTCATGAGCGAGGTGGGGTCCATCGGGGGCAACTACGTTAAGACAATCAAACGCAAACGACGGCGCTGGCACGGCTGCCAGCTCCGCAATCGGATGCATGTCGTGGCCCGTCCCTACCATAGATGGGTGAAATCACCGGAACCCTCGATGTCGGCGCCGGACGAGCGATCTGTGCGCGGCAACTGGGAAAGCGAAGCTCGCATGGCTGGCGTGTACGAGGCGCTGGCCGGAGTGACGCACGACACGCGGCTCAAGCATCGCTTGATGTCTCTCGCTGAGACCGAACAGCGGCACGCCGACGCCTGGGCGTCGCTGCTGGGCCCGGATGCGATCGCTCCGGCCGGCCGCCGGCCTCAGCGCACCGCCCGCGTGCTTTCCGTGCTGGCGCGAGTGGCCGGGATCGGTCCCGCCCTCGCGCTGGCCGGCGCCGCCGAAGGGCAGGTCCTGCGGTCTTACCTGAACCAGGTTTCGACCGTCGAGGACGAACGGGCGCAGGGCGTGCTGCGCAAGGTGCTGCCAGAAGAGCTGGACCACCAGTCGGCCGACGGTGTGACCGGGGAGTCGAGTGACCCGAAGTCCACCGATGATCGCGCTGAGACAGAGGAGTGGCACGGCGGCGGAGTCGAAAGCATCCGGAACGTGATCTATGGCGTCAACGATGGCCTGACCGCGACGCTTGGCGTGCTTGCCGGCGTCGGTGGGGCGAGCGCCAACCCGAGAGTGGTGCTGATCGGCGGCCTCTCGGCCATGGTGGCCTCGGGTGTGTCGATGGCAGGTGGCGCGTATCTCGCGAGCAAGTCGCAACGCGAGGTGTACGAGGGCCAGCTGGCCAGGGAGGCCGCGGAGATCGAGGCGATGCCCGATCTCGAGCGCGCCGAGCTGGTCCAGATCTACCGGTCCAAGGGCCTGACGCCCGAAGAGGCGGAGACGATCGTGGGCCGCATCACGTCGGACAAGAAAGTCTGGCTCGAGACGCAGGCGCGCGAGGAGCTCGGTCTCGATGTGGCGCAGTTCGAGAATCCGATGCGTGAGGGAGTTGTCGCCGGCATCTCCACGCTGGTCGGCGGCGTCATCCCCGTGGCGGGCTACCTGTTGGGCCGGCTCCTGCTCGGGTCCAGCGTCAACGGTTTCGCCGCGCTGGCGATCGCCTTTGTGGTGAGCGCCGGCTTCCTGTTCGGGATCGGCTCGGCGCGGTCATTCTTCACGGGGAAGGGAGGCGTTCGGTCAGGTCTGGAGATGCTTGCCGTCGGCTCAGCCGTCGCGGCGTTGACCTACGGAGTCGGCCTGCTTTTCCGCGCCTAGACCGTCAGCCGGTGGCGATGCCCCGGAAGTAAGCAATGCTCACCACCCACGCCGCGCCCGCGAGGATCACGGCTTCACGCCGCGGTGTCCCGTCGTGAGCGTAGATATAGGCGCCAGGCAGAAAAATCACTGCGAACACGCCGTACACCAGGTGCAGCAGCTCCGTCGGACGGCCCCCGAAAGCGAAGGCGGCCAGGCCCACCAGACCTTGCACGGCGGTGAGTCCGGCCATGATCAGGTAGCTCGAACGGAACCCGCCGGAGACCGCGGCGTGGCGAAAGTAGCCGTACGTGCCCCAGACGGCGAG
>DAITQH010000064.1:6526-13318 GCA_036833175.1 Candidatus Dormiibacterota bacterium
CGGTCAGCAGCGCGAGCTTCCTGAAGAGGTCGTTGACCGTGACCGGAATCCCGGTGCTGATGTGGAAGGTGCCTCCCGACCCTTGCTCGAGCGCGGCCAGGTTTGCCGTCGCCACATCGCCGACGTGAAGCATGTCGCGCGCCTGCTCGCCCGTCCCGTCGATGGTCACTGGCTTGCCTTCGAGCATGCGGCCGGCGAAGATGGCGATCACCCGACCTTCCTCGGCATGGAAGTCCTGGCGGGGACCGTAGATGTTCGCGTAGCGCAGCACCGTGAAGTCGACCCCGAACGTTCTCCGAAACGTGCCGAGATACTGCTCGAACGCGAACTTGCTCGTCCCGTATGGCGACAGCGGCCGCACAGGATGATCCTCGTCCGCGGGCACGACGTCCGGCTCGCCGTACAGAGCGCCACCGGTCGAGCTGAAGATCACCTTGCCAACGGCGTGATCCGCGCATGCTTTGAGGAGATTCAGGGCCCCCACGATGTTGACCTGGGCGTCGTAGGCGGGGTCTGCGACCGACCTCGGAACCTCCGACTGCGCGGCGTGATGGTTCACCACCTCCGGCCGGAAGCTCGACACTGACTTCTCAACCTCCGCCTGGTCGCGCAGGTCAACTCGGTGCACTGCTGCCGCGGGGTTGACGTTCTCCACACGGCCGGTGCTGAAGTTGTCGAGGACGCCGACCTCGTGGCCTGCCGCGATGTACGCGTCGACCACGTGGGAACCGATGAATCCAGCCCCGCCGCTCACGAGGATTCGCACGGGCTGGACTGTAACGGGTTTACTTGCTGACGGTGGCTGAGCGCTCGCGGCTGGAGGTCGACGTCCTCAAAGTGATTCGCGTCTCGATTCCGCCGTCATTCCTACGCACCCTGCTGCAGCGAGCGGCTTCCATGCCCGAGGTGGCCGCGCGGCTGCCGGATGGCATCGCGACGGTCGCCGTCAGGCTGACCACAGACGAAGAGCTGCGACGTTTGAACCACGATTTCGCGGGCCACGATGAGGTGACCGACGTCCTTTCTTTCCCAGGCTCCGAGCAGCACCTCGGAGACCTGGCGGTGTCATGGCCGGCGGCGGTCCGGCAGGCCCGCGAGTTCGGCCACTCCGAGCCGACGGAACTTGGCCTCCTGTGCGTCCATGGATTGCTGCACCTGGCCGGCTGGGACCACGTGTCCGCCGCCGAGCAGGAAGAGATGACGCGCCTGACGGTCGCGGCGCTGGAACTCTCCGAGGTGCGGCTCGCGCCGGGGCGGCTCTGAGCTCCGCGTAAACTCAACTCACGCAGGGTCTGCGGCACTCGCCGCGGGCCTAGGTGCGTCTATTTGGATTTGCATGCAAGAAGACTCAGTTAAAGGAAGCGCGGTAACCGAGGCGCGGCTCATCGTCGGCCTGGGCAATCCGGACGCGGAATATGCCAACACGCGCCACAACCTTGGCGTTGCCTGCGCCCAGGAGCTGGCGCGCCGGCTTGGCGTACGGGTCGATCGCAAGCGATGGCAGTCCCTTGTGGGTCATTCGGACGAGCACCACGTGTGGCTCGTGCTGCCGCAGACCTTCATGAACCTCTCCGGGGAGGCGGTGGCGAAGGCAGTGCGGGACGTCCGCGTGCCTCCACAAAACGTCTGGGTCGTGTACGACGAGCTCGACCTGCCCCTGTGCCGAATGCGGATCCGGCTCGGAGGCTCCGGCGCGGGACACAACGGGGTCCGGTCGTTGATCAGCTCGCTGGGCACCCCCGATTTCGTGCGCTTCCGCGTGGGCATCGGAAAGCCATCACGCAAGGGATCCCAACCGGGCCGCCAACACGTCCTTGGAAAGTTCACCAAGGCCGAAACCGGACGCCTACCCAGCATCATCGATGGGGTCGCGAGCGCGCTCCAGCTCGCGCTCGAAGCGGGTGTCGAGCGGGCTATGGATCGCTACAACCGGCCGGGGTCGCTCGGCTGCGAGGAGCTCGCATGAGCTCCCTCTGGAAGAGCACGGTCGCGGCCGCTCCCGCCCTCGAGCGATGGATCGGCGGCGGCCGGGGCCAGCTCCAGGTGGGCCGCCTGCCGCGTCCCGCCTGGCCGATCGTCGCCGGCTCTGTGGTCCGCGCGCTTGCCGCGTCGCGCCGGCCCGTTCTTATTCTCGTGCCGGCGCCGGAGCGCTTCGCCGACGAGCTGCGACCGTGGCTCGCGGGCCATCCCCCTGTCCACGTGTTCGCCGAGATCGCGGTGTCGTTCCTCGACCGGCCGCCTGCGTTTGACGAGTCGGTCAACAAACGCCTGGAGGCGCTGGCGGCCCTGTCTCGATCCGGCGAGGAGCCGGGTGTCGTGATCGTGTCGTCGCGGCGCGCGATCACGCGGCAGACCATCTCACCGCGTGACCTGCTCGAGGGAACGCTCGTGCTCGCCCCGGGCAAGGGACCCGATCCAATCAAAGTCGCGCTTCGCCTGGTCGAGCTCGGCTACTCGAGAGAACCGCTGGTCGAAGACCGCGGCCAATTCTCACTGCGTGGCGGAATCCTCGACGTGTTTCCAGCAGCGGCCGACGCGCCGGTTCGAGCCGAATGGGCGGGAGACGTGATCGAGACGCTTCGCCTGTTCGACCCCGAGAACCAACGCTCCGTGATGGCGATACCCGAAGCCTGGATCAGGACCGGCCGCGAGCTGCTGCTTGGCCCGGCGCGCGGCGCGGCAGCGGTGGCACGACTGCGAGAGTCCGTCTCTCTCGCCAGCCTGCGCGCCGATGTTGATGCTGATTGGGAGGATGAGCTGGCCCGACTCGAGTCGGGCGCCGCATTTCCCGGTGTGGAGTTCTACTCCGGCTACCTCGAACCCTCGCGTCCGTCGCTGCTGGAACATGTCCCGGCTGACGCGGCGGTGGTCGATTTCGAGCCGGAACGCCAGCTCGCCGACGCCCGCACGCTCATCGAAGAGGCCGAGATGTTGGCGGCTGCCGAATCGGGCGGTGGCGAGCTGCCGCGAGGTTTTACGCTGCCGACCGTCGGGGTCGACAGGCTGGGCGCGCTTGGGGGGCGGTCACACCTTCTCCTCACGGCCGGTGAGCCGCGCGCCGGCGCGATCGACCTCGGCTGGAAAGCCGCCGACCCCTTGGTGGGCCGGCCGCGCGCAGCGGCTGAGCTTGCCGCCCTCAGCGAGTCCGCGACCGTCATCTTCGCGACTGAACAGGACGAGCGGCTGCGGGCGTTTCTCGACGAGGGCGAGCTCCCGGCTGCGGTCCCGGAAACCGAGCTCGACCTGGATCTCGAGCTCGAGCCGGCCCTACGCCGCGCCGACATCGACATCGCGGCCGGCTGCTCGCAGCCGGAGATCGGGTTTCACCTGGCCACGGATGCCGAGCTGTTCGGCCGGTTGCGCCGGCCCTCGAGAGGGCGCGGCCGGACGCAGGCGAGGGACCTGACCAAGGAGTTCACCCTCGACTTCGCCCCGGACGAGCTCGTAGTCCACGTCGACCACGGCGTCGCGATGTTCAAAGGAATGAGGCTGATCGAGTCGGAGGGCGCTCACCGCGAGTACCTCGAGCTCGAGTACGCGGAGGGAGACCGCCTCTTCGTCCCGGTGGAGAACCTGGACCGCGTACAGAAATATCTCGGCGGGGAAGGGCAGCCCACGCTGCACCGGCTCGGGACAACCGACTGGACCCGCGCGCGAGGCCGGGCACGAAAAGTCGTCCAGGACGTGGCGGATGAGCTGCTCAAGATCTACTCCCAGCGAGAGGCCCGGCCGGGCATCGCGTTCGCGCCCGATACCGCCTGGCAGGCGGAGCTCGAGGCGTCCTTTCCTTACGAGGAGACTCCTGACCAGGTCGCCGCGCTGGCAGAGATCAAGGCGGATATGGAATCGGACCGGCCCATGGACCGGCTCCTCTGCGGGGACGTCGGATTCGGCAAAACCGAACTTGCGCTGCGCGCCGCCTTCAAGGCCGCCATGAGCGGAAAGCAGGTTGCCCTGCTCGCGCCGACCACGGTGCTCGCGCAGCAGCACTTCCACGTCTTCCGCGAGCGGCTGGCCAAGTTTCCCGTTGTGGTCGAGATGCTGTCTCGATTCGTCGACGGCGAGACGCAGGCTCGCAACATCGAGGGCATCAAGGCCGGCCAGGTCGACATCGTTGTCGGCACTCACAGGCTCCTGCAGCGTGACGTGCGCTTCAAGCGACTGGGGTTGCTCATCGTCGACGAGGAGCACCGCTTTGGTGTCATGCAGAAGGAGCGGTTGAAGAAGCTGCGCACGCAGCTGGACGTTCTTTCGCTTTCTGCGACGCCGATCCCGCGCACGCTGCACATGGCGGTGGGTGGGATCCGCGACATGAGCGTCATCCAGACTCCGCCGGAAGAGCGGCAGCCAATCAAGACGTATGTCACGGCTGACGATGACGAGCTGGTCCGCGAAGCGATCACTCGAGAGCTGCAACGAGGGGGCCAGGTTTACTACGTGCACAACCGGGTGCGCACGATCCAGAAGGCCGCCGAACGCATCCAACAACTGGTTCCTGAGGCCCGCGTCGCCGTCGGGCATGGCCAGATGGGAGAGGACGAACTCGCTCACGTGATGGTCGAGTTCGAATCGGCCAAGCACGACGTGCTGGTCTGCACGACCATCATCGAGTCGGGCCTCGACATTCCGAACGTGAACACGATCATCGTCGAGCGGGCGGACCGTTTCGGGCTTGCCCAGCTCTACCAGCTGCGCGGACGCGTCGGCCGGTCCGGCAGGCGTGCGTACGCCTACTTTCTATACGACCCGCGGCGCTCGCTGACGGAGCAGGCCGACAAGCGACTCGACGTCATCTCGGGGCTGCACGAGCTCGGGCAGGGATTCAAGATCGCTCTGCGCGACCTCGAAATTCGAGGAGCAGGCAACCTGCTTGGGACCGAGCAGCACGGTGCCATCGCCGCGGTGGGATTCGAGATGTACCTGCAGATGCTCCAGTCGGCGGTCTCGAAGATGAGGAGCGGGTCCGAGGAGACAGCGGTCGGCGACGTGCTCTCGACGACTGAGATGAACCTTGACCTGCCGCTCGACCACTTCATCCCGCGTTCGTACATTCGCGACGAGAAGCTGCGCCTGGGCGCATACCGGCAGCTCGCCGCTACCGAAGATGAGGAGGAGCTCGATGCCGTGCTGCGATCGCTCGAGGACCGCTACGGTCCAGGCCCGGCGCAGCTCGACAACCTTGCGTACTCGCTTCGGATCAAGCTCCGCGGGCAGCGCATGGGCCTGCGCGGCGTGGTCGCCGAAGGCCACGACATCGTGATTCGGGTGGACCCGCAACGATTCCTTGACGTCGACGAGCTGTCACGCCGCCTGGCGGGCAGGATCGCGGTCGCTCCGAACCGGTTGAAGCTCCGACGGCAGGGCGAAGGTTGGCAGCAGGACCTGCTCCAGCTGCTCGATGAGATGGCCGAGCTCTATGGGTCGGGTCACAGCGCGGTCGCGGTTCAACAGAGCTGATGCCAGAATCAAAGCCCGTGACCGACTCCAACGAGAAGACCTACTCGCCCGGGATCGCAGCGATCTTCGAGGTCGTGGCGCGGCTTCGGGCGCCGGGCGGCTGCCCGTGGGATCGCGAGCAGACACACGAATCGCTCCGTCCTTATCTGCTCGAGGAGACCTATGAGCTCCTCGAAGCGATCGATTCCGGCGACGGCGCCAAGATGATGGAAGAGCTCGGCGATCTCCTGCTCCAGGTCGCGATGCACGCGGAGATCGCAGCCGAAGAGAAGAGTTTCGACGCCGTCAAGGTCTCGGAGGCAGTCGCGGCCAAGATGGTCGCGCGCCATCCGCACGTTTTCGGGGACACGTCAGTCGCCAATGCCGAAGAGGTGCTTCAGAACTGGGAGCACCAGAAAGCAAGCGAGGCTCGCAAGGCCGGCAAGGAAGAATCCGTCGTCGATCGGGTTCCTGCGACGCTCCCCGCTCTTGCCTGGGCGCTGGGGTTGCAGAAGCGAGCGGCCCGGGTCGGGTTTGATTTCACCTCTCCGAACGAGGCGGCGGACGCAATCGCTGAGGAGGCGCGCGAGCTCGCTGAGGCATCCGATCCGAAGCAGTCGTTCGACGAGATGGGCGATCTGCTCTTCGCCATGGTCTCCCTGGCGCGCCGGCTGAAGGTCAACCCCGAGGACGCGCTGCGCGTCGCGGGCGAGCGATTCCGCAGCCGTTTTTCCAGGGCAGAGGCTTCATTGCGAGACGAAGGCCGGACGTTTCGCGACCTGGAGTCGGACGAGGTCGCGCGTCGCTGGGAAGAAGCGCGCTAGTCGCGGGGGCGTTTGATATAGTCGGCATCCGCTTCGACAAACGTCCCTGATTACGATCCAGCATGAGATACAACAGAGTCTTCGTCGCCTCCGGCACCTTGCGCTCCAACACGCTTGGCATGCGCCAGGCAGTTGTCATCGCGGTGGTCATGGTCGCGCTTGGGTGGGCAGGCATCGCCTTCGCCCAGGAGGCGTTCATCGGTCACAAGCTCAGCCAGCAAGTCGCCGACCTGCGCCACCAGAACGTCGTCCTCGCGGCCCAGAACCAGGGCTATAAGAAGGACGTGGCAGTCATCACCTCGGGCGCTGCGGACGAGGAGGAGGCCAGGCTGAACGGCTATGCCAAGCCGCAGGAGCGGCTGTACCTCGTCACTGCGGCGCCGTCGCCCTCTCCGAAACCTTCGGCGGCCGCATCACCCTCGGCCTCGCCCAGCCGCTGAGGCGCCGGCCGATCTCAAGGCCGGCGGTATACTTTGATCGCGGAGTGGAGCAGCGGCAGCTCGTCGGGCTCATAACCCGAAGGTCGTCGGTT
>DAITQH010000065.1:0-12768 GCA_036833175.1 Candidatus Dormiibacterota bacterium
CAGCGCTCAACCACCCCGGGATCGTCAGGGTCTACGACTTCGACGAGGACGGCCCAGTGCTGTTCATCGTCATGGAGTGGGTGGAGGGCCGCTCGATGCGCTCGTGGCTCGACGAGTACGGCCGCTTCAGCGTCGACGTTTCGGTCGATCTGATCCAGCAGTTGCTCTCAGCAGTCGGCGTGGCCCACGACTACTCGATCGTGCACCGTGACCTGAAGCCCGACAACATCCTGATCTCGAACCGCGGCAAGACGAAGATCCTCGATTTCGGCATCTCGAAGCTGATCGACGACAAACACCGGCTGACCGCGACCGGCAGCATGGTCGGCACGCCGGCCTACATGGCTCCGGAACAGGTCAAGGGCGAGGCGGTGGATGCCACCTCGGACATCTACTCGCTGGGAATGATCCTGTACGAGCTGCTGCACGGCGAGCCTCCTTTCACCGGTGCGCTCCCATCGGTCCTTCACTCGCAGGTGTTCGACCGGCCGCGAGCCTCGACCGCCATCCCCTCGCCGATCATGGAGATCATCTGGAAGGCCACGGCGAAAGACCGCAGCCAGCGCTTCCAGAGCTGCGAGGAATTCTCCGGCGCGTTCCATTACATGCCGAAGCCTGGCGCTGCGCAGCCACCGGTCGAGGCGATCTCGGACGAGATCGCGGTCGACGACAAGGTGGAGGAGCGGGCGCCGGCGCCCGCGCGCCACGACGGGCACAAGCCCGCCGGTGTGTGCACCTACAGCGATTGCCAGGAACGGCGCGGATGGGCGTGCGCATACAAGGACCTCACCGGGCGCGAATGCAAGAGCTGGTGGTGCCGCCGGCACATCCAGTTCATCGAGCGCACACCGTTCTGCCCCCGGCACGCTAGCGTCATCCGCGCGCTTGCCCCGACGGCGAACACGATCTTCGAGATCAAGAACAGGCCCGCGGTCGACGACCGTGCGCTGCCTCTTGCGGCGCTGGTGGCGGAGGACATCGACAAGGACGTGACCGAGCTGGTCCGCCGGCGCTACCAGAACCGCAAAGACGTGACGCTGGCGCGCGACCGCACCGTCCGCCAGACCTGGTCGGGTCGCAACGAGGTCGCGTGGGAGCGCAGCTGGGCGGCGTTGAAGAGCCAGGGCTACCTTGTGCGGATCGCGGTGCGGGTGTCCACCGACGAGCCGGACACCGTGCAGCTGCTCATCGCCAACACCGTCGTATTCAAAGAGGTCCCCGACTGGATCAGCCGCCGCCGCGAAGGCGAACCGCCTGACCACGCCGACCGCGCGCGGTTCGGCAAGAAGCTGTTCGGCGCCATCCTCGAGCACGTCGATGAACCGCAGCCCGTCCCCTCGAGCGTCCCAGCGCCGAGCCACGAGATCGAGCCTCCCCCACCACCCGAGATCAACCGCACGCTGATCGAGGGCATGATCCTGCGCCTCGCCTCAACCGCAATGCGTGTCACGGGGTTCGAGGTGGCGGAGCAGCTGGCGCTGCCGTTCTCCGCGGTCGAACCCAGCCTGAAGTCTCTGACCGGGTCGAACTTCCTGGACGCGCTCGGCCTGGCCGCCGAGCAGGGGCCCTGGCTGGGCCGGCCGCTCCCCGAGCGCATGGCGTACGCGATCACGAAGCAAGGGCGGACACGCAGCGAGCAGATCGGCAACGTGAGCACCCGGTACACGGGTCCAGCGCCTGTCTCCATGCAGGAGTACCGCGCGGTGCTGGCGGAGGCGGCCAAGCCGGGCACGCTCGACCTGGTCAAGGTCAACCTCGCGCTGAGCGGTATCGAGCTCGCACCCGGCGTCACGGAGGCGGTACGCGCGGCCGTCAACTCCCGCTCCTCGATCTTCATCTACGGCGCGCCGGGCAACGGCAAGACCACGCTCGCGCGTCGCATCCCGAGCCTGCTCGGGGGCCCAATCGTCATCCCGGTGGCGCTCGACATCGGCGGGGGCGAGGTGATGACGATTTTCGACGGAGCGGTGCACCGCCTCGAACCACGCCAGCCTGCGGACCGCCGGTGGCGGCGCGTTGCGCGGCCGCTCGTACAGGTCGGCGGCGAGTTCCAGCTCGAAATGTTCGAACCCACGTGGGAGGAAGGGGGCCGGACTTACGGCGCGCCTCTCCAGGTGAAGGCCAACGGCGGCGTGCTGCTGATCGACGACCTGGGCCGCCAGCGCGTCTCCCCCAAGCAGATCCTCGACCGGCTGCTGGTGCCACTCGAGCAGGACACGGACTTCATGAACCTCTCGTCGACGGGCCGGAAGGTCGAGATTCCGTTCCAGGCCCAGCTCGCGCTCTCCACGAACCTGCGCCCGGCCGAGCTGCTGGACGAGGCTTACCTTCGCCGGCTGTCTTACAAGGTCCTTATGCCCGACCCGACGTGGGAGATGTGGTGCCGGATATTCGAGCGCGAGCGCGAGCGGCTTGCGATCCCGCCCGACCCTGGCGCGCTGGAGATGATCTCGACCCTCTATAGCGGGCGGCCGCTGCGCGGCAACCATCCGCGAGACCTGCTCGAGCGGTTGGTGGATGTGTCGTCGGCGCGCGGCGTGCAACCCAAGCTCACACCTGAGCTTGTGGAGGCCGCCTGGCACACACTGTTCATCGCGAGCTAGGCGCGGGCGGCGGCTCCGAGCTTTCGGGCCAGGTCGGCCGCTGAGAGGGTGCCAACCAGCTGACCGCCATCGATCACCAGCATCTGGCCCTCGTCGGATGTTGAAAACCTGTCCAGCACCGCCGTGACCGGCTCGGTTGAGGTGGCCCTTGCGATCCTGTCCATGCCCATCCCAAAGTCGCGCACGCGCCGGACATGGCGTTCCTCCTGGGGCACTTGCATCAATCGGCTCAGGGTGACCAGGCCGTCGAGCGCACCATCGAATGTCTTGAGCGGATACACGCTCGCGTTCTGCCCGGGCGCGTAGGAGCGCAGGAACTCGTCGACCGTGATCCATCCCGGCGCCATGGACGGCTCGCGGGACATCACGTCGCCGACGCGGAGGCCTCGCAACGCGCCTCGCATCAGCACCTGTGCCGCTTCCGATCTAGCCGCCGACATGAGAAACCAGCCGAGCAAGACGAGCCATAGGCCGCTCAGCGCTCCCTCGACGAAGAGCTGGAGGAGCCCGAGCCCGATCATCAGGAAGGCGGCCATTCGCCCGAGCCAAGCTGCCCCGGACGTGGCTCGATAGCGATCTCCGCGCCGCTGCCAGAGCCAGGCGCGCAGCAGGCGCCCGCCGTCAAGAGGAAAAGCGGGGATGAGGTTGAAGACGAGGAGGATCGCGTTGGAGCCCGCGAGCCAGGCGCAACCGGCTTCGATCAAGGGTGGTCCGCTCGCGGCGTCGAGCGCGAACGTGGCGGCGCCGAAGAGGGTCGCGAGCGCCAGGCTCACCAGAGGGCCGGCGATCGCGATCTTCGCCTCCATCCCGGGCGTCGCGGCGTCGCCTCTCAGGCGCGCGACGCCGCCGAAGAGCCACAGCGTGATCCCATCCACCTTCACGCCGAGGCGCCGCGCGACCAGGGCGTGGCCCATCTCGTGGCTGAGCAACGACACGTAGAAGAGAAGGCCGGCGACGGTGGATGCGAGCCAGTAAGCGGATTGGGGCTGGTCTGGGACGACTGATGGAAGAACCTGGGCCGCGAGGGTCCAGACGATGAAGGCGAACACGATTGCGAGGCTCCAGTGGAGCCCCACCTCGATACCCGCGACCCGCCCAACGCGGACGCTTGCGTCCACCAGGTGAATGTTAGAGGGGCGACTAATTAGCCCTGGGTATACTTTTGCGTCTGCTGGAGCGGCGGTGGCGGAATGGCAGACGCGCTAGTTTCAGGAGCTAGTGTCCGCAAGGACGTGGAGGTTCAACTCCTCTCCGCCGCACCAACGAAACCGGCCCTCATTCCAGGCTGGCGGTTCTACGCTCAGCGAGCTCTGATGGTCGATCCAATGGTCGGCTTCCCGCTGGCGATGGGCGCGTTAGGCGTTTACGAGTTCGTCGCTGCTCGTCCTCTGCGCGGCTCGACATGGTGGGCCCTGAGCCGTCGCGGAACGCGGTGGGCGGGCGCGCATACCTTCGCCGCAAGCCTCCTGGCTGTCGCGCTGCTGATGACCCACCACTCCGGAATCGCATTCATGACCTTCGCCGTGCTGACGCTGGCGTTCGCAGCCACTGCCGAGGTCACCACCCGCTCGCGGCGGACGAGCATCTAGACAACCCGCCGCGATCAGCGGCTCAGGATTTTCTCCAGCTGCGACTTGGGCATCTTCGAGCGGCCTTTGATGCCTCGCTCTCTCGCTTCGTTGCGATTCTGGTCGTAAGTGCCCCTGATCCGGTGCCGTCTTCTTGTTGACCGTGCGGGCGGCTATCTCTTCAGCTTTGTCCTCGTTGGTCCCGCGGTCTTCAAGGCTTTCCTCTATGTGCTCGTACTGACGCTCCCGCTTTGGACTCCACGCGCTTTGTGGCATTCGTTCGAGCCTCCTTCACCTTGACAACGCGGGGCCAATCCATTCGACTGAGCGCCTCCGTGTCCACTGCACCCTACGACCAAGTTAGGACGCTGTATCGCACGCTTCTCGTTTTCGCCACGGTCGCGGTACTCATCCTCGCGGTCGGCCTCGTCGAGTTTGTGCATTTCGAACCGCCCGGTCAGACGACCGGGGCCAAGGTGCGAATCGTTGGTGTGTTCGCATACGACTCTGCCAACGGCACGACGCTCGGGACTGATAAGTCGACCTTCAGTCGCACGCAGGAATTCGCCGCCGTCGTCGCCTGGTCTGGGCTCCCACCGAACCTCAGCGCGGACGCGCGCTGGTACGACAGCTTCGGCGGCCTCGTCGGCCGGATCGGACCGAGCACCCCCGCTCAGCTCGGCAACTTCTCGATCGTTCCGGTGATCACGCCGCCCGGTCTGCATCACAACTTGCCGGGTCGTTACACGTTCGTCGTCGAACGGTTCCAGGGCGGCGTTCCGGTGGAGGTCCTCGCGCGCCGGTTCGTTCAGGTCGAGAGTTAGTGAGCGCCAGCACCTACACGACGCCGCCGGCGGCCAACCCGCATCCCCGGCTCCGTCCGGGCCGTTACGGGATCGCGGCGGCCGTTGCCGCTGTCGTTGTGGTCACTCTGATCATCAGCTCCCTCCTTAACTACGTGTACCTCGACACCATCCCGGGACGCACGTCGCTGTACGGGCTGCTCGCGGTTGCCCTGATCTCGCTCGGCACCTACATCGGAGTCCGGGCGTTCACGCGAGACCGGGCGAGCCGGCGCAAGCACCTCATCCGCGCCGGGGTGCTGCTCGGCCTGGGCGTTTTGCTGTGGCTCCTGGTGATCGATATCTTCGTGTTCACGCAGTCGGCGGGACCGGTGGTGGCGGGGATCTGCGCCCTAGCCTGCCTGCCGACCACCGCCTTTGGACTTTTCGTCGTGCGGCGCATGGACCGCAACGAGAAAGAGCCGTGGCGCCTGGTCCTGGTGGCGGCTGCGTGGGGCGCAGTCGTCGCCACCAGCCTTGTCATCTGGGGTGAGAGCCTGTGGGAAGCGACCGCCCAACGCACGCTTGTCCCCGGACCTGGGCTCGACGCGTCGATCGCGTTCTCAGCCGGCATATTCGAAGAGCTGGCCAAGGGTGCGGCGGTGGTGCTCCTGTTTCTTGTCATGCGCAGTGACTTCGACGACGTCGTCGACGGGATCGTTTACGGCGCCGCGGTAGGGCTGGGCTTCAACTTCATGGAGTCGGTCGCGTACATGACGAATCTCTATGCGGTCTTCAACCCAGAGGGGATTGGCTGGTACGCGGCGGGCTTGCAGTGGTACGGCAGGCAGGTCCTGGGCCTGTTTTTCGGGCACGCGACGTACACCGCGTTCATCGGTGCTGGGTTGGGGATCGCGCGCCAGCTGCCGAACAAGCGGCAGAAGGCGTTTGCGATCTTGAGCGGATTCCTGGTGGCGATCGCAGCGCATTTCTCGTGGGATGCGTGGGTCACCTTCTTTCCCATCGACAACACGCTGTTCGGGCTGGTGGAGATCCACCTCCGCACGCTGATCATGACCGGGCCGTTCACGGCCGCCTTGATCGCTCTGCTGATCTTCGGGATCCGCTACGAGGCGATGGGACTGGTGGACCAGTTCCTGAAAGAGGCCGCCACCGGCTCAGGCGCCATCCTGCCGGAGGACGTGCCAGTTCTCGCAAGTCCTTGGCGCCGGCTCAAGCAGCGGCTGCGCGCATTTCAGAAAGGTGGGCTGCGCGCCTACCTGGAAATCGCGCGCCTGCAGTCCGCGCAGTTGGATCTCGCCATGGAGCGGTGGCACCGCGAGCGGCAGGAGATCGACACGCCGCTCGAGGCCGAGGACGCGCTTCGTCAGCGAGTCATCCAGCTGCGTCACTGGGTTCCGTCTTAACAACCTGGGTTGTGGAGCGATTTTCGTCGCGATTCAATTCCACCAGGCGTGCCGGTTGGGGGTGGGATCCGGCGGGAGGAGGGTGGGCCCGCAGGGCTAACTCTTTCTTGGGGGCTAGGCAGCCGCAACGGACTGTGGAATGCGGGTTTGACGGCGCCGGGTCTACCGCATAGGACTGTGGGATGCGGGGTTGAAACCGACTCGACCGCCAAGCGACACGGACCGCCTAGGCCGGCAGGCGTCCCCAGATCGCCCTCGCCACGGCGAGCAGCAGGAGCATCGACGCGGCGGCCCACGTGATGGCTGAGACGATCGGGTCGCTGAAGTCCGTGCCGCTGAGCACCGCGTGGAGAAAAATCGACGCGAAAGCGACGTATGCGAGTCGGTGCAGCCACTGCCACAGACTCTTGTTCAGGCGCCGCTTGAGAAACGCAGTGACGGTGACCAGGATCAGCAGATCCACCGACAGCGCACCGAGACCGATCGCGAGCGTTCCGTAGCTCGAATGGAAAGGGATCACCAGGTCTAGAAGACCAACACGTGCCGTCGTGTCGAGCAGCAGCGACAGCAGGTGCAGAACGGCGAGCGGGATCCAAAGGACGGTCGTGTATTCGTGCAGGGCGCGCAATGCGCGATTGCTCCCCAGCCAGTCGAGCACCGCAGTGCGCAGCGCGATCCCGGTCACCAGCGCGATCGCGAGCGCGGCGTACGAGCTCAATCCCGCGACGCGCGCAAGCACCCAGAAGAACTGATCGGCAGTCATCTCACGGACTCAGCCACCAGGCCAGCGCGTGAACGGCGCAGTACACAGGCGCAAGTTCCGGCCCGGCCAGCAGCGCCGCTTTCGCCACGACTTCGGCTTCCACTCCGGTCGCGGCAACGACCGAGACCTCTTCCAATCCGGTGCGCGCGGGGAGGCCCGTGCGCGGATCGATCAGGTGATGGAGCTCGTCACCCCAACGTCTGCGTCGCACGCTGCTGGTCGCCGCGCCCTGATTGCGAAGGAGCACGGTCGCACCGCCAAGGCCGACCGACCAGCCATCGCCGGCCGGCCCCACGCCACCGGCGCTCAGATCGCCGCCGATGTTGGCAAGGGCGCTGGGACCCATCGTCTCCACCAGGCGGTCGGCCATCCAGCCCTTGGCGATGCCGCCGAGATCTACGCCGGCCCCACGTTCGAGGCGCGCACCTCCCGGCCGCATCGCCAGCACATCCGGCAGTGCGGGCAGCGGACACGCCGGAGGTTCGGTCGCAACCGGCACCGCCTCCGCAAGAGGCCGCGTGTATCCGACGGCCTCCATCGACGGCAGAACCGCGACGTTGACGAGGCCCGAACTTGTTTCAAAGGCCGCGAGCGACTCGCGGAGAAGCGACTCCAGCTCGGGACTGACATCGATCCATCGCCCCGGCGAGCGGTTGAATCTCGACAGCTCGCTCTCCGGCGAGAACCGCGTCAGCCGCGCGCCGAGCCGGCGCACCCAGAATTCGCCTTCCAGCAGCCGGCCGCGCGAAAGGCCGACCGCGAACAGGCTGCAGTTGGTACCCAGCGCCTCGAAGTGATGAGCTTCGACCGGGGCCCGGCGCAGCCGACCTGAATATTTATGAGGCATAGGTCGATGTCACGGGCTGCACGGTGCTCGGCTGCACCGAAGGTCCAAGGGTCAATGTCCCCCCAGGCGCCGAGACCGTGGTCGCGCCCGAAGCGCTGAGCACCGTGGGCTGAAGCGGCGCGCCCGGGTTTTTCAGGTGCGACGTGACGAACATGGCCGAAAGCACCGTCGCTGCAACGGTGAGCAGAGTCGCGCCTGCCTTCAGGATCACCGTGCGCATCTCAGACCGTGGCGGAGACCGGCGCCTTCAGGAATGGGACGCTGTCGAAAGAGGCGCCGAGGATCTTGCTCGAGTCAGCGCCGAGATGACCACCCAGGATCTCCTGGTACACCGAGCGGAAATCGACTGCGTACTTCAGGTTGCCGGTCGCGTCGAGGCTCGTCAGGCTGGGCGACTCGCCGTACAGGCCGCCTTTGACCGGGTCGCCGATCAGGAGCAGCGGTGCGGCTGCGCCGTGATCCGTCCCACCGCTGGCGTTTTCCTTGGGCCGCCGGCCAAACTCGGACCACGTCGCGATCAGCACCTTGTCCGCCATGCCATGCGCCGCGAGGTCCTGGTAGAACGCTCCGACCGCGGAATCCAGATAGCCCATCAGGTCGTCATGCCGATTGAGCTCGGTGTAGTGGGTATCGAAACCCCCGAGCGTGACGTGCAGCAGCTTCACGCCGGTCCCGGTGACGATGAGCTCCGCAGCGAGCTGCAGCGCCGCGGCCAGCTGGTTCTTCGATGAGTACACGAGCTGCACCTTGTCGGTGTAGTCGGCCATCGGCTGATAGCTCGCTGAAGAGGTGCGCAGCGTGGCCATCGTCTCGGTCGCGGTCGCAATGGCGGTGTCGAACAGCGCGCCATAGATACCCGGAGTGCCCTTGTACAGAGCGCCGACGGCGGCCTCGACCTCGCTTCCGCCGGTGAAGCCGAAGGTCTTCTGGTTCTGGATCACGGTCATCGTCGCCTGCAGGTCGCGCAGCGCGCCGGGCACATCGGTGGCCCCGCAGGCGCAGCCGGTCAGGGGATGACCGTTGGAGTCGTAGGCCGTCGCCAGGGTCCGCCCAAGCCAGCCGTCGACCTGCCTCCGCGTGGGGTCGCCGGTCTCCCAGATGCGGATCGACTCGAAATGCGAGAAGGTCGGGTTCGGGTAGCCGACCCCCTGCACGATGGCTACCTTTCCTTTGTCCCACAGGCCTTTGATCGCGCCCAGGTTGTGGTTCAGCCCGTACTGCGTGTTGAGAGGCAGCGCCTGGGAGACCATCGGACCTGAGAGCTTGGGGCGCAGGTCGTGCAGCGATGGATCGGCGAGCGGAACCACCGTGCGCAGACCGTCGTTCCCGCCGGCTAACTGGATCATGACCAGCACGTTGTCGTTGGTCAGGCCCTCGCGCTTGGCCGCGTAGACCGCCCGGGCGAACGCGTCCGGCACGGCTGCGTACCCGGCGGCCAGGCCCGCCGCGCCCGCACCAAACACGAGCCCGGCCTTGAGAAAGTCACGCCGCTTGAGCTGGTTGATGCCGATCTCTCTCGTCATTTCACATGCACCTACTTGAGTTGAAATTCCGGGGACGCGAGGGTGATGAACCACCGCGCGCGGTCATCGGTCGCCTGCTCGAGCAGGGTTGCGGTTTGCGGACTAAGCACGCCGTCGAGCTGTCGATGGGCCGCATCGGAGGCGGCCGGTAACGCGCTCTTCGTTTGACTCAAGGCTGCGGTCACGAAGTTCACGCGCTCGACGACTGTGTTGGACGAAATCCACGATTCGTTGTTCGGCCAGCCGCCGACGTCGGGGGGATCGAACAGCGTCTGCCCCATCCCCGAGCCCGCTGCCGCGATGACCTTGGAAAGGTTGGTCGCCCCGAGCGCCCGCGCCGAATGCACCATGAACTCGGTCGGGCTCTTGACCAGGGTCCGGTAGCTCTGCGCCGCGCTGAACTCGGGACTTGTCAGAACCGCGCGCATCAATGTCTTCATGTCGTAATTGCTGCGCCGGAAGGCATCCGCGAGTCTCGTGACATAGCCTGCGTCCGGCGAGGCGGCCACGAAATTCTGGACGACCTTGGTGGAGATGAATTGCGCAGTCGCGGGCTGAGCGAGGATGCGGTCGATCACCCCTTGCGTGTCGAGGGGGCCGGTCTTTCCCAGGTAGGTGATGTTCCCCTTGAACGCGCGGCGCGCGTTGAACACGCCAGGCCTCTGCGTGGTGTACACGGGCAAGTTGCGCGTAACGCCGGTCGCGACCGTGACTGACGCTGTCGAGTCCGGTTGTGGCAGCTGCCACCCGGCGAGCGCCTTCGCGCTCTCACGTACGTCGGTCTCCGTGTAATTCCCCGCGCCCATCGTGAAAAGCTCCATGAGCTCGCGCGAGTAGTTTTCGTTTGGACTCTGGCCCGTCGAGGTCGCGAGGTCCAGGTAGCGCAGCATCGCCGGATCTGTCGTGACTTGCATGAGCATCGACCGCAGGTTCGTCAACGACATCCGCCGCCACGTGAGGTTCTGCCAGTACATGAAAGTGTCGTCGGCGACCTTGCGGTAATCGCTCGTGAAATGGCCGTGCCAGAAAAGCGTCATGCGCTCGGCAAACGGGGTCGGCGTGGCGAGCATGTGATCAAGCCACCACTGCTGTAGCTGTGCGACCGCAAAACGGCCGCCTGGTGTTGCTGCCGCGGCGAAGGCGGTTGGCTCCGACGGACTGGTCTCGATCAGCCGGTCGACGGTTTTGCTGAATCCGTCGGACAGGGCCGAGTCGAGCTGAGCCGGCGTATAACCAAAGCTCGTTCGGCGGAGCAGCTGCATCACGCGGGCCGACTCCGAGCTCAGCGGCGAAATCCAATCCGTTCCGGAGCCGGCTTTCGGCTTGGCCAGGCTCTGCATGGATCCGCCCAGGAGGCGAACCGCGCCAACCCCGACCCCGGTGGCCACCGCCGCCGCCAGCGCCTGTCGCCGGGTGATGCCTCTCCGAGCGGGAACCGCAGCCGGCGTCATCGTTTCTGGAGCGGGCGCGAGGCTCATGGACCCAATTCAATCCCCGCCAACCACACATGACATCAGCCGGATGTGAAGAATTCGTAATTGGCACCAGGATGGATTCAGATGGGGCGAACGCAACTCGCAGCCGGGCCCGGGCCGGCACGTATGAGGCCTGGTACCTGAGCGTCTCCGATCCGACCACGAGGCAGGGCTACTGGATCCGGTATACCTCGTTCAATCCTGCTCGCGGGGTACAGGAGGAGGCACATTCCGCACTCTGGGCGTTTCGCTTCGACCATGACGATCCAGGCGCCAACTGGGGCGCCAAGGAGTCGTTTCGGCTTGACGCGCTACAGGTTCAATCACGCCCGTTCGTGGCTCGGATCGGTGGCGCGCTGTTCGCCCACGACGGGTGCGCCGGCGAGGTCCGCAGCGAGCGCGGAACCATGAGCTGGGACCTGCGCTGGGACTCGCGTGAGCGGCCGTTCCCGTTTGTAAGGCCACCGTGGCACCTCATCTCATCGTTCGCGAACATCAGCGTCGAGCCGGCGATCAAGGTGTCGGGCACCATCGCGGTGAATGGGCGGCAGGTCCACCTCGAGCACGTTCCGGGCGGCCAGGGTCACACCTGGGGCACGCGCCATGCATTGGAGTGGAACTGGGGCTTTGCTTCGGGTCCGGATTTCTGGATGACGGGGGGCACGTCGCGGGCGCGGTCGAGGCTGGGTGGCGAGCTGACCGGGACTGCGGTGGGCACGCACGTAAGGGACCAGCGGTTTCTGTCGAACGGTCTCTTCAACGTGCTCGGGACGCGTGGACCGATCGCCGCCGATTCGTGGACAGCGCAAGCCAGGTTGGGCTCTCGCCGGCTGCATGTCGAGGTGACGCCGCGGCGGGCGGACCTGATCGGGGTCACGTATGCGGATCCGGGTGGTGGTTCGCGGGTTTGCTACCACACCGAGGTCGCGGATCTCGAGCTGCGGCTGACCGAGGGCGACCGGGTCCTGGCGCGAATACGACGTCCGGCCTCAGCCGCCTTCGAGTACGCGGCCGAGTCGCCCGTGCAAGGGCTGCCCGTCCTGTTCTGACCGGCACCACGTCTTAACAGGCTGGGTTGTTGGTATTGACCGGCAGGCCTAGGCTCCGGAAGTACGGTCGGCCGGGTTGGGGGAGGGACCTGGACGGGAGAGGGAGGGCCCCGCAAGGGGAAGATTTTCCGGTCCGGATCTTGTTTCAGACGGCTGGCACCAAACGTGCGGAATGGGAAAGGCGGAGAGGCCTCGTTGGCGCCAAACGAGCGGAAAAGGCCCACTTGCATTCTGGATTCTGTTACGTCGTAATCTTGTAACACCATGACAGATCAAGCCATCGCAGCGCCCACCGAGCGTGAAGCCCTCGACGCCTACTCGACCACCGTGACCTCCGTCGCGGAGCGGGTCCTTCCGTCGGTCGCGAGCTTGCGCGTCGGTCGCGCTGGGCGCGGCGGCGCCGGCTCCGCTGTCGTCATCACCGCCGACGGCTTTCTCGTCACCTCCGCCCACGTCGTCGCCCAGGGCGGGTCCGCGAGCGCCTCCTTCCTGGACGGCTCCGAGTACGACGTGGACGTCGTGGGGGCCGACCCGCTCTCGGACCTCGCCATCTCGCGCGCGCGCGGCGCGACGATCGAGCCGGTGCGGATCGGGAACGCGGACCAGCTCCGCGTCGGTCAGCTCGTGGTCGCGGTCGGCAACCCCCTGGGGTTCTCGGGGTCCGTCACGTCTGGGGTCGTCAGTGGGTTAGGCCGCTCGCTGGCGACCGCAGACGGCAACGGGCACCGGCG
>DAITQH010000066.1:0-12715 GCA_036833175.1 Candidatus Dormiibacterota bacterium
GGGTTTCGCGGCTACGCCGACTACATGCAGGAGGTCGGGTTCTGGACCGCGCTCGAAAACCTGGAGGAGATGGCCGCCGCGCGGCCGACGGCGATCATGTGCGCCGAGGCCGTGCCGTGGCGCTGCCACCGCTCGTTGCTGTCTGACGCGCTGGCGGCCCAAGGGGTCGAGGTACAGCACATCACCGGGAAATCGGAGCCGGCCATGCACACAATTTCGCCGTTCGCCCTGGTCGATGCAGGGCGCATCACATATCCCGGGCCGAATACACTTCCGCTCTAAAGGGAAATGGGAAAGAAACAGGTCAGACAGGTCCGTCAACAGATGCGGCAGGTGCAGCCGAAAGCGCCGACTGCTAATACGCCAGGACAGACTCGCAAGCAGCGAGAGCGGTACGTCCAGGCGGGCGGCATGCTCCAGGGCTACGCGCCCGACTTCGTCATCCGCATGGGCTACATCGCTATCGCGGTGGCGGTTGCCTGCGTGATCGCGATCGCGCTCATCCTGGTCTTCGTCCCGCCGGCCTACGGATGGCCCGACGCCATCGCCGCCGCGCTGGCGTGGCTGCTGCCAATCGCTTTGCTCGCGAGCTTCATCGCGCCGGCTTTCCGGCTCGCGCTGAAGGATCGCAAGACTGAGGCCCGCCTTGTGCAGGGACAGCTCGTCGGCGCGAGCTCGGTCAGCACGTCGATCGGCCTCGGGATGATGATGGTCCAGACGCGAGGGGGAGTCGAGCAGTACCTGGTGCCTCCGGCCCGGTTGAAGCAGGTGCCTGGAAACCAGGTCAACGTGGTCCTCACCGTGACCCCGAATCTCAGGCATGTGCGTTCCGTCGGCGTGATGGGACAGCGGATGGTGGGACGCGTGGAGCCGCCGGTGCCGCCGGTCATGAGACGGCTGCAGCTCCTGCCCGTCGTCACGCCGTTGGCCCTGACGCTTGGCGCCGTGATCGGTGACGACGCCGTCGCGCTCTCGCCGATCTCACCGTCGGCCCTGCACGCACTGCTGGCGGTGCTGGCGGGAGCCGCGCTGGGTGGCGCGGTCTACGGCGTCTCCTTCCTGCTGCAGCGCCGGATGATGACCGAGGTCCAGGCCCTGGTCCCCAAGACCTAGCTTTCTTTCTCGGCCTCCGACTCGAGGGGGGTCGTCGTCGGTTTGGTCTGGGCGGCCCGGGACTTGACCGTCGTGGAGGGCGCTGCGGGGACCAGCTGCTTGCGCTGCGGGTACGTCGCGATCAGGAGCAGGCCGAACGCCAGCCCGAAGAAGACGGGTCCTATGTGAAACGGGGCGTGCCAGAGGTAGTAGGAGCCGGCTTCGAAGGCCAGCACGACGAAGCCGTATAGGATCCCCGCCCGGACCCAACCGATGTTGGCGGCTGGGTTGACGGCGGCCGCCATCAGGCCGATGCCAAGGACCGCCCCGGCGGCTGAGGCGTGGGTGCCGACCTCCTGGTCGAGGGGCAGGAGCGAGGTTCCCACGAGCGAAACCGCGGCGCCTCCGACCAGCGCCATGCCCATCAGCAGCATCCCGATCGTGAGCAGCAGCCTTCTCATCGCTCGCGACAATATATGAAAGGCGATACAAAGCCCAGCCCCCACCTGGCGCTTTCGCGCCGACCTCCCCGGCGAGCGGGAAGGTGAGAGGGCCCAGCTTTGGGCAGGGAACCGTAGACTCCAATTGATGACCAATGACGTTCATATCACCCCGGAAGGGCTCGAGGCCGTTCGGCATGAGCTCCACGAGCTGACCACGGTCAGGCGCCCGAACATCGTGGCGAAGATCAAAGCGGCCCGGGAGTTCGGCGATCTCTCCGAGAACTTCGAGTACCACGCCGCCAAGAACGAGCAGGGCATGATGGAGGCCCGGATCAACGAGCTCGAGGCGATCGACAAGAATCACGTCCTGATCGAGACCAAGCCCAGGACCGGGGTTGTCGACATGGGCAGCACGGTCCACTTCACCGAGGACGGCGCCGACGAAGAGTCCTACCGGATCGTGGGGCCCGCCGAGGCTGACCCGAAGGCCGGCCGGGTGAGCTACGAGTCCGCGCTCGGCAAGGCGCTGCTCGGGCACCGAGTCGGCGAAGAGGTCGAGATCAAGACCCCCAACGGAAGCTACAGCGTGCGAATCGTCGGCATTGAGTAGCGCCACGACGACCACGCCGCTCCTGGACCTGCGGGCCTGGATGACCCGGCACAACCTCGATGCGACCTACATCACCAAGCCGGTTTCGATCGCGTACCTCACGGGTTTTCACGCGGAGCCCTTTGAGCGATTGATGGCCCTTGCGGTGCGACCGGACCGGGCGACTCTCATCGTCCCGGCGATCGAGCGCGAGAAGGCTGCCCGGCACGCAGACCAGGCCGAGGTCGTGTCGTGGCGCGACGGGGAGGACGGCTACGCCTTGGTGCGCTCCGCGCTCGATGGCTGCGTCGAGGTGGGCGTCGAGAAAGAGCACTTGACCGTCCAGGCCGCCGACATGCTGATCGCCCGGACTGCGGTCCGCGAGATGGCGGACGTAAGCCCGGAGATCCGGCGGCTGCGACGGATCAAGAGCCAGGAGGAGATCGAGAAGCTGGCCCGGGCAGGGTCGATCACCGACGCGGTGGGCGAACACGTCCTCGACAGGCTCCGGCCGGGACAGACGGAGCTCGAGGTGTCGGTCATGATCGGCGCCGCCATCGGGGAGCACGGCGGGACTCTCTCGTTCGAAAGCCTGGTCCAGTCCGGTCCCAACTCGGCGCTGCCACATATCCGGCCTACCAGCCGCAAGCTCGGCAAGGGCGATTTTGTTCTGCTCGATTTCGGAGCCACGTTCGAGGGCTACCGTGCCGACACCACGCGGATGGCGGTGGTCGGCGAACCGACGGAGCGGCACAGGGAGATCCACGACCTGGTGCTCGCGGCGCACGACGCGGCGGTGGCCGCGGTGCGCGCCGGCACGACGACCGGGTCGGTCGATGCCGCGGCCCGGCAGGTGATCGAGGCCGCCGGGATGGGCGAACTTTTCTTCCATCGGGTTGGGCATGGCCTCGGCCTCGAGGCTCACGAGGACCCGAGCCTGGATCCGGGGTCGGCCACGGTGCTGGAGGCAGGAATGGTTTTCACCATCGAGCCGGGGATTTACACCCCTGGTTGGGGTGGCGTCCGAATAGAAGACGACGTTCTGGTCGAGCGGTCGGGCTGCAGGCTGCTCACGAAGCAGGACCGTTCGCTGCGGGTGATACGCGTCTCCTGATGCTTGCCCCCGGGATGCGCCGGACGGCGCAGCGGACCCAGGTGTATGAAGCGATCGTCGCGTTGGGCGGGCACTGCACGGCGGATGAGATCACGGTCGAGCTGCACAAAGCCAAGCCCGGTTTTCCGCGCAGCACCGTGTACCGGGCGCTCGACGCGCTGACCGCGTCGGGATCGGTGTACGCGGCGCACCTGGGGGAGGGTGCGACTTACTACGAGCTGGCGAGCGGGGATCATCACCATGCCGTTTGCCAGGTTTGTGGGGGCGTGCTTCACATCCAGGAGGAGCTGGTCAGCGAGTTGGAGTCGCACCTCCAGGAGGGCCATCACTTCAAGCCGTTGAGGACGGAGGTGCTGGTGGTCGGGATCTGCGATTCGTGCTCGAGGAACCCGAGCCCGCGAGCGGCCCGGCGGCGAACCATCGATCCGCATTTTCATTTCACGTAGGTCGTTCTTCCCGCCTTTCTAGGCGTTCTTTCTCGCCCCTAACCCTGACCCTCCCCCTGAACGGGGGGATGGGATGCGTCCTTTCCGCGCTAGGCGGAGCAAGCACTTACTCCGATTCGGCCCGCCCCCGCGCGGGAGATAATGGCCTCGTCGCGGCCGTTCGTTTACTAGAGAGGGAAGATGGAATCCAAGATCGTTGGCACCGTGATGCCCGTGCTCGAGCTCAACATGCAGCCCAACGAGAAGGTATTCGCCGAGTCAGGGCAGCTCGCCTGGATGTCGATGGCCCTGCAGATGCAGACTTCGACATCCGCGGGCGGTCAGCAGGGAGGGTTCATGGGAGCCCTCGGACGCGCGATGGCGGGCGGCACCCTCTTCATGACGGAGTACACGGCGGTCGGCGGCCCTGGTCTGCTGGCGTTTGCCGCCAAGCTGCCTGGTCAGATCCTGCCGATGGAGATCGCTCCGGGACAGGGCTACATGGTCCATCGGCACGGTTTCATGTGCGCGACGCTTGGAGTGCAGTTCTCGATCGGATTCCAGCAGAAGCTGGGAGCCGGCGTCTTCGGCGGGACTGGGTTTCGCATGCAGCGACTGCAAGGACAGGGCCAGGCGTGGGTGGAGCTCAACGGCGAGGTGGTGGTGTACGACCTTCAGGCGGGCAACACTCTGCGCGTGCATCCGGGGCATGTCGGTATGTACCAGGAGTCGGTTCAATTCAATATCACGACCGTTCCGGGCATCCAGAACGCGTTCTTTGGGGGCTCGGGACTTTTCCTGGCGTCGCTCACCGGGCCGGGCCGCGTGTGGTTGCAGTCCATGTCGATGCAGCACCTCGCTCATGCAATCCAGGAGTACCTGCCGAAAGCGGGCTAGTCGCCGTCAGCCGGTTAGTTCAGGAGGACCAGAGCAATGGCCAAGTATTTGATCGAAGCGGCGTACTCCCATGAGGGACTGAAGGGCCTGGTCAAGGACGGCGGCACCGCCCGGCGTGCAGCTGTCGAAGCCGCGACCAAGGCGTTGGGCGGCCATATCGAGTCCATGTACTACGCGTTCGGTACGAGCGACGTGTACTTGATCGTCGAAGTCCCTGATAACGTCGCGGCAGCAGCTGTGGCTCTGGCCGTGGGAGTCACCGGGGCGCTGGCGCACTACAAGACGACGGTGCTGCTCACCACGGACGAGGTGGACCAGGCCGCCAAGAAGTCCGCCGGAGTCGGCTACCGAGCGCCCGGCCACTAGGTCTTTCGCGATGGCGGGGCGCTGGTTGACCTTCGACTGCTTCGGCACGTTGATCGACTGGCGCCACGGCATCCGGACCACAGGGGAGCTGCTGTTCACTGGTCATGGTCAGGCGTTCCTCGACGCGTACGCCGCCACCGAGGCGGAGGTCGAGCGGGATGGGCCGTTTCACCGCTACCGAGCTGTCCTTACGGAGACGACGCGGCGCGTTGCGAAGCAGCTTGGGCTTGACCTGAAGCCGGTTGACGCGACCGCGCTGGTGTCGACGATTCCTTACTGGCCTCCTTTCGCGGACGTGGGATCCGCGTTGCGCGAGCTTCGCAAGGAGGGATGGAACCTCGCTCTGCTGACCAACTGCGACCGCGACATCATCGCGCTCACGCAGAAGCGTTTGCCGGTGCATTTTGATGCGGTCGTGACCGCGGAAGATGTGTCCGCGTACAAGCCAGACCACAGGCACTTTCTGCTGTTCCAGTCGACGTTCGGTGCTTCGGCCGACGCGTGGATTCACGTCGCGCAGAGCTACTTTCACGACATCAAGCCGACTCACGAGCTGGGCATCACGCGGATCTGGGTCAACCGTCAGGCGGAAAAGGACGACCCCTCGCTGGCGGATGCGGTGATCCCCGACCTGATCGGTTTGCCCGACGCGGTTAGGCGCCTATCCGGGGTAGCTCGCTAGCTCGATCCCTCGGTATGTGCCGGGGGCGGCGGACCGACGACCGCCACGTCGTACTTTTCCGCTAGCTCGTTTCGGAGTGCGATCGAGGCTTCTTGTGTGTCGATGTTGCCCAGGCGGGCGGCCATCGCGCGGAAGTATTGGCCCAGGCCGGGTGGAGAGGCGATAAGCAGGAGCCTCCCTGCCCTCGCCCCTGCGTTCCAGAAGCTGTGCTCGTGGCCCATCGGGACCAGGACGTGGGCCCCCGGTTTCGAGTAGGTCGTGATCCCGTCGAGGATGAAGCCGAAATGCCCGGCCATCACGTAAAAACCTTCGTCGTGCTGGTGGTGGATGTGAATCGGCGGGCCCTGCGCTCCGGGCTCGACATCCCACTCGGTCAGCTCGTAACCGGCCCCTTCGTCCATCGGGACGAAGGTGACCTTCGCGCCGATAAGCTGGATGGTGTGGTTGGGATGTTCCTCAGCCATGCAGCTCCGATGTTAGTTCCGCTCAAAATCTGCGAGGTCGACCGTCGCTCTGTACACGCGACGCGCGGGCCCCGACTGAACGAGGTTGCCGCCCGGCTCGCGGCGGACGGCGAGCTCGCCTCCCAGCATCACGACCGTCACGTCGTCGTCGACAAGTCCGGCCCGCATGCAGGCTGCAACAACCGCGCTTGCGCTCGTGCCGGACGCCAGGGTGTAGCCGGCGCCGCGCTCCCAGATCTCGATGCGGACACGGCCTCGGTCGAGCACCTCGAACAGCTGGACGTTGGTCCGCTCGGGGAACGATGCGTGCCGTTCGAGATGAGGACCCAGCTCCAGGCAGCGCTCCATGGTGACCGGCTGGTCGAAGACTACGCAGTGCGGGTTGCCGACCGACACGAGCATGGCCTGGACGGCGCCGGCGGGCGTCTGCAGCTCGACGCGATCCGGCTCACCGTCGAACAGGGCCGGCAGGTCGGCAGCGCGAAACGACGGGCGGCCGATGTCGACTTCTGTCACCACCTCGGCGCCGTTTCGTGCGAGCACCCGAACCGGGTTCGGGCCGCCTGGCGTCCGAAGCTCAAACCGGTCGCCCGCCGCGTGCTGGAGGACGGCGTGGGCGGCCGCGATCCGCAGGCCGTTGCCGCTCTTCTGGGCTTCCGAGCGGTCGGGATTGAAGATTCGGACAGTCATCGCCTGCGGGTCGAAGGCGAGCAGGCCGTCCGAGCCGAGGCCGTGGTGGCGGTCGCAGATGGCGGGCAGGAGGTCGACCACCTGGTCGAGCTGCGCGGGCAGGTCCAGGACGAGGTAGTCGTTGCCCAGGGCATCGTATTTAATGAGATCGATTCGCATTAGAGAGCCAATCATCCCGGGAATCGGGCTCGGCCGTCATCGGTTGTCATAAGATGACGTGTCTATGCGGGACCTTACGTGGCCTGCCCAGCGCCTGGTTCACATCCCGGCCTGCTTCTGTAGCTAGCGCGGCCGTCTGCTCGCGCCCGTAGGGCGCGCCCATTCGACCGTCTCTCGGATCTTCGAAATTCAGTTCGTTTGTCATTTGGAAAGTTGGACTTTGTGGGAGGTTAGGAATTGAGCTCACCAACGACGACCAGGACTTTGGTATCCACCGAGTGGGTGGCCGAGCATGGAAAGGACAAGGGACTTCGCATCATCGAAGTCGACGTCGACCCGTCCGCGTACGACAAGGGACACATCGAGGGAGCCGTCGGCTGGAACTGGCGGAAGCACCTCCAGGACCAGGTCAATCGTGACATCGCCAGCAAGGAGGCGCTCGCCAACCTGCTCGGACAGAGCGGCGTCGCGCAGGACACCAACATCCTTCTCTACGGCGACAACAACAACTGGTTCGCGGCCTACGCGTACTGGGCGCTGAAGTACTACGGACATGACAAGGTCCAGTTGATCGACGGCGGTCGCGTCAAGTGGGAGAAGGAAGGACGCGAGTACAGCACGGACGTCCCGAGCTTCCAGCAGACCGACTACCAGTTCCACGGTTCTCCGAAGGAGGACATCCGCGCGTACCGCGACCACGTTCAGTCCAAGCTCGGCAAGGCCGGCCTGGTGGACGTGCGCTCGCCCAAGGAATACTCGGGTGAGCTGCTGGCGCCGGAGAACCTTCCCCAGGAAGGGGCGCAGCGCGGCGGGCACATCCCGACCGCGGTGAGCATCCCTTGGGGCACGGCGGTCAACGCCGAGGACGGAAGCTTCAAGAGCATCGAGGAGCTCAAGACGATCTACGGCGACAAGGGCATCACGTCCAACAAAGAGGTGATCGCCTACTGCCGCATCGGCGAGCGCTCCGCTCACACGTGGTTCGTTTTGAAAGAGCTTCTCAACTACCCCGACGTCCGCAACTACGACGGCTCGTGGACTGAGTGGGGCAGCTCGATCAAGGCCCCGATCGAGAAGTAGATATGAGCTCGCAGGTCGTCGATCACTCCGCGCTAAAGGTCAACCAGACCGGGATCGTGGTGACCGTGCTCGTGGCGTTCATCGGCAGCGCGTTCTACAAACCGCTACTGGTGCTCATCCCGCTGCTCGCGATCGTGCTGCTCGTCGGCACGTTCGCTCCGCAGCTGGCGCTTTTCAAGCAGTTCTACTTCCAGGTCTTGAAACCGCGAGGCATCGTCAAACCGCGGCCCGTGCAGGACCGGCCAGAGCCTCACAACTTTGCGCAAGGGCTCGGCGGGGTTTTCCTGGTCGTGGCGTCCGCTTTCTTGCTTCCGGTTCCAGTAATCGGCCTGGCTCTCGCGCTTCTCGTCGCGGTGCTGGCGTTCGTCAACCTGGCGTTCGGGTACTGCCTGGGCTGCCAGATCTACTTCCAGCTGAGCAAGCGGGGAGTCATTCGGGCTTCATGAGCGCACAACTCTGGGCGGTGGTGGTGGCGGGTGCTGTGGTGCTCGCTGCCGCCTGCCTGGAGGCCGTTCGTTCGCGGCGGGCGCAACGACGGACGGTCGGCGCAGCAGCCGAGCCGGCGAGCGACCCGTACATCCTCTACTTCACAGGTGATGGCTGCACGGTCTGCAAGACGCACCAAGAGCCGGCGCTGGCGAAGCTTGGTGCGGTTCGCATCGACAAGGTCGACGCGGTCGCAGACCGGACGCTGGCCGACCGCTTCCACGTGTACACCCTTCCGACCACTGTGGTGATGACGCCGGAAGGCAAGGCATTGCACGTCAACTACGGCTACGCGACCGCTCCGAAGCTCGAGCGGCAGCTGGCCGAGGCACGCGGCGCCGGGATGCAGGCCGCGACGGCCTAGCCGGCGACCTCCGCCTCCTTTTTGAGATAGGCGGCGCGATCGATCAGAAATCGCCTCATGTGTCTTTCGACTGCCAACTTGTCTGCGAGCCGGCCAAACGGACCGGCAGGAAGCTCATATTCGAACGTGTCGACCATGAGCGTGCCGTGGCCCTCCGTCACGAACTGATGAACGTGGCGCAGCGACTTGAGCGGACCACCGGTGGATTCATCGACGAAAACATGCGGCCGTTCCAGTCGAGTAATGGTCGCGCCCTGACGCAGGCGAAGCCCGAAATGGCGGCCTTCCCAGGTGACGTTGTCGCCCAACTCGAACAGGCCTTTCGTCCGGCCGGCGACGACTCGTTCCGCGGATTTGGCTGTCGACGCGACATGCGACTCGACAGAGCGAGCGAGGTCGAAGCACCGCTCAATCGGAGCCCTGATCACGGTCTCCACTCGGATCGATCCCACTGGTTCGATATTCTGGCCGCAGTGAAGCGCTTAGCCGTCGTGGCCCTTTTCGTGTTTGCTGCAGCTGGGTGCGGGCAATCGCAGGCCAGTCAAAGCCAGGACCTCGTGCTTGGCGCGATCTATCCGTTGAGTGGACCGCAGGCTCCGGGCGGCAGGCAGGAGCTGGCCGGAGTGCGGGCGGCGCTCGCTGTTGCGCAAGCGAGCGGCACGCTGAAGGGTCATGTGCGGCTCCAGGTCATCGACGCGACCACTCCTCAGGACGCGAGCGCGGCCGTCGACACCCTTGTGCACGACTACCACGTGCCGGCCATCCTGGGCACCTACGGCAGCACGCTGTCGACTGCCGCCTCGGCACGCGCTGAGGAGCTGAAGACCGTCTACTGGGAGACCGGCGCGGTCGCGGATCCGATCACGGCCCAGCGCCGGTATGTTTTCCGCACCGTGGCGACCGGTAGCGCGCTGGGCCGCATGGCCGTCACCTTCACCCACGACGTGCTTCTGCCGGCGATGAAGCTCGACGCGCCGCGCGCGGTCGTGGTGCGAGTGAACGACGTCTACGGGCGATCCGTGGGCGGCGGCGAGGAGGCGCTTGCCAAGACCATGGGGATTCAGGTCGTCGACGTCATCGAGTACGACCCGAACGCATTCGTCCCCGACGTGATCGCGGCCCGGCTCGCCGCCGACCGCGCTGATTTCCTGTGGGACGTGAGCTATCTCTCCGACGGGGTGGCGATCTGGCAGGCCGTGCTGCGCAACCACGTGGCGCTGCGGGCGGCGATCGGGACGAGCTCGGCCTTCTGCATGCCGGCGTTCGGTCAGCTGCTTGGGGCCGGATCGGTGGGCGTCTACGCAGCGGACAAGCCTGATGCCCAGATCAGCCAGGCCGCGCTGTCACCGGCCGGGGTCGCGCTGCTCGCCAAGGCGCGCGCCGCGTACAGCCAGAGCAACAACGGCGATCCGATGGACATTCCCGCGGTGGCGGGATTCGTGGGCGGCTGGACGTTCTTCAGCGCCGTGATCCCGAAACTCTCGGGGACCATCAACGCCGACACCATCCGCTCCGCCGCTCTTTTAGTTGACATTCCCGCCGGCGACAGCATCAACGGTGGAGGTGTGAAGTTCGGCGCGGACGGCTCGCTAGACGAGGGGCAGAACACGCGCGCGGCTGCGGTCATCGGGCAGTGGCAGGCGGTGGGGGTGATGAAGGTCGTGTATCCGGCTGCTTATGCGACCGGCAAGCCGATCGGCTCCTCGTACGGCACGTAGCGCTCATCGGTGGAACTTTCCCTTTCGGAAGCCCGCCGAGCAGCTGTCAGTGCCCAACTTCTATCGGCTCCTCGTCCGACGGACATCGTCCAGGTCGTGGAGCACCTCGGTGCGCTTCAACTGGATCCGATCACCACCGTGGCGCGCTCCGAACACATCGTGTTGTGGAGCCGGATGGGCAGGTACGACCTGGCCGACCTCGACCGGGCCATGTACAGGGAGCGGCGCCTGTTCGAGTACGGGTCGTGGATCCTCCCTGCGAGCGACTTCGACCTTCATCGCGACGCGATGCGGCGCTACCTGAAAGGCCCGACCACCCGGCAGCGGTATGTGCGCGCCTGGCTCGATTCGAATGTGGCCTTTCGGCGAGCGGTCGTCGGCCAGATCCGGAAGCGCGGTCCTCTTCGATCACGTGACCTGGTCGACCAGGCGGTCGTCCCTTGGCGAACCGGCGGCTGGAACGATGGGAGGAACGTCGGGCGCATGCTCGATGCGCTCTGGAAGGTGGGAGTGCTGGCCATCGTCGGGCGAGATGGTTCGGAGCGGATCTGGGACCTGGCCGAACGGTGCTATCCACGCGCCGTGTCGAAGATCAGCGTGCGGGAATCGGTTTTTCGGCGGATGGCGGCGCAGCTTCGGACCCGGGGGGTCGCCCGCGCCGATCACTTCGGCTTCGGCATGGAGGGACGGTTACCGGGCTGGAGGGAGGCGCTCCGCGAGCTCGAGCGGCTGCACATCGCGGAGCCGGTGCTTGTGAAAGGGCTGACCGGGGAGTGGTACCTCCACAAGACGGCGCTCGAGCGAGGATCTTTCCGGCCCAGGACGACCCTGCTTTCCCCCTTCGATCAGCTGGTATCGAACCGCGAACGAGCAGAAGAGCTCTTCGGGTTTCGATTCAAGCTCGAAATGTACATCCCGTCTGCAAAGCGGGAGTTTGGCTATTACGTGATGCCGATCTTGCATGGCGACCGGCTGATCGGAAGGATCGACCCGGTCTTCGACCGCAAGTCAAAAACGTTTCGCGTCAATGCGGTCTATGCCGAACCGGATGCGCCGCCAAGTGCCGCCGCCGGCGTAGCCAAGGCAATCCGCGACCTCGCCCTTTGGGTCGGCGCCAAACGAATCGATATGAGGAGGTCACGATCGCCATGGGATAAAGAGCTGGGCCGGCTCGCGTAAAGGCTCAGGCTTCCAACGAACGTTGAACGAGCGTGATGTCCATCCAGCGGTCGAATTTGTGGGCGGCGTTCTTGATCGTTCCGACCACCTCGAAGCCGTGTCTCGAGTGGAGGGCCAGGCCCGCTCGGTTGTCGGTCGCGATCGTCGCCACGATGGTGCGGTAGCCGAGGCCCTGTGCCTCTTTGATGAGCTCGGTCAGCAGCGCGTGGCCGATGCCCTGGCCGTGGTGTACAGGGTCCACGTAGACCAGGTCCTCGACGATGTCGAAACCTCTCTGCTTCCAGGGAAACAGGCGCGCCCAGCCGATGAGCCCGTTCTGGTCCGTGCATACGATGAGCCGCGAGCGCTTGCCATGCGCCTCCCACCACGCCGCGGCCTCTTCGGTGTCGAGAGGCTCGGAGTCGATGGTGGCGAAGGTCTGGTTGACGGCCCAGTTGTAGAGGCCAACGATCGGCCGGAGGTCGTCGTGCGTGGCAGGCCTGATGGAAAACGGCCTGGCGGCCGTCTTGGCCGCCGGCTTCGTCTTGGCCATTACGTGGCCATCATTGCACGTGAATCCGCTCGGGTGTGACCTTCACGATGACCCGCGTCTGGCCCGGCCGGAAGTCTTTGAAGGGCTTGCCCTCGTACATGCGGGAGAGCTTGTCGATGTGCTCGTCGGCGCCCTCCAGGATGAGCTCAGCAGTTCCGCGGATCGCGAGCACCTGGTCGTACGGATGGTTGCAGTCGAAAACGGTGATCGCGACCCGAGGGTCTCGCTGCAGGTTCCGAGCCTTGAGGCGTGGAAAGGCGGTGTTCAGATAGATGTGCGTTCCGTCTGTCTCGATCCAGACGACAGTCGCCTCGGGGCTTCCGTCGGGCATAACCGTGGCGACGGTCGCAAAGTTCTTCCCGTTCAGAATCCGAACTTGTTCCTCCGTTAGCCGAACCACCCCTGTAAGTATGAGAAGGAACCAGGACGGTTCCT
>DAITQH010000067.1:0-12644 GCA_036833175.1 Candidatus Dormiibacterota bacterium
CCTTCGAGGTGGGCATCGCCCGGCTGGGCGGAACCACCACGACCCTGTCGGAGCACGACGTCCAGATGGGCGTCAGGGAGACGGTGAGGGACGCCGCGCGCGTGCTCGATCGGTACGTGGACGGCGTCGTGGCCCGCCTCCGCAGCCACGCCGACCTCCTCGAGCTCGCCGAGGCATCGGCCAAGCCTGTGATCAACGGCCTCACTGATCGGTCGCACCCTTGCCAGGTGCTGGCGGATCTCGTCACCCTCGAAGAGGCGCGTGGCGAATTGAGCAAGCAGCACGTTGTGTACGTCGGTGATGGAAACAATGTCGTGGCCTCGCTCATCGAAGCGTCAGCGCTCGCCGGTTTTGTGCTCACGGTGATCACGCCGGCCGGCTACAAGCCGAAGGCCGATCTGCTCGAGCGGGCGCGTACCATCGCGGTAGCGCCATTTCGGGTCACGCTCACGAGCGACCTCGCGCACGTTCACGACGCAACTGCGATCTACACCGACGTTTGGGCATCCATGGGACAGGAAAACGAACGGGATGAGCGGCGCAAGGCGTTTGCGCCGTACCAGGTGAACCAGGCCGTGATGGACGCCGCGCCCGGCGCGGTGTTCATGCACTGCCTGCCGGCGCATCGTGGGGAGGAGGTGACCGACGAGGTCATCGACGGCCCGCGCTCGATCGTCTTCGACCAGGCTGAGAACCGGCTCTACGCGCAGATGGCGATCATGGCGGAGCTCTTCGGGAACTAAACATGGTCCAGTTCCTTACGCAGCTCAACGACGTCGTCCGCCACCTGAGCATCATCGAGGTGGCCGACGTGGCGGTGGTCGCGGTGGTGCTCTATTTGCTGCTGCGCCTGCTCCGCGGGACCCAGGGCACGCAGATCGTCGTGGGCCTGATCCTGCTCGCGGTCATTGGCGTGATCGCGACGCAGTTCAACCTGATCCTGCTGGCGTGGCTGTTCAGGAACGCCACCTTCTACATCATCATCGCGATCATCGTCATGTTCCAGCCGGAGCTGCGCCGGGTGCTGGACCAGCTCGGCCGTATCGGCCACATCGGCCGCCCGCTCTCGGGCTACAACACGCGTCTCTACTCCCAGGCGATCTCGGAAGCGATCCGCGCCACCGAACGGCTGAGCACCAAGAAGACCGGCGCGCTCATCGCCTTCGAACGCGAGGTGGGCCTGGAGGATTACGCGGCCACCGGCGTGCGGATCAACGGCGAGATCTCGGCCGAGATGCTGCAGTCCATCTTCTATCCCAACTCGCCGCTGCATGACGGCGCTGTCATCGTCCGCGGCAACAAGATCGTGGCCGCCGGGTGCCTCTTGCCCCTGCCCGAGGAAGGCGTCGTGCGCGAACGGCTCGGTACTCGCCACCGCGCCGCGCTCGGCCTGTCGCTGGCATCGGACGCCCTGATCCTCGTAGTCTCGGAGGAGACAGGAAACATATCAGTGATAGAAGAAGGCAAGATCACCCGCAACCTGGATGCCGACGGGCTCCGCCGACGCGTCAGCTTGAAAATCCCGTCGCCGTCCAACGGGAACGGCTTCTTGAGGTTCCGCAAGTGAGCCTGATCACCGACGACTGGCGCCTGAAGCTGCTCGCGGTGGGGCTCGCCGTCCTCATGCTGGGAGCAGTCGCTTTCTCACAGAATCCGCCCACCACCAGGACCTTCGAGGTGCCTCTTAACTACGCTGTGTCAAACGACCTTGTTCTGATCAACCCCCCGACCCAAGCCTCAGTGACCGTGAGCGGTCCCGCGGACGCAATCGGGCCGTTGACTGTCAAGCAGCTCGTCGCGGGGGTCGATGCCACCCGGGCCACCCCCGGTCCGGCAGTCAAGCTCAACGTCGTGGCGCATGCCCTCGTGGGCAACGTGGTTGTCCAGAACCCGCCACCGTTCGCGGCGAACATCGACCGGTTGAGCCTTGACAAGCTGACGGTGGAAACGGTGTACCGCCCGGCAGCCGGGTGGCAGGTGACAAAGCCGCCGCAGGCCCAGTGCCCCCAAAGCCCTTGCGTAGTGACCTTCCACGGTCCGGCGAGCTGGGAGGTGAACTTGAAAGCCGTGGCCACGTTCCCAAGTCCGATCGATGGCACGACAGTCGACTGGCCCACAGTTCCGGTCGTGTTGAAGCAGGGCAACGCAACGTTGGACGAGAGCAAGCTGACTCAGACCGTGCCCACATCTTTTCTGGACATCGGAAACGTCAACCTCCACGCGGAAGCGCAGACCGGTACCGCCAGCAGGTCGGTCGCGCTGGTGGATTCAAACCCGGCGCACGGGCCAGCCGCCGGGTATCACGTGACTGGGGTCACGATCAATCCCATAACGGTTGTGCTGACCGGGCCGGAGGTCGAGCTTGCCCAGATTCAGAGCATCATCCTGCCCGCGGTCGACCTGAGCGGGCAAACCTCGACCTACACGGTCAAGGTCCAGATTCCGGTTCCGAATCCCAAAGACATCACCGCCTCGGTTGGGATCGCCAGCATCACCTACCAGATCCAGCCCAACCCGGCCGTTTCCCCGTCCCCAACGCCGACCTAGCTTCACCTCCCCGCTCGCTGGGGAGGTCGCCGGCGCCGGCGGGTGGGGGGTTGGAGCCCAGATGGGTGCTCGACCTGTAACCTGATCCCGGTCCCCGCCGTTCAATTCAGCACCGGTCGAATCCTTATCGCCTTCTAGGAGTTCTAGTAAAGAAATGTGCGGAATCATCGGCTACCTCGGCGATCGCGAAGCCACCCCGATCTTGATGGAGAGCCTGAAACGGCTCGAATACCGGGGCTACGACTCCGCCGGCGTGGCGGTCCTGGAGCTCCCCAAGCCCGGACAGGCGGCCCACACGAGCCTGACCAAGTCGGAGAAGAAGGTCGACACCCTGATCGAGAAGCTCGAGGCCAACATGCCGACCGGGCACCTGGGCATCGGCCACACCCGCTGGGCCACCCACGGCAAGCCGACCTACATCAACGCCCACCCGCACACCGACTGCCACGGCAAGATCTTCGTCGTCCACAACGGGATCATCGAAAACTTCGCCGAGCTCAAGGCTGAGCTGCAGGCCAAGGGCCACGAGTTCACCTCCGACACCGACACGGAGGTCGTCCCGCACCTGATCGAGGCCAACTACAAGGGCGACTTCCTCGCCGCCGTTCGCGCCGCCTTGAAGCGGATCCGCGGCGCCTACGCCCTGGCGATGTTCTCGACCGATGACCCCGAGCTGCTCATCGGCGCCCGCCTCAACGCGCCGCTTGTCGTGGGGCTCGGCGACAAGGAGTTCTACATCGCTTCGGACATCACCGCGATCATCCCTTACACCAAACGCGTCCTCGTGCTTGGCGAGGGAGAGGTTGCTGCCGTTACGCCGCTGGGCGCCACGGTGTCGACCCTCGACGGAATCACGGTCAAGCCCAAGCTGATCCACGTCGACTGGGACGTGAGCCAGGCGCAGAAGGGCGGCTTCTCACATTTCATGCGCAAGGAGATCCACGAGACGTCGGAGGCCGTCGCCAACGCGATGCGCGGCCGGCTGACCGACGACGGGATCGTCTCCTTCCGCGAGTTCGACGTCGACGACGAGACGCTGAAGGGCTACGAGGAGGTCCTCCTGCTCGGCATGGGGACGTCGCGTCACGCGGCCATGGTCGGCGAGTACCTCATCGAGGACTGGGCCGGGATCCCGTCCCGCTCGCAGGACGCCTCGGAGTTTCGCTACCGCCGCCCGACCTTCGGCCCGAAGACGCTCGCGGTCGTGATCACGCAGTCCGGAGAGACGGCGGACACGCTGGTCGGCCTGCACCAGGCCAAGGAGCGCGGCGCGCTGACCGTTGCGGTCACGAACGTTTTCGCGAGCTCGGCCGCGCGCGACGCCGACGGCGCGATCTACCTCCACTCCGGGCCAGAGATCGGAGTGGCGTCGACGAAAACGCTGGCCGCCCACATGGTCAGCCTTTCCCTGCTCGCCCTGCGGCTGGCCACCGTGAACGGCCGAGTCTCGCTCGAGCGCAGACGCGAGCTGGTGGCAGCGCTCAGGGCCCTCCCGGACCAGGTCCTGGAGCTCGTGGGCCGCGAGAAGGAGATTGCAGATCTCGCCAAGCGATACAGCCACTACCGCAACTTCATGTACTTCGGGCGCGGCCTGAGCTACCCGGTCGCCCTGGAGGGCGCCTTGAAGTTGAAGGAGATCTCGTACATCCACGCCGAGGGCACGACCGGCGGCGAGCTGAAGCACGGACCGATCGCTCTGCTCGACAAGGAGTTCCCGGTCATCGCCATCTGCACGGCCAGCTCGACCAAGGACAAGATGGTCAGCAACGTCCACGAGATCGCGGCCCGCGACGCGCCCGCGCTCGCGCTCGTCACCAAAGGCGACCACTCCCTGGACGCCATCGCGGCGGACATATTCGAGATGCCGGCAGCCGAAGAATCAACGGCGGCAATCCTGAACACGGTGATGCTGCAACTGTTCGCCTACCACGTGGCCGTGGAGCTAGGCCAAGACGTAGACCAACCAAGAAACCTGGCCAAAAGCGTCACAGTGGAGTAGTGGCTCCCCTCCCCCGCAGGGGAGGGTGGCGCGCAGCGCCGGGTGGGGGGCGATGGAGCCGCAAACAGCGATGGCTCCGCGACCCCGCACAATGTGGAGATGCAAAGAATCGGTGTTGACGCGGTTTCGGTAGACCGCGTTGCGCTCGCCGTCAAACGCTCCGGCCCCGGCTTCCTCGACAAGGTCTACACCCCCGCCGAGCAGGCCTACTGCGCCGGCAACCCCGACCGCCTCGCCGGCCGCTGGGCCGCCAAGGAAGCCGTCATCAAGTGCTTCGACGGCACCGGCATCTGCTTTCCCCGCCGGCGCATCGAGGTCCTTCCCGGCCCCAACGGCGCCCCGCGCGCGCGCCTCCTCGGCGACCACCGTGGCGCCCGCCTCGAGGTGAGCATCACCCACCACAGCCGGCTGGCCGTCGCCACCGCCCACCTCGAGATGCCGGAGGTCGCGGACGACCTGCTGCCCGCTCCGGACCCGGTCCTTCTCCCCGACCGCCCGCGTGACGCCCACAAGGGCACCTTTGGCACCGCGATCGTGCTCGCAGGCAGCCTCGGGTACACAGGCGCCGCCTACCTGGCCGCCACGGCCGCCGCGCGGACGGGCGCCGGGCTCGTCAAGCTGCTCGTCGCCGACACCATCTATCCCATCCTCGCCGCCAAGTGCACCGAGGTCATGGCGACGCCAGTGCCGGAGGTCGCGCCCGGGGCAATCGGCCACGCCGCCTACGACTCGATCATGCGCCAGCTCGCGGGCGCCGAGGTCGGCGTGATCGGCCCGGGTCTCGGCCGCGACAGCTCCACCTGGCGCCTGGTCCTGGACCTCGCCCTGCACGCCGTGTGCCCTCTCGTCATCGACGCGGACGGGCTCAACGCGCTGGCGGACTCGCCCCGATCCAAGGGCAAGCTCGCCAAGAATCGCGTGCTCACGCCGCACCCGGGGGAGCTGTCGCGTCTGACGGGCAAGACGCTGGAGGCGATCGCCGCGGACCGCCACGGCTCTGCTAGCAAGGCGGCCAAAGAATGGGGTGCGGTGGTCGTGCTCAAGGGCGCGCACACCGTCGTCGCGCACCCGGATGGGCGCATCAGCGAGGACCCTCACGAGGTGCCCGCCCTCGCGACTGGCGGGACAGGCGACGTGCTCTCGGGCATCATCGGTGGGCTCATCGCCCAGGGTTCCGAGCCCTTTGCGGCCGCGGTCACCGGGGTCTACGTCCACGCCGCCGCCGGCCGGCGCATCTCGCAGCGCTTGGGCGACTCCGGCCTCCTCGCCGGCGACCTCTTGCTGGAAATCCCGGTTGTGATGAACGTGCTCCGCCAGGGCGGCCTCTGACGAATTCCCTCTCCCTGAGGTGGGCTGACATCAGCCTCGGCGCAGTGAGCGCCAACTGCGCGCGCATCCTCGCGCACCTGCCTAAGAACGCGCGTCTGATGGCAGTCGTCAAGGCAGGCGGCTACGGCCACGGCGCGCTTCCCGCCGCGAAGGCGGCTCTGGGCGGCGGGGCGACCAGCCTCGCCGTCGCCACCATCGAAGAGGCCCGCGAGCTCGGCGCCCTCGTGCCGCCCGAGGAGATCCTCGTCATGGGAGGCCTCACCCCCGAACAGGCGCGGCCTGCGGCCGCCGGCGGTTGGTGCATCGCGGTATCGAGCCGCCAGCTCGCGGACGCGCTCGCCGAGGCCGACGAGATGGTGCCGGTGCATCTGAAGATCGACACCGGGATGGGGCGTTTCGGATGCTCGCCCGAGGAGGCGCTTGGGCTGGCTCGATTCATCGACCAGACGCCGGGTCTGCGCCTTGCCGGCACGTGGACCCACTTCGCGTGCTCGGAATCGGACGACGCGATGACAGTCCGACAGTTCGAGCTTTTCACCGAGACGGTCAAGACCTTCGACGTCGATCCCGGCCTTCGCCACGCCTGCAACTCGATCGGCGCCTACAACCACCCGGACTTCGCCCTCGACGCCGTGCGCTGCGGCATTGCGACCTACGGCTGTGAGTGGCCAGACACCGAACCCGCCCTTGAGCTGCGCTCCGTCGTGACCCACGTCAAAACGATCGAGGCCGGCGCGACCGTGGGCTACGGCGCCACCTGGAAAGCCTCCGGGAAGACACGGGTGGCGACCGTGGCGATCGGCTACGCCGACGGGGTCCACCGCACGCGCTCCAACCGCGGCCACTCGCTTGTCCGCGGGCGCCGCGCCCCCCTCATCGGCTCGATCAGCATGGACGCGATCACCCTCGACGTCACTGACGTGCCTGACGTGCAGGTCGGCGATGTCGCGACCCTCATCGGGGCAGACGGGGACGAGCGGATCACCGCCGCGGAGGTCGCGAACTGGTCCGGGACGATCTCCTACGAGGTCCTGACCAGCCTCGGTCCACGCGTCGAGAGGCGCTATTCGGAATAGCCACACCCCCCTTGTGATTTCAGATGACGCAAGGCAGGTGACCCTAAACTGGCACTACTGATGGCGGAAAGTCCCGCAAGAACTGCCTTTGCGGAAGAGGCATTGACACATCTGGACACCCTGTACCGAGGCGCCCTCCGGCTCACCCGCGACCCGGATCAAGCCCAGGACCTTGTCCAGGAGGCGTACCTGCGCGCCCTGCGCTACCAGCACAGCTACCAGCAGGGCACGAACATGAAGGCCTGGCTCTTCGCGATCATGCGGAACCTGTTCTGGGACCGCTTCAAGGGATCGCGCAAGGAAGACGTGAGCCTGGACGACGTCGGCGAGTTCGTCCTGTACGAAAAGCTGCGCGACGAAGGCGCCCGGCCGGAGGCCGACGTCCTCGACAAGCTCGCCGCCTCAGAGGTCGTGAAAGCGGTCGAAACCCTTCCGCCGCTGCACCGGGAGGTGGTCCTCCTGGTCGACGTGGAAGGCTTTTCCTACAAGGACGCGGCGGAGGCCCTCGGCGTCCCCATCGGGACCGTCATGTCCCGGCTGCACCGGGCCCGGCAGCAGCTACAAAAATCACTCTATGACTACGCGGTCGAATCAGGTATCGTCCGCGGCAACGGCGAACCTCGGCAGGTGCCGCAGTCGTGAAAGGAAGGATCGTCAGATGAACTGCAAGGACTGTGCGGACAAGCTCGATCGGTTCGTAGACCGCGAGCTGAACTCGACGGAGGTCCTCGAGCTCCAGCTCCACCTCGAAGGCTGTCCCCCTTGCCAGGAGCACTACGAGTTCCAGGCTGGCCTCAAGCGGCTGGTCAGGCACTCGTGCGACTGCGACACGCCGCCCGCTTTCCGCGAAAAACTGCGCCAGCTCCTCACGTAGTGTCGGTCTCGGGGCCGGCGCAGCCGCCCCTCGCGTCCAGAGCCCCTTGGTGGCTCATCGCTTGCTTCGTGATCAGCACGCTCCTCTCACTGGCGTGGGCCGCGGCCTGGACCCTGGCTGTCATCAACGGCGACTACACCTCCCACCTGGCCGAAAACCTGACCCTCAACGCTTTCGTCTGGGAAGCCTCGCTCGCGATGCTCGGTCTGCAGGTGCTGGCCTTGGTCGGTCTTTACACACGCCTTCACTGGGGTCGCGCCATGGCCACGGTCGCCTCCGGCTTCTGGGTGTTCAGCGTGATCGGGATCCCCTTCGCGGCCCTTGTCTGGTGGGCTCTACACCGCCGCTGGAACCCTGGCGTCGAGTCCACTTTCACGAGGGATCACCCGTCGGCCCCGCGCTACGTGTTGTGGCGGACCATCGTGGGCGCGGCGGCGATCCTCGCCTGGCTCTGGTTCCTCTACCTGTACCTGCCCGACCTGCTGGCCAGGCTCGCTCCGACCACGCCGGCCGCCAGCTGGTACTGGATCGCCAGCTTCGCCCTCCTGTTCAGCCTCCCGATCTGGGTCGTTCAGGGCCTGGCCGTGGTCGGCCTGCAGCGAAAGCACGACTGGGGCGCCATCCTCGCGATGCTGTCCTGCGTCCTGTGGATCCTCAGCGGCTTCGGTCTGCCCTTCGGCATCGCGGGACTTCTCCTGCTGTGGAGATGGCAGCACCCGGCGCTGCCGCCCGGCCGTCCGCGCGGCGCAGCCCCCACCGGCGCCCCCGCATAGCGACAAAACCGGAGCTCATCGAGCGGCTTCTGGCCGCTCACCTCTACTTCATCACGCCGGACGAAGCACCCGATCGCATCGTCGAGCTCGTCTCCGCCGTTTTGCACGGGGCGGATGTGATCCAGCTCCGGCACAAGCACCTTGCCCGCGGCGAGCTTCTCGGTCTCGCGCGTGACCTCCGGGACGTGACCGCTCGGGCCGGCGTGCTTTTCATCGTCAACGACCACGTCGACATCGCGATGCTCAGCCACGCCGACGGAGTGCACCTCGGACCGGACGACCTATCGATCGCCTCGGCGCGGCGTATCGCCGGGGACGAAGTGCTCATCGGGGCGTCGGCCTCGAGCCCGGAGGCTGCCCGCGGGGCGATTGCCAACGGAGCCGACTACCTGGGCAGCGGGCCCGCTTTTCCCACCCCGATCAAAACTGAGAAGCAGGTCATCGGACCCAGTGGCGTGGCCGCGATCGCGACTGCGGTTGGCGCCGCAGTGCCCGTGTTCGCGATCGGTGGTATCGACGCATCGAACGTCGCGCAGCTGACCGCGCAAGGGTTGCGGCGAGCGTGTGTCATCCGGGCGATCGCCAACGCTCCCGATCCCGGATTGGCCGCGCGGCGCTTGCGTACCATGCTGACTTGAACAGACCGATGATGCGAGGGCGGCGAGAGATTCGGTGTCCAGGTGGCTGCAGCGCTAGGCGACGCCGAGCACCGCAGCAAAGCGTAGTCGTGGCTACGTGTCGCGAGGAGCGCAGGCGTCAACAACGCGATGCGGCCGCCTGGGCGCCGAAGATCCGTCGTCCTCGCATCAGCGGGCTGCCCAGATGAAGATCGAAGGACTTGGCGAGTTCGGCCTTTTGGAGCGGATCAAGCCATACCTTGCCGCGCCGTCAGGGCTGGATGACGCTGCGGTGTTCGCCGAAGGGGACGGCTTCACCGTCGCGAGCTGCGACATGTTCGTGGAGGGTGTCCACTTCGATCTCGGGTGGATGAGCGGGCAAGACGTGGGGTGGCGCTCGCTCGCGCTGGCGCTCGGTGACCTCGCCGCGAAAGGCGCCGCCCCGGCATGGGCGCTCACGTCGATCGCGATCCCGGGTGCATGGGCGGTCGAGAGCCTGACCGGCCTGTACGAAGGGATGTCTGCGCTGGCGAAGGAGACGGGCGTCCTCATCGCGGGCGGCGACATGAGCTCCACCGAGGGGCCCGCGGTCCTTTCCATCACCGTCGTCGGGCGCACCTCAAAGCGGCCGCTGGCGCGCAGCGAGGCGCGTCCTGGCTGGGCCGTGGCCGTCACAGGCCCGCTCGGAAAGTCCGCTGTGGCCCTGCGGGAGCGCCGCCCGCTCCGGCTCGTTCCGTTGCTGGAGGAGGGCCGCCGGCTCAACGAGGCCGGGCTGTGCTGCGGCGACATATCCGACGGGCTGCTGCGAGAGATGGACAAGTTCGTCGCGTTCTCCGGCTGCGGATGCGTGATCCGCGCCGCCGAGGTCCCGGTCGCCGCCTCAGCCACCCTCGAAGAGGGGCTGACCGGCGGCGAGGAGGCGGAGCTCGTGTGCGTCGGGCCCGAAGAGCTCGTCCGTGCCTCCGGGCTGCATGCGTTCGGCTTCCTCACTGACGACTCATCGGTGCAGGTGCTGGGCGCCAACGGGATGCCCATCCAGCTCGAGAACACCGGCTACGACCACTTTGCCTGACGCCATAACCAGTTCACCGGCTGAGACCGAGGCGGCCGGCGAGCGACTCGGCAAGCGGCTTCGTCCAGGCGACCTGGTCCTCTTGATCGGGGAGCTTGGTGCCGGGAAGACGACTTTTGTCCGCGGCGTCGCGCGAGGCATGGGATCGCACGACCCGGTGGCCAGCCCGACCTTCCAGCTGGTGCGCGTGTATGCGGGCCACGTGCAGCTGGCCCACGTCGACCTCTTCCGGATCGAGAATACCTCCGAGCTCGCGGACCTCGGCCTCGACGAGCTGCTCGACCAGGGCGCGGTCGTGGTCGAGTGGGGCGACCGGCTTGAGACTCGCAAGGCAGCGCGCATCGAGCTCGAACACCTCGAGGGCGACCGGCGCGTGATCCGCGTCAAGCGCGACCTCCCCCGTTGATTCTCATCATCGACACCTCGTCGGCGCTGAGCGCGCTGGCGGTCGTGGATGAATCGGGGGCTGTGGTCGAAGAGGCATTCTTGCCCGCGCGCAGTCCCGAGCTCGTCGAACGCATGCGCGCCCTGGCGTCCCGTCACGCGGTGAGCAAGGTCGCCGTGGCGACAGGGCCGGGGTCGTTCACCGGCCTGCGGGTCGGAGTCTCCTTCGGGCTTGGCCTGGCGATGGGACTTCGCGTACCGATCGTCCCGCTGCCGACGCTCGCAGTGCAGGCGGCCAGGAGCGACACGCCGGTGATCGCCCTGTCAGAAGCAGGCCGAGGCCGCGTCTACTACCTGCTCCCTGGCGGCAACCCTGCGCTCGGCGAGCCAGAAGAGATCCCGAAAACCAACGAGCTTGTCGGCTTCGTTTCGCCGGCCACTGAGGCGGCCCTGAAAGAGGCCGGGCACGTTTTCAAGCCCGAGGCGCAGTTGAGGTCATTCGCCGCGGCCGCTGTGACAATCCTCACGTCGGCGGGAGAAGTTGCCTATGGTAGTCTCAGGCTCGAGTACATGCAGTCGTTTTCTGCCCCCAGGGCGTGATGGTTCAGCTCCGCCAGTCGCTGGCGATCGAGTTGATGCGTGAGGCCGACGTGGCTACGGTCCAGGAGATCGAACGCGAGATCTTCGCGACCCCGTGGCCGCGCAACGCCTACTACCGAGAGCTGGCCTCGCGCGCCAGCGCGCACTACATCGTGCTGCGGCAGGAAGGGCTGGTCGAGGCGCCGTCGGGCTATAAGTCGTCCGAGCTCGACCCCACGCTTATCGGCTACGGCGGCATGTGGCGCATGTACGACGAGGCTCACGTCACGACGATCGGCGTCCGCCACGACCTCCAGCACCACGGCTTCGGACGCATCCTCTTCGCGGGTCTCGTGCAGGCCGCTTACGACATAGGCGCGAAGTGGGTCACGCTCGAGGTGCGCACGACGAACGAGAACGCGATGAAGATGTACGAAGGCTTCAGCTTCAAGGTCATAGGCCGGCGCAAGGGCTACTACACGGACAACGGCGAGGACGCGATCGTGATGTGGTCGGACAGCATCCACTCACCGCGCTTCCGCCGAGCCTACGAAGACAACCTGGAGCGAATAGAAGCCGACGTAAAAGGCCTCCGCCGAGACCTGATCACCAAGGGGGACTCGTAAGAACCCCCTCTCCCCGCAGGGGAGAGGGTCGGGGAGAGGGCCGAGGAAGAACTTCTTGACACTAACTCTGGGCATAGAAACAAGCTGCGACGAAACCTCCGTCGCGGTGGTGGAAGACGGCCGCCACATCCTCTCCAACGTCATCCACTCGCAGGTCGAGCTGCACAAAGAGTTCGGCGGCGTGGTGCCCGAGCTCGCCGCCCGCGACCACCTCGAACGCTTGCCCCAGCTCCTGGAGGCGGCCCTCGAACGTGCCGGCGCCAGACCCCACGACATCGACCTGATCGCGGTCACGCGAGGCCCCGGCCTCGCCGGCTGCCTGCTGGTCGGAGTCGGAGTGGGGGAGGGCCTGTCGGCCGCGTGGTCCAGGCCGCTCACCGGCGTCAACCACCTGTGGGGCCACATCTACGCGGCGATGCTCGCGCGCCCCGAGCTGGAGCCCCCGCTGCTCGGCCTCGTCGTGAGCGGCGCCCATTCCGACCTGGTCCGCATGCCGGAGCACGGACGTTTCGAGGTCATAGGCCGGACGCGCGACGACGCAGCGGGTGAGGCCTTCGATAAGGCCGCCAGGATGCTCGGCCTCGGCTACCCCGGCGGACCGGCGCTCGACCGGCTGGCCCGCACCGGCGACGCAGTCCGACAGCCCCTGCCCCAGCCGTCGCTTCCCGGCCTGGAGTACAGCTTCAGCGGCCTGAAGACGGCTCTCCTATACCGGCTCCGCGACCTCGGCGACGCGGTCACCGAGCGCGACAGGGCCGACCTGGCAGC
>DAITQH010000068.1:0-12502 GCA_036833175.1 Candidatus Dormiibacterota bacterium
CGAATCCGCTGACGATGTCCGGACCAAGGCGCCCCTCCACTTCGCCGCCCACAAGGCGCGCTGGCACGAATTCCTCGATCAGGGGACGCTCTTGATGATCGGCACTTTCAGCGACCTGGAAGGATCTATGGCCGTGTTCAGCTCGCGCGAGGCGGCCGAGGAGTTCGCGCGTTCAGATCCCTTCGTGCTGAACGGGGTCGTGTCGAGCTGGCGCGTCCGCGAGTGGAACGAAGCCATAACCTGAGATTGGCTTGGACGGCCTCATTCAGCGACAGCTGATGCCAGCGCATCCAGAGCCGTCATGTGTTCCTTGTTGTCCTCTGGGGTGTTCGGGGCGGGCAGGCTGGAGAGTTTTACGATCACGACATCGGACTGCGGGTCGAGCCAGAGGTACTGGCCGAAGATACCTGCACCGAAAAATGCGCCGTGGGGCCCTCTGGTCGTCCACCACTGGTTGTGGTAGACCGCGTCTGGATAGGCACCCCAGACCGCCTCAAAGTCGAGAGCCGACGTGACGGGTGATCCTGCGCCATGCCTGGTCGCATCAATCCAGGACTTTGGTAGGACGGTGCGACCGCTCCAGACGCCGCCGTCGAGAACAAGGCGGCCGAACCGGGCAACGTCACGGAGTGTCGCGCAGACTCCGGCGCAGGCGTATGGAAAACCGCTGTCATCTACCGTCACATAGGCGTCGTGTTCGGCGCCGATCTGCGACCACAGTTCCTCGCCCAAAAGCTCGGCATAGGGCCGGCCGCTCGCCCGCTCCATCAGCCAGGCGAGCACGTCGGTCGTGGCCGAGCAGTACTGGAGGCGCGTTCCGTGCTCGCCCTCGCCTTGTATCGTCGCCAGAAACGCCTTGGTGTCAGGCGGATCGCCCGAGAGGCGCGGCCGCCAACCACTTGCGCGATCTTCCGTCTGAACGTCCGACTGAGGGTTGTCGTACTCCTGGTTGAACCGGACGGCGACCGCCATGTCCAGCACCTGTTGCGCGGTGGCATCGCCGTAAGCAGTGTGTTTCAGCTCCGGGATATAGGCAGCGACCTCCGCATCCGGATCGAAGACTTCGCGGTCGATAAGCCTACCGGCGACCATCCCGGCCAGCGACTTGGAGATGGACATGAGCGAGTGGCATGTCGACGACGTGAGGTCGTTCATATACCGCTCGGCGACGACTGACTCGCCCCGGAGGACAATCAGACCCGTCGGTAGAGCTGCGTCGAAGGAAGTCGCCGATTGTCGAGCGGCTGGTCCCCACCTCGTAGACAATCCGGTCAATCGTCTCGTCATCTGGTGCGTTCTCGAGCTTGCGCTCCGGACCTAAGCCGCGGGAGACCGCGGCCACCGGCAAGATCGTGTCGACCCGTTGGAACGCCAGGCGGTTGAACGGCGCAGCCAACCAGTTCCCTCGCGTCACCCGGCCGCCTGCTGGAGTCGCGCTAGCAGCCACGAGCGTCTCCTCCTCGTTAGTCGTCCGCCAAGCCAAACCGGAACCGCCGTCGAGCACCAGTCGAAATTGCCACCGGCTCCAAGCGGAAGCCACTATAGGTTGATTCCGACCTGCCCCTCACGGGACGTAGGCTCTGCCCCCCACAACGGCCTTAATGACGTAACAACACGGACACGGGCGGGACCGTGTCGTCCCAGACGTACTTGAGGTGGTCGACTACGTCAACAACACCATCCAGCTCTCTCGCCAATCTGGTCAGGATCTGAACGTCACTCTTGCGGTCCACCTCGCCCGAGAGGGTGACGATGTTGGAACGAACGTCGACTCCGATCCCTTCGGGCGAGGACAGGGCGAGGGCCGGTACGAGCGTCCCTGCGATCTCGTCTCGGAGCTCGTCATCGGTGCGAAGGAACACTTGCAGCAGGTTGCTCCGGCTGACGATTCCCGCGATGTGACCCCGCTGGTCGACCACCACCAGGCGCCTGACGTTCTTCTTCTGCATCATTCGAGCCGCCTCGCTGAGCGTCGTATCGGCGGGGACGGTGATCGCCGGCGAAGTCATGACCTCCGACGCGACAGTTCCCTCGGCCTTCGCCCTCTCGTTGCGCCTCTTCCGCGGGTGGAGGAGGTCCGCTTCCGACTCCAGCTCGTGGCGGCGCTCCTTGAGCAACAGATCGGCCTCCGAAACGATCCCGATTGGAACTCCCTGGTGATCGACGATCGGTATCGCGCTGACCTTGTTCTCTTCAATCAGGCGGACCAGGACCTTGAATGGCGCCTGCGGACCCGCCACATGGACGTGGGTTGTCATGACGTCCGAAACCGTCCGATGCCGCGGCAGTCCCGCCCTGGCCAGGCTCAACCCGTCCGTCGCGTTCACGGGTACAGCGTTCCATGAATCGCCTCGCGGCCATAGGGCCGATGGTCCCGTGATCCAAAGGTCCCCTGGCCGCCAGCGCTGGAAACCCCGGCTGGGGTAGATTCGCGGACGATGGCCGACCGCCGCGACCCGAAGGACGCGCTCCTTGAGGCTGGACTCACACTGGCATCCGAGCTCTCGCTGCCAATAGTGCTGCAGCGGATCGTCGATCTGGCCGTGGAAGTCACCGACGCCCGCTATGGCGCTCTCGGCGTGATCGGCCCAGGCGACGAGCTGGTCGATTTCATCACCTCCGGGCTCTCCGCCAGACAGAGGCGGGCCATTGGCGCCCTGCCGCGAGGCCGTGGAGTTCTGGGGCTCCTGATCCGGGAGCCAAGACTCGTGCGCGTCAAGGACATCGCGAGCCACCCGGCGTCCGTCGGATTTCCACCCAACCACCCGCCTATGCACTCGTTTCTTGGCGCGCCGGTGCAGGCTCTCGGCAAGGTCTACGGGAACATCTACCTGGCCGAAAAGCGTGGGGCCTCGGAGTTCGGCCCAGAAGATGAGCGCTCGCTGCAGGTCCTCGCCACCCAGGCCGGCGTGGCCATTGCCAACGCCTCCCTCTACCAGAAGACCATTCAGCGCGAGCGATGGCTCGAGGCGCAGCACGAGATCACCACCGACATCCTCGAAGGGGCTGAGACCGGCGCGATTCTGACCTCCGTCGCCGAGCATGCCCGCGACCTCGCCGGCGCCGATGCGGCGACGATTTTGACAACCACCTCGACCCCCGGCCAGCTCGTCGTGGCGGCTGCGGTCGGAGCCTACGCACAGCAAGTCATAGGCCAGCCGGTCCCGGCTGCGAAGTCGATTTCCGGAGCGGTCATGGCGACCGGCCAGCCCCTCCACACTGACGACGCAAGCACCCACGGCCTTGGCTACCAGCCGATCATCCGGCTCGGCCAAGTAGGTCCCGCCATCTTCGTGCCACTGCGGGTCGGCGGCCGCGCCACCGGCACCCTTATGGTCGCGAACACCAGAGGCGGGAGCCGATTCGACAAGAGCACGATCAGCCTGGTCGAGACCTTCGCAGACCAGGCGTCGGTGGCCATCGGATATGTGCGGGCGCAAGCGGACGTGCGGCGCCTGGAGCTGATGGACGAGCGCGAACGCATAGCCAAAGATCTGCACGACGGCATCATCCAGTCCCTCTTCGCGGTGGGCATGGGGCTGCAGGGCACCGCGCTGATGGCGGCGTCGCCGGAGACAGCGGCTCGGATCGACGGCGCCGTTGGCGAGCTCGATCGCGTGATTCGAGACCTGCGGAATTACATCTTCGGGTTGCGGCCGGGCATCCTCGCAGACCGGCAGCTCGACCAGGCTCTTCGCGAGCTGGGTGAGGACATCCAGCAGCGGTCTTCCCTCCGAGTCGAGGTCGAGGTCGACGCCGAGCTGGCGGCCCTCGTTTCCTCGCGCTCACACCAGATAGTGCAGGTGACCCGCGAGGCTCTCACCAACGTCGCCCGTCACGCGCACGCCAAACAGTCGGTGGTTCGCCTGGCCCGTACCGGACAGACCGCGGTGTTGACCATCGAGGACGACGGCGTTGGGTTCGAGGTGCGCCGCGACGCGGCCGGCAATGGGCTTCGCAACATGCGTGAGCGCGCCACGGCAATGGGTGGATCGCTGCGAGTTTCGAGCAAGGCGGGCAAGGGCACGAGCCTTCGTTTCACCTTCCCAATCTGATTGCAAGCAGGGCCAATAGGCCCTGTTTCACCGGGACTGGCGGCCGTGCAGCTCCAAAGGGCCGGGTGCGACCATTGAGCGATGGCCAAAGACCAGCTGCGCGTTCTGCTTGTTGACGACCACGAAGTCGTCCGTGACGGCGTCAAGGCGCTGATCAACGCCAGCGAAGGCCTCGTCGTCGTGGGGGAGGCGGGATCGGTTCGAGAAGCCATCGATCAAGCGATGAGGACCAAGCCCGACGTCGTCGTGATGGACGTACGCCTCGCCGATGGGAGCGGCATCGAAGCCACTCGCGAGATTCGGGCCCGCCTCGAGAAGACCCAAGTTCTAATGCTCACGTCGTTTGCCGACGACGAAGCACTGTTCGCGTCGATCATGGCCGGCGCCGCCGGCTACGTTTTGAAGCAGATAAGGGGCGGCGAGCTCATCCGCGCCATCCGCGAGGTCGGCGCCGGCAACAGCCTCCTGGACCCCGAGGTCACCAAGTCCGTTCTGGAGCGGCTTCGCAAGGGCAAGACGATGCGCGACGAGAAGCTTGCACGCCTGACCGCGCAGGAGGAGCGCATCCTGACGCTGGTCGCACAAGGTTTGACCAACGGCCAGATCGGCAAGGAGCTGAAGCTGGCGGAAAAGACGGTCAAGAACTACGTGTCGACAATCCTCTCAAAGCTCGAGGTGGCACGCAGGGCTGAAGCTGCCGCTTACCTGGCCCGCCACACCAGCATTCCCGGGTCTCAGTAAAGCCAGACCGAGGCGCGCACTGCCGTCAGGTCGTGAGCTTCTTGGCTTGAGCGGACACGGCAGCTTCGAGCCGCTTGGCGATCGCCTCGGCCAGCTCTTTGACAGTCGAATCGGCCACTCCCTGCATCACCGTCTCCTCGAGCCCTTTGCCGAGCTTTCCCAGCGGCGGCTCGTACATTCCGCTGACGGTGAGCCGCGTGACGGCTTGGTCCACCGGCGCCAACTCGATCCTGCCCGTCATCTTCGGAAACAGCTGCTCGGGAAACGTCGCCTTCCATTCGAGAGGTATGACCGTCCACGTCGCCGTCTTGACCGGCTCGCCCAGCGTGACCACGACCCGCTTGCTGACCGGAACGCCCCCGATGTGCGCGCCTACCGACCCCACTCCCTTTCCGCTGAGACGCGGAAACCATTTCCGCGGCCCGCTCATCAAGACCTCCGTGCATGCGGCGACGGGGTGATCGATGTGGACGGAATGGCGGACAAACATGGGGCCAGATTAGTCCGAACTCGCGTTGTTCGTTCGCGGCTTTCGGCGGTTCAGCAGCCAGCGGATCGGATCGAAGTAGGCGTCATCCATTCGCTCCTTGAGCGGGATGATCGCGTTGTCGGTGATCTTGATGTGCTCCGGGCAAACCTCCGTGCAGCATTTGGTGACGTTGCAGAGGCCGAGACCCGCCTTGCCCTTCAAGAGTGGACGCCGGTCGAGCACGTCCTTCGGGTGCATCTCCAGGCTGGCGATCCGGACGAGGAAACGCGGACCGTAGAAGGCGCTCTTCAGATCGTGAGCCCGCAGAACGTGGCAGACGTCCTGGCATAGGAAGCACTCGATGCACTTGCGAAACTCCATCGATCGCTCCACGTCCTGCTGCTGCATTCGCCACGGCTCGCTGGTGGCCAGATCTTTCTCTGATGGCGTAAAGGGCGGGATCTCCTTGTTGACCTCGTAGTTCCAGCTGACGTCGGTCACCAGGTCCTTGATCAGAGGGAACGCTTTCATCGGGCGGACCGTGACCTGGCTGCCGTAATCGGCGATCGGGGTCTTGCACATGAGGCGCGGGAAGCCCTGCACCTCGGCTGAGCACGAGCCGCACTTGGCCGCCTTGCAGTTCCAGCGCACGGCCAGGTCCGAGGCCATGTTGGCCTGGACCCAGAGCACGGCATCCAGGACGACCATCCCTTCGCGAACCGGCACTCGGTATGAGACGAGCTCGCCGCTGCTCGCATCCCCCCGCCAGATCTTGAGGTCGAGATTAGAGATCTCCATTCATTCGGTCTCCTCAGGGGTATAGCGGGCATAGGAGCGCTGAACCGCATCAGCCAGGTATCCGGGCATCGGCGGCCGCTGCTCCGGCCGCACCCGCATCCCCTGCGGGGTCTTCTCGACGATGTAGTTCACTGCCGCGAGCTGGTCGTCCGGCTTGGGATAGTCCGAGCGAGCGTGAGCCCCCCGGCTCTCCTTCCTTATTAATGCCGACCGTAGAAGGGCCTCCGCGTTGACCAGCAATGAGCGAAGGTCATAGGCCGTGTGCCAGCCTGGATTGAACGCGAGGCTGGTGCCACCGCCTGTCCCGCAAGTCTGGGCACGCGCTTTCAGACCGCCGATCTTGTCGAGGCCGGCCGCCAGACCGGCCTCGTCGCGGACTATCGGGGCGTGCTCCGACATCACGTCTTGAATCTCACCCATGAGCTTGTATGGGTTCTCGCCCTCGGGGCGATCGAGCGGAGCCATCAGCGTGGCGATGGCCTCATCGATGTCGGCGGGATCGATTTCCGTGCTTCCGGTCGTCGAACTCTTGGCGGCTTCTGCCGCAGCATCGCCCGCGCGCTTGCCAAAGACGAGCAGGTCGCTGAGCGAGTTGCCTCCGAGGCGGTTGGCACCGTGCAAGCCCGACGCCACCTCGCCCGCCGCATACAGGCCGGGCACGGTGCTCTGACCTGTCTCGGCATTCACACGCACGCCGCTCATGGCGTAGTGGATCGTGGGAGCCACCTCCATCGGCTGCTTCGTGATATCCACCTTGGCCAGCTTGAGGAACTGCTCGTACATCGACGGGAGCTTGCTCTTGATGAACTCGGGCTTCCGATGCGTGATGTCGAGGTACGCGCCGCCGTGCGGAGTGCCGCGGCCGGCGAGCACCTCTGAATTGATCGCTCGGGCGACCACGTCGCGGGATGAAAGCTCCATGCGCTCGCGGTCGTAGCGCTCCATGAATCGTTCGCCTTCCTTGTTGCGCAGCACGCCGCCTTCGCCGCGAACGCCTTCGGTGACCAGGATGCCGCGCACGCCGGCGGGCCAGACCATGCCCGTCGGGTGGAACTGGACCATCTCCATGTCACGTAGCTGCGCGCCGGCGTCGTAGGCGAGCGCAGTCCCATCGCCAGTGCTCTCCCACGAGTTGGAGGTGACGCGGTACATCTTGCCGGCGCCGCCGCTGGCGAGGACAAGTGCAGCGCAGCGATAGAGGATTAGCGAACCGTCGGAGCGCTTGTAGGCGAGCGCGCCGGCGACGCGTCCGCCGGCCTTCAGCAGCTTGAAAACGGTGACTTCCATGTGCACTTCCACGCCTTTGGTGTGCACGGCTCGATCCTGAAGCGTGCGAATCAGCTCCAGGCCGGTGCGATCCCCGATGTGCGCGAGGCGCGGATAGGTATGCGCTCCAAATGGCCGCTGGTGGATCCTGCCCTGCCAGGTGCGGTCGAACACGGCGCCCCAGCGCTCGAGCTCGAGCACACGCTCGGGCGACTCCTTGGCATGGAGCTCCGCCATGCGCCAGTCGTTGATGAGCTTGCCGCCCTTCATCGTGTCGGCGAAATGAACCTCCCACGAATCCTGGTAGGCGACGTTGTGCATGGCCGCGGCGACGCCGCCCTCGGCCATGACCGTGTGGGCCTTGCCGAGCAGCGATTTGCAAATGACCAGCACGCGCGCCCCGCCTTCAGCCGCGGCGATCGCGGCGCGCAGGCCGGCGCCCCCCGCTCCGAGAACGAGCACGTCGGTGTCGACCGTCTCATATGTCGCGCTCACGAAATCCACCTCGGGTCCTGGAGCACTCCGGCCAGCAGGAGGCGGATGTAGATATCCGCAGCCGCCACCGAGAACAGGCTCGCCCAGGCCCACCTGTCGTGCTTCACGTTGAGGACTGTGACGCCCCTCCACAGCTTGTGCCGAGCTCTTGCCGCCAACGAGCACGAGAAGCAGTCGATCTCTCCACCGGACAGGTGGCGAAAGGCGTGACAGCCAAACGTGTAACCCGAGAGGAGCACCACATTGGCGAGGATGATTAGGCTGCCGAGCCCGATTCCAAAACGCCCATCGAAGTCGAAGGCCACGATCGCATCGAACCAGAGGAAGCCGACCTGCACCACCGTCGCGTAGAAAGCGAACCGGTGAAGGTTGTTGAAGACCCAGGGGAATGCGGTCTCCCCGCGATAACGGCCGCGCGTCGGTTCGGGCACCGCGCAGGAGCGAGGGTGCCAGAAGAACGAGCGGAAATAGGCCTTGCGGTAGTAGTAACAGGTGAGGCGGAAAACCAAAGGCGCCCAAGCCACCCAGACCCCCGGCGGGATCGGGCCGACCGTGATCGGCGGTGAGTCGAAAGGGCTGAGGTATGGCTTGACGTAGCCCAAAGGCTGGAAGAAGACGACCCAGACAGCGAAGATGCCGAACAGGCTGAGCGCCACGACCACGAAGGCCGGGTAGAGCCAGTTGGGGAGCACGCTGTATGGATTTCTGACGCTCCCACGATCCGTCGCAGCGGGGCGGGCGGCAGGTTCGGAAAGCGCCACTTCGCGTCTATCTAACTACGTCTAAATGAAGAGCGTGATCGCGGCCCCGCGCGTCAGCGAACGTCTTGGTCGCCTGGCTCATCTCAAAACGCCCCCTTCCTTCTTCTCGAGAATGAAGTGGAACACCCCGGCTTCATGGCTGGATTCGACGAGCCGGTTACCTGTCGCTCGCGACCACGCCTTGAAGTCGGAAACACAACGGGGGTCGGTCGCCAGGACCTCCACCAGCAGGCCGGGCGCGAGCTGGTTCATCGCCTTGGCCGTCTTCATGATCGGAAGGGGACACAACATCCCTTTCAGATTCAAGCTCATCGCAATCGTGATGCTCAACTCAATTCTCCTTTGGTTAGGGAAGCCGCCCCAGCGGGACCGTGTGTCAGTAGGTCTTTTGAACAGGCCTTGGCCCGGCCGGCCGTGGACGTGGGCCGGACAGAAAGAGCTCCGGCGGGCCATCCCGCCGGAGCTTGCCGTCATCTCAGCTGTCACGCAGCGATCTTCTGCGCGACCTTGAGTGTTTCGGGCTTGCGGCCCGCGACGAAGAACTCGAAGACCAGTGCGCCGAGCACGCCGAGAGCCGCGATCATCAGACCGACTGCGGCGTAGGCGGTGTAGGTGCCGACTGTCGACCAGCCCCACGAGTTGAGAAGCGTTCCGCGAAGCATCTCGCCCATGAAGAGGGTCGTCTTCTGCCCGGCGAGAGTCGCCGACTGTGCCTGCAGCGTCGCATAGTTGGGGTCAGTCGTCGGGGTAGTGGCGAGCTGCTTGGCTACCGTGCTGTTCAAGGCGCTGACTTCAGAGTATGTCTTGCCACCGGCAACGCCTGCGAGGTGAATAGCGATGAAGTCGTTCGCGTAGACCCTCGCCTTCTCACCGTTGTCGACCTGCTGGCCGGCGTACTGGGTGATCTCGGTCGGGAATTTCGCCGGGTCGAGAGCTCCGCCCGCCTTGACCTGGTCAGTACCAGGGAAAAAGATCTTCTGTGCGACCAGCTGGTCGTGCACCATTCCGGTCACGAAATTTCCCTGAAAGAAAAGGAAGCCTGACGAAGCCGCCAGGATGACGACGAGCATCGCCTGCAGAGAGATGATCCGCCACCGAATTGCCTTGTCCACGACTGTCAACTCCTTTGAAATAGCCCCTCACGGGGCCTTTTGATTGAGCTTGGACGGCTCCTATGCCTAGTGAAGCCTGTACACGGATGGGCCGATACCGCCGCCTGGCCCTAACTGGACAGGGTCCCCGGCCCTGGCAGACCGGGACCATCGGCCCTGGGCCTGCTTTCCCACCCTCCACGATCGAGTCGCACGCACGCAGCGCACCGCGGTCAGGGTCGAATGGCCCGTCCGCGCGAGGTCACCCGCGGCTCAGTCGACCAAACGATGAACGGTCAGGCAGTACTCCGAACCGTCGACAAACGGATCCTGGTCCCACGTTGACCAGCGTTCGACCAGCTCCAGGCCCGAGGCTTCGGCCCAAGCGGCAAATACCGCAGGCGCGCAGCCGTCGGGCCGAATCGAGTGGCCGTTGATAAGGAGACCTCCCGGCCGTAGATGGCGCACCAGGTTTTCAATGGCCTGCCGCCGCCTTTCTGGAGTCACGAAGTTGATCACATTGCCGGCCATCAACACGACGTCGAATGGGCGTTCAACCTGAATTTCGCTGATGTCACCCTCGATCCATGACGCTGAGGGGCATCGAGCGCGGGCCGTGCTCAGCATCTCGGCGTCGACGTCAACGCCCACGATCTCGACCCCCCGGCGATACAACTCCCTGCCCACTCTTCCAGTGCCGCAGCCCGCGTCAAGGAGGCTGCCTGGCGAAAAGCGTGTGACGAAATTGGCCTCCCCATGAACGTCCTCGCCGGCGGCTGATCGCAACTCGTAAGTGCGCTCGTACTTATCCCCTCGGCTCAGGCTCGGCTCCATGCGCTGATTCTCGCCGTGAAATTACTACAAAGGTCTAGCTGTAAAGAAGATCTCCCCATTGCTCGCTCTTGAGGTCGAGGTCAAGGTGTCTTAGGGGCCCCAAACCGCGCACGGTCAAGCCGAAGCGCAAAGGCAGCTTTGCCGCGGCCCTGTTATCGATCAGGAACTCGGTGCCGTCATCCATCTCGCCAGTCGCGTACTCGCGACGATCGTCCTTGCGCAACCCTTCGCGCACCCTCACCTGGCATATCTTGCCGCCCCCACAGCACCTGTGAATGTCGTAGGAGATGACTCGCGGACCGAATGCCGGATGCGCTTCCAGCCACTCATGCGCCGCGGTATCCGCCTCTAACTTAAAGCGCCGGCCAAGCATGGGCCGATTATGCCTCGAGTTCGACGTTCAATTGCGCCCCCTGCCTGCTCCACCGTGAAACGCCATCACCTCGATCGCGATGCGAGCCGCCATCCCAGATGTCGCCGATGTCGGGTCCAGGCTGGGCGCGGCCTCGACAACATCAGCTCCGACCAGGCCTTGCGCCGAGAAGGCGCGGACGAGTTGGATCATCTCTCTTGAAGTGAGCCCACCCGGCGTTGGCACGCAGGTGCCGACCGCGAATGCGGCGTCGAGTGAGTCCACGTCGACACTCAGGTAGTCAATCCCTGGGTGTCAAGACAGTCGTCGGCCGCCGAGCTCGTCCAGGTTGCGGCCGGGTCCAGCCGAGACGCATGTGACCCCAAACACCGGCTGGCTACGAAGTCGTACCCCGTGAAGTTGATACGCGAGCGATGACCTCAGCCGGCACGACAACCTGTGTCTTCCCGGGGCGGTGGCCCTCCACCTGCTGGATGAGCAGCTCGGCCGCTTGACTCCCGATCGCCTCCGGATTGAGGTGCACAACCGTCAACATCGCGGCTCTGCTTGCAGCGCTATCGCCGAGCCCCGCTAGGAGCAGGTCATCGGGTACGTTCAACCCGCGCGTCTCGGCAACGAGCCTGGCGCTCAGCGCGAACCGGTCGAGCGTTGCATAAATGGCGTCGGGAGGATCGGGCCTGTCGAGCAGCTCGACCGCCGCCGCATAACCGGCGGAGTCCGACATGCCGTCGCTCGCAAATGCGACGACCTGAGGCTGTCCCGCGAGAGTGCACCAGTCCTTATACGATCGAAGCGCATCAATCGTGTAGGAATGGATGGCGGGGCCGCAGAGAAGTGCGACCCTCTTGGCTCCAGCCTGCTCCAGATGGTCGAGGATCATCCTGGTTGCCTCGACGTGGTCGTTGTCCACCCAGTAGCTGAGGTCATCTCCGCTCGGATCCTTTCCCGTCGTTACATGAGGGATGCGGCGACGCTTCAGATCTGCAAGCGCAGCATCTTCCAAAACTGGATCGACAACGATCGCCCCATCGATCGGCAGGCTGGACCAGTTTCCGTTTCTTGGTCCTGCAACTGTCATCGGATAGCCGTGCTCGAGCGACATCGACATGGCTGCAGTCAAGAGCTGAATGAAGTAGTCGATATCCGTGAGGATGAATGGTGCCCCTGGCGCCGTCGAGATGGTGAGCGCAAGCACCCCGGTTCGCCCCCGCGCCAGGTTCTGCGCGGTGGCATTGGGGCGGTAGCCGAGTCGTCGCGCTGCCGCTCTAACGCGTTTGCGAGTGCTGTCGCTAAGCCGGCCCTTCCCCGTGAGGGCATCCGACACGGTTGTGACCGACACCCCCGCGGCTGCCGCCACCTGCTTGATCCCCACGGGGCGCCCTCTTGCCATACCGCCGAAGCATAAGAGGAGGTGCGCAATATTCGGGTGGGTCGAGCAACGCGGCTGGTCTCCTGATCAGAAGGGGGACTGTGGTCAGGGGCCCGGGATTTGAGCCGGGGCCTGCCTCTATCGTCATCCTCTAATGTGGGCAGATCGAAGCGAGGGGGCCTGCCCGATGAACGTGCTCGACTGGCTGCTCGATGCGGACCCGGCGATTCGCTGGCAGGCGATGCGCGAC
>DAITQH010000069.1:0-12060 GCA_036833175.1 Candidatus Dormiibacterota bacterium
CATGCCTCATTTTACCACCGCTGCTAGTCAAATGACCGTTACGGTCCACTAGCAGAGATTCCCCCATACACCTGAGACGGCTCAGGCCGCTGCAATGGTTGTCTTGAGCCAATCTTGGAGGTGGGAGAGAGAGAGGATGTTCTCGAAGCCGCGGTCGGCTAATTGAGTGTCGTCCTAGCGCTCAGCCGGCGTAAGCCTGCTAAGCACCCCGCTCAAGCCGTGGTAGTTGTAACTCGGGGTCGTCGTCTGCAATGAGAACGCGGATCACGCGACTCCGGTTTCGTGGCGTCGTGGTGGAATCGGAATGGATCATGGCCTCATCGTGTCCTAGGCGCCGAGCTGGAGCATCCAACTTCATTGGCATTCAGAACTCGTCCATTTGGGGCAGGATCGCCGCGTCAGGGTCGATCAGGCCCAGCGCAGCCGCCTTGACCACGGCCTCCATCTTGCTGTGCACCTCCAGCTTCGCCAGCAGGTTGCGTACGTGGCTCCTGGCAGTGGCATACCGGAAGCCGAGCTGCTTCGCGATGGCGTGGTTGTCCAGGCCTCGGGCCAGCAGGCGCAGCACCTCCCGCTCGCGCGCGGTGAGGGTGTCATAGAGGTGAGTCTGCTCTCCCTTCAGTTGCAGAAGGTCCGCCAGCTTGGAGGCATCGATCAGCATCTCGCCGCGTGCCACCCGGCGCACGGCGATGACCACGTCCTCCGCTGCGCGTGATTTGAGGACGTACCCGCGGGCACCGGCCTGGATCGCCGTCATCAGCGCGGCCGGGCTCTCGACTGCGGTCAGAAAGAGGGCGCGCAGCTTGGGGTGCCGCTTGCGCAGTGCCGCGATCGCCTCGCCCCCGTTGCCATCGGGTAGCCGGAAGTCGGCCAGCACCACGTCGATATCGGTGGTGGACGGCATCCGTGCCGACCCCGCCACGGTTCCGACGACATCCACCACCTCGAGGTCAGGCTCCCGTTCGATCAGGGCTCGCAAGCCCTGACCGACCACCTGGTGATCCTCGACGATCAGAACTCGGGTCCGCTGGCCGTTCCGGCCGGATTGGGCTTCAGCCATCGTCGACTGCCACGCTACCCCAGCCGGCGCGCCCATGGATTAACCCTTCAGCTTCCCGACTGCCTGTTCGAGGCCGCCCGGGTAGGCTTCTGAGAAGCAGCAGGGGCAGACCTCGTGCCAGCGCTCGAGGCCCATCCTGAGCCCGTCTTCCGCCGCGTTCATGAGGTCCGCGTCAGCCGCTCCCTCCCTCGACTCGGGCCGGCTTCCGGCCTTCGATTCCTTCACTGTGGCTTCCATCACTTCGAACCTCCTTGGGATTTGACTCGTTCGAGAAGAACCTGTCGCAGGACGACGGCCTGGTTGCGCTCCTCGTCTCTGGCCCCGTAGACAAGCGTCAGCCTTCCTTTGTGGGTGAGGGCTTCGAGGTCTTCCAGAAGCGGCTGCCGAGCCTTCCCGGTCAGCTGGCGCCGGTATCTCTTCTGGAACTCGGGCCAGCGCTCCGGGCGATGTCCGAACCAATGCCTGAGCTCGTCCGACGGGGCGATCTCCCGCATCCAGATGTCTGGATTCAGGTCGTCCTTGCGTATTCCGCGCGGCCAAACGCGGTCGACGAGCACCCGGGTGCCCGTCGCGCGACGGGCGCGGGGGTCGTACGCGCGTACCAGGTCGACCGCCGCGCGGGCTGCTGCTGTCACTGCCATCGAATCCATTCTTCTCGTGCCGACGCGGAGGCACGTCGGACCGGCGGCGCAGATTCACCTGCCTCAAATGAGGCATGACCCGGAATCTGCCTCATCTGGCGCAGACGGCGCCTCCCCCCGTGTACGTCGAATCGCGCCTCTGAACGGTGACAGGCTGCGCCCATGGAAGACATGAAGTTCGAACGAGTTCTGGTGGCGGTAGACGGCAGCGTCGAGAGCCGGTCCGCAGTGGACTCGCTCTTCGCGTTGAAGCTGCCCTTGATACAAGCGCTGGTGGTGAGCGTCTCGGAGGTGACGAGCCGCCCCAGCGCAGAGATGGTCACCGCCGTGGCCGATAGATTCCGGGAGGCCGGCATCAGCTGCGATATCAGCACCCCGGAAACCCAGTCGCGTCACGTCGGCGAAGCCATCGTCGACGAGGCTCAAAGATTCAATCCAGACCTGTTGGTGATGGGTTCCCGAGGTTACGGTGACTTCGAGTCGCTCGTGCGCGGAAGCGAGAGTCACCGAGTGCTTTCCGGCGTGACCTGCCCCGTCCTCCTTGGACGCGCTGCTGCAACAAGGCCCTCGACGGGAAGGCTCCTGCTCGCGATAGGCGGTCAAGAGTCGGATGCGCGAACGATCGCGGATGCCATGGGAGTGGCCCGCGCCGCCGGCAAGAAGCTGATCGTTCTGCACGTGGTTCGGACGCTCAGCGACGTGATCACTTCGCCGTACCTGGACCCCATCCAGGCCGAGGTCGAGCTGCTGGACCCGGTTGTGGAAGCGCTACGTGACAGCGGGCTTGCCGCCGACGGCGTGGTGACACCAGGTGGGGCGGCGGAAGAGATCACCAAGCTCGCTCGCGCGCACGACGTAGATCTGATCGTTATCGGGCACGGCCCCCGCTCAGACCTCGGCGGCCTCCTGAGCGGCGACGTGCGCGCGGCGGTCATCCATCTGAGTGATCGCCCTGTGCTTGTGAGTCCGGGTCGGCTCGGCCAGGTCGCGCAGGAGGTCGCCTGAGATGAACGCCCAGGGCGTCCCCACCTCGGGAGTCGACGGGAACAGCGAGGGCGGGAGGATCGACTCGCTACAGAATGAGCCGTTGCTGGCGCTATATGGCACCGAGCTGATCCAGACGTTGTGGGACAGGGGCGAGCGCGGTTCCATGACCATGCGCCCGGTGAAGGAGAACGGCATCTGGTGCATCGAGCTCACGGTGACGCCGAACGTGAAGTTGGATATCCCGGTCCGCTGGTGCGGGCGTCGCGTGATAGTGAAGGAGGTCGACGAACTGGCGGAGCGGCCCTATCGGCCGGGTACGCTCGGTGGTTGGGGGCCGAGGCGGTTTCTCGGACCGACCCAACCGGCCCATCGCGACAATCCAGTCATCGCGCTCAAGATCAGGCCGATCGAAATCGATCAGCGGATCCCTGAGCCCGTCGGTGGAGTTCGCGGGCGGTAGACCGCTGCCATAGATCGGTACGGACGATCAGGATGGAGGCATGGCACTAGAGTCGACCGAACTGCACCGAAACCTGTTCATGCTGGCTTTCGACCAGCGTGGGTCCTTCACCTCCGGCCTGTTCGGCCTCGATGACGCGCCGACTCCAGAGGAGACTGCCCGAATCGCGGATGCCAAGCGCGTGATCTTCGAGGGCCTCCAGCTGGCCGTCCTCGACGGTGTGCCGGTGACCAGTGCCGGATTGTTGGTGGACGAGCAGTTCGGTGCTGAGGTGGCGCAGAGGGCATCCGGTGACGGCTACACGCTCGCGATGCCGGTCGAAAAGAGCGGCCAGAAGGAATTCGACTTCGAGTATGGGGATGCCTTCGGCGAGCACATCGAGACATTCAATCCCAGCTATGTGAAAGTGCTCGTCCGCTACAACCCCGAAGGCGACCTCGCCATGAACAGGATCCAGGTGGCCCGACTGGCGCGCCTGGCGAGTTGGTTACGCGAGCATGACCGCCGCCTCCTCTTCGAACTTCTGGTGCCGGCGGAGCCGGCTCAGCTGGAGGCAGTGGGCGGCGACCGTGATCGCTACGATCGCGAACTGCGTCCCGGTTTGACTCGGCGCACGATCTCGGAGCTGCAGGCGGCTGGTGTCGAGCCCGAGATCTGGAAGGTCGAAGGCTTAGACCGGCGGGAAGATTACGAAAGGGTGGCCTTGCAAGCTCGCAGCGCCGGCCGCGCTGAAGTAGCCTGCATCATTCTTGGCCGTGGGGCCAGCGATGCCCAGCTCGAGAATTGGTTGCGGGAGGAAGGAGGCGTAGCTGGTTTCATCGGCTTCGCGATCGGCCGCACGATCTGGCAGCACGCACTGACCGACTGGTTGGCCGGAAAACTGGGACACGCGAGCGCGAGCCGCACGATTGCGGACAACTACCTCCGTATGGTCGATATCTACTTACGCGCGAGCGCCCATGTCGACTCGTTCTCGGAGCAACCGACAACGTGAGCGGAATGAGCACCACCTCGAGGAGATGAACGATGCCACGAGTAGCCATCAGCGGACTGGGCAGGATTGGACGCGCGGCGCTCAGGATCCTCCTTCAGGAGAAACCGACCTCGTCGGGCACCTCAGTCCGATCTTCGCGACCACATCGTCCCAGGCATCGACTCGCGTCGCGTACTGCAGGTCCACGCGGGGAAGCCGGAAACTTCCGAGCTCAAGCGCGGTGCTGCTGCTGACGCCGAAGTGGCTCTGATGGAGTGTCGGATTCTGTGCAGGGCCGTGCAGCCTCGATCGTGGCGGTCATTGAAGATCTACTCGTGCTTCGCGTCAAGGGGCCCCGACGACTTCGCTGATCCTCTACGCCATGCGCAAGGACTTCGGTGGCCACGACGAGAAGAAGTCCTGATACGGTCATGGCTCCGATGAACGTCCTCGTGATCGACGTCGGCGGCACCAACGTCAAGGCCCTGGCCACGGGCCGCAGGAACGTACTCAAAATTCCTTCAGGTCCAGGGATGACCGCCCAGAAGATGGTTCGCTTGGTTCGGCAGGGCACTGCTCACTGGCATTACGCCGGCGTCTCGATTGGCTATCCCGGACCCGTCCTGCATGGCAAGCCTGTGAGCGAGCCGGCAAACCTGGGAGGCGGGTGGGTCGGACTCGACTTCAAAAAGGCGTTCGGGTGTCCCGTACACCTGATCAACGACGCCGCCATGCAGGCCCTTGGCAGCTACAAGGGCGGCCGCATGCTTTTCCTCGGACTGGGCACCGGACTTGGCTCTGCGCTCATCGTCGACAGCGTGCTCGAACCGATGGAACTTGCGCACCTGCCCTATGAGAAGGGGCGGACGTATGAAGACCAGGTCGGGAAGGCGGCACTCAACCGATTGGGCAAGAAGAGGTGGCGTCGCGCCGTCGCCGACGTCGTGACGCGATTGAAGGCCGCATTGGAAGCCGACGACGTTGTTCTCGGCGGTGGCAACGCGAAGCTGCTGCGCGCGCTGCCGCGGGGCGTCAGGCTCGGGTCAAACGCGAATGCATTCGTTGGTGGCTACCGCCTTTGGAAACCTCGTGCCTGAGCCCCTCTCGGACGTCTTGGTGCTGTTCGGTGCGACCGGCGATCTCGCCTACGAACAGATCTTTCCCGCTCTTCAAGCGTTGAGCCGCCGCGGCCAGCTGGACCTGCCGGTCATAGGGGTGGCGAAACCGGACTGGACGGTCGAGCAATTGCACACGCGGGCGCGAGAGGGCATCGAAGCTCACGGAGGCTTGGACCCTGAGGCGTTTGGCGGGTTGGCGAGGCGGCTCTCGTATGTGGCTGGTGATTACGAGGACCCGGCCACGTACGACAAGTTGGTGACGGCACTTGGCTCGGCCAAGCGGCCACTGTTCTATATGGCGATCCCGCCGACCTTGTTTGGGACGGTCGCGTCCGGCCTAGCACGGGCGGGTTGCTCCGCGCATGGTCGCGTGATCGTGGAGAAACCCTTCGGTCGAGACCTCGCCTCCGCGAAGGCCCTCAACTCGACCCTTCACAAGGCGTTTCCCGAATCTGCGGTCTACCGTGTCGATCACTTCCTCGGCAAAGAGGCGGTGCAAAACGTTCTGTACTTCCGGTTCGCCAACGCATTTCTCGAGCCGATCTGGAACGCGGAGCACGTCGAAAGGGTGCAGATCACGATGGCGGAAGACTTCGGAGTACGCGGCCGCGGCGGCTTCTACGAGGAAGTCGGCGCCGGGCGAGATGTTTTCCAGAACCATCTATTGCAAGTCCTCTCCCTGCTCGGAATGGAGGTACCGGCAGCGGGCGACGGCAAGGCGATCGACGCCGCCAAGGTTGCGTTGCTCAAAGCGGTCCATCCCCTTCGCCCCGGAGACGTGGTGCGCGGGCAATATCGCGGTTACCGAGCCGAAAAAGGGGTCGCATCGGATTCGCGAGTCGAAACCTATTTCGCCGCGCGGCTCGCGGTCGAGAACGCTCGGTGGGCGGGCGTGCCGTTCTTGATTCGCACCGGCAAATGCCTGGCAGCCACCTTCACCGATGTGCATGTCACATTCAAGAAGCCGGCGAACGGTTTGTTCGATTCGAAGGCGTCCGGACACCCCAACGAGATCTGCTTCCGACTGAGTCCGGATGTCTCGATCACCCTGACCGCCCGAATCAAGGTGGCCGGCGAAGCCATGATCGGCGAAGACGTACGTCTAGGCGAACATCACAAACCTGGCGACGAGATGGAACCGTACGAGCGCCTGCTCGGAGACGCATTGCACGGAGACGGAATGCTCTTCGGGAGCGAAGTTGGCGTCGAGGCGGCGTGGCGCATCGTGGACCCCGTATTGAACGGCGACGAGACGGCGCACGCGTACGACCGCGGAAGCTGGGGACCAGCCGAGGGCAAGCGCATCGCGGCGAACGTTGGCGGCTGGATCAATCCACCAATCAGTGCGCCTGGACTGGCGCCGCGCACGCCCGATGCGAGCTGAGGCAATAGAACCGTCCCGCCCAGCGGCCGTGCGCAGGGGCTTCCAGGTCGGGCCGGGAGAAACAGTAGCCTTCGGCGGCCTCACCGTGAACGAACCCGATCAGTGAAGCTGGGGCCCGGCGGCGTCGAAGAGGTTCGCGCAACTCTTCGGCAGCGTCGCGACCGATCGTTGTCACGTGGCGCTGGCGGGCGAGCCTGGGTGCGCCGTGGGCAGACGGTCGGGAAGATCGACGACAGCGTTGGCGCTCCTCCTGGCGAGCTCGCGCGGAAAGTCCGCTCGGTCGACGAGAGGGGCAGAGCCTGACATAGCCATCGTCCGTGCAGTGAGCACGATCACCTGCGCCAATTGCGCCACGCGAGCCCGAAAGACGTGCGGCATGGTGGTGCCGTGGAAGAAGAAGTGATGCCCGACGGGAAACTGTCGCCTGAGCACAGTATGCGCTGCGGCACCCGCTGCTGCGCGTGTGCAAGACCGCTTGACGGCGGCGAAATATTGCAGCGGGGCCACTTCTACTGCAGCTTTACCTGCGCCAGCACTGGTGCCACCTGCGCTGGTTCGGTCAACCGGAAGTCGCGCGCGATGCGGGTCCCGTCGGGGGCCGAGGAGGCGCTGATCGATGGCTGATCTCAGGTTCCCGGTGGACGTTCGCTGGGCGGGTGTCGGCACGAACCGGCGTCGGTGAAGTCAGCCTCCGGACCCCCGATGGGCGCGAGACCCAGATCACCGGCGAGTCGGCCTGAGCTCGGGACCGCCGAACTTGGCGACACACAGCGAAGGGCCGACCAGCGGCCGCAGCTCGGTGGCCTCGATCGGAGCGCCCATCTCGCGGAGGGCGCCGCGCAGAAGACCCAGATGAACCGCGCAGACCACCTCCTGGTTTTGCTCCACCGCCTCGCGGAAGGGGCAGTGGTGCAGCAGGATCTCGCGCCGACTGCCAGGCTGGGTGGCCTCCGGAGCGAAACCCAGATCAGCCAGCAGGCGGACCAGCCGGTCGGTGGCCTCATCGACCGAAGGGGCATCCCGCGGAGTTTCGATGACGCTTCGGCCCCAGACCTCCCCGGCGGCTTCGGCGGCAGCGGCGGGGTTGCGGCTGATGGTGGCGAGGTGGCCTGCGAGCACCTTCGCCAGCATGCGGTAGCCGGCATCCGGGCCCGCGAGTTTGCCGGGCACCAGCTGGTAGAGCACTCGAGGGCGACCGCGACCCGCCAGCCGCACGGGGCGGCTCGTCACCATCCCGGCCTCGGCAAGCACCTCCATATGAGCCCGGATGGTGTTGATGTGCAGGCCCAGCCGCTCCGAGAGCGTGGGCACGTCGAGATTCTCCGAGCGCAGCTCCTCGAGGATGCGGATGCGGCTGGCCTCGGCCAGAGCTCGGTGGGCGACCAGGGAGGTGGAGGATTCACTCACGGCTGTATTTTAAACGATGAACGACGTTAAAATAATCCAGTCATGAGCGCCGCTCCGCAGCGGACCACCGGACCCGCCATCAAGCCCCAGCGCTCACCGGACTTCGCCCTCCCGCGGCCGTACCTTGTCGCCGGGCTGGGCGGGTTCGTTCTCTTCGCCGCCGGCGTGCCACTCCTGGCCAGAGTGCTGGTGCAGACCAACGACGATCCTCGCGTCTTCGCCCTCACCCACCTGGCGATCCTGGGGTGGGTGGTCATGGTCATCCAGGGTGCCCTCTACCAGCTCTTTCCAGTCGCACTCCAGGCCGACCTCAAGAGCACCCGCCTGCCCCGCTGGAACTTCTGGGTCTACGCGCTCGGCGTGGGCGGGTTCGTCCCCAGCTTCTGGTTCGACTGGACGCCTGGCGTGGCCATCTTTGGCTCGCTGGTGGTGGGTGGGCTCGCGCACTTCGCTGCCCTGATCTTGCGCAGCTCGCCTTCGATCCGTAGCTGGCATCCGATGGCCGCCTATGTGCTGACGGGGCAGGCTTGGCTGGTCGCCACCATTTCGTTCGGCCTGGTCTACGCCCTCAACTGGCACTTCGCCTGGTTCGACATCTCCGACGCGATGCTCGCTGCGCACGCTCACCTGGGGCTTGCCGGCTTCCTGAGCCTCACGTTGATGGGGGTTTCGTACAATCTGACGGCGCTCTTCTCGCTCGCCCACGGACACGACGAGCGCACCGCCTACGCCAACCTCGGGCTCTGGAACCTGGGCCTCGTCGTTCTGGCCCTTGGGTTGATCTTCTGGCCGCTTACCCCAATCGCCACCGTCGGCGCCGCAGTTCTAGCCCTGAGCGTCTGCGTCTTCGTGGTGGACATGGCGATGCTGCTCCGCCGCCGCCGGCGCCGGACGATCAGCCTCGAGCAGTGGCACGCCTTCGTCTCCTTCGCGTCCTTTATTAGTGCGGCTGCGCTCGGGCTGGTACTGGTAACCGGGCACGCCCCGGGCCGTAGCTGGGTGGTCGCCTACGGCTGGGCGGCGATCGCGGGCTGGTTCGGCTTCGCCATCGTCGGCAAGTACTACAAGATCGTCCCCTTCCTGACCTGGCTTCACCGCTACGGTCACGCGGCCGGCGCAGGGCCGGTGCCGCTGCTGCGCGACCTCATCGACGACCGGCTGGGCTGGGCATCGTTCAGCCTTTTGCTGTCGGGCTTTGTCGCAGTCCTCGCGGGACTCCTCAGCGCCTCCGCCGAAGTCGTCCGCCTCGGCGGCATCGTCTACACGGCAGGCGCCCTCGTCTTCGCGGTCAACATCGCTCTGCTGTTCAGCGGTCGCCGGGCTCCGGAGCGGCGACCGGGGGGAGGCGCCCCATGATCCGGCTGCCACACGAGGACCTGCTCGCCGCGGCGTGGGACTGCCTGCGCTGCGTTCGCGATCCGGAGCTGGGGGTGAACCTGGTCGACCTCGGCCTCGTCTACGACCTCGCCCTCGACGGCGAGACCGCGCGCATGCGCATGACGCTGACCGCGCCCGGCTGCCCCCTCGCTGACTCTATGCCCGCCGCGGTCGCCCGAGCGTTGGAGATGGTCCCTGGCATCAGCCACGCGGAGGCGGAGCTGGTCTGGGAGCCGCGCTGGGAGCCGGAGATGATGACCCATCGCGGCCGGGAGGAGCTGGGGTGGAGGTGATTCCTTTGGAGGTGTGTCGCAGATGAAGAAGATTGATGTCAGACCGATGCTCGCGCGGGGGGAGGAGCCCTTCGACGCGATCATGTCTGCCGTCGCCGGGCTGGAACCGGGAGAGGAGCTCGAGCTCACCGCTCCGCTGGACCCGATCCCGCTCTACTCGGTGCTTGGCGCCCGCGGATTCCAGCACCAGACCGAAGCGCTCGGAGGCGGCGATTACCGGGTCGTCTTCCGGCCCGAGGGTGCGCCAAGCTCGAGCACTTCGACGGCACCCTTGATTGGACGCGCTCGCGAGCTGGCCAGCTTCTCGGGTGACGGCTTCGGCCGCCGCATCCTCTTCGAGAACGATCGCCTGCGGGTGGTTCTGGCGGCGTTCGAGCCGGGACAGGAGATCCCGGTTCACGCGCCTGGCGTCGATCTCGTGCTCTCGGTCCTCGAGGGCATGGGCGAGGTCCGGGCCGGCGACCAGGTGCACCCGGTCGCGGCGGGCGACGTCGTCATCGTCCCGGCCGGCGAGGAGCGCGGCGTGCGCGCCCGCACACGGATGGTGGCTCTGCACGTGGTCAGTCCCCCGCCCACAGAGGCGGATCACGCGGCGGTTGCCGGAGGAGGCCACTGGCCGTCGGCCACGGCCGGGCCGAGCGTCGCGCAGCTGATCCTGGAGGAGCACGCCGGTCTTTTCCCGCATCTTGAGGACCTCGGACACCTCGCCGACGAGATACAGGACCTTGAGGGCGACCAGCTCGGGGAACGCTTGGGCGGTGTGCTCGCCTTCCTCAAAGGCGGGCTCCTGCCGCACGCGGAGGAAGAGGAACGCTCGGTCTACCCGGCGGTAGAGAGGGCGCTCCGAGCCGTGGGCGGCGGGACGGACACCATGAGCGCCGACCACGTCCGGATTCGCGATCTCATCGCTGAGCTGGAAGCACTCGCCGCTTCCGACCAGTCGCCCGCCAACCGCCGCCGCGAGCAGGCCCTGCTCGACGGACTCCGCACTGTCCTGGAGTTGCACTTCACGAAGGAGAACGAGCGCTATCTGCCTTTGCTCGATCTGCTGCCGCCGCAGGAACGGGCACGGCTCCACGAGCACCTGAGTGGCGGACACCAGGATTGAGGAGTAACCATGGACCAACTTCATTCAGATCAACGCCGACCAATTCAAGGTATAGAGGATCGGCGCCGCAACCGCTGCGACGACCCCAACGTTGACCCCAGCTTCCGCCGGCGATGTGCCATGTGGAACGTCAGGCGGCCGGTCGATCGGCAACCGGATGGCAAGGTGAGACGGTGACCACTTCACAGCGCCTGGAAGCTGCCGCTCGCGACGCCCTCCGCCGCCTGTCGACGCACCCGGCAGAGGCGGTCGCTGACCTGATCCAGATGCTGGCGAGCGAGCTCGTACCCGAGGTGCGGGCGAGGCTTCGCTCAGCGGGTGCTGATCTCGCCGCCGCTGGCTTGGACCTGCAGGTGAGTGAAATCGCGAACGTCCTCTCTATCGTCGGCTCCAGCCGAGGATTCGAGCGCCGCCTCCCAGGCGAGGTGAAGCTCGCACGGGCGCAGATCGAGAAGTTGCTCGAACTGGTCCCACAGGTCAGATCACTGGACGAGCTGCCGGATGACCCGGCCGCGGAGGGTCGTGCGCGAGCCGAACTCTACTTCGTGGCGCCACCGGATCGCTCGGCCACCGAGGCGTACGTGCTGCGGCATAATCCACGGCCACCCAAGGTGTGGTCGCCGGCACCGCCGGATCGAAGTCGGGCCCGGAGCATCTCCGCGGGCGCGGATGTGGCGCGAGAAGCCGAAGGCCGCCCGGTGGAGCAGAACCAGGACGTCACTATCAGCCAGGCCCCGACTGCGCGGCGCCCGGCACGCCCCATCCCGAGCACGGGAACCACTCCGGCGCATACATAGTCGGGAGGCGCTGTTGGGCCGTGCCAGCATTGTCGATGTGACCGCGGGCCCCGCAATCGACGTGGCGGGCCTTCTGCCCACCGGCGGAGCGAGCCGCCGGCTCGGGCGTGACAAGGGCCTGGTCGACCTCGATAGAAGATCGCTGGCCGGCGCACCTACGGGATCGAGATGCCGGCGGCCTCAGCCGCGGCCTGGAAGCTTCCGAACCTCTTCCGGACGGTGCGCTCGCACGGGCTCATGCCTGCCGCCGTCCAAGAATCCTGCGTCGGCATCCGGCCGTACTCGTCCACGAACCGCCTAACGGCCTCAATGGCGGTCGCATCGCGGGCGGAATCCTCGGTCTCCCACTCCCAGGCGGGCCCGCCGAATACACCGGGGCGGTTCGTAAAGTGGGAACTTGGGTCCACCCAAACGGACTCGAACCATTGACCTGAATCCAAGCGCAGCACCCCTTC
>DAITQH010000070.1:0-12051 GCA_036833175.1 Candidatus Dormiibacterota bacterium
GTCGTGGTGCTGTTCTTCATCGGCCTGCCCACCGTGATCGACAGCTTTCAGTCAGGCGAGTGGGCGCAGGCGCTCGTCCTGGCGATCGCGATCATGGGCCTCAACATCCTGGTGGGATACAGCGGCCAGCTGTCGCTGGGCCATGGGGCGTTCATGGCGCTCGGCGCCTACATCTCGGCGATCCTCGCGCACCGCTACAAGATGGACTACCTCGTCACCATCCCGATCGCCGGGGTCCTCACGGGAGTAATCGGATTCTTGTTCGGCGTGCCGGCGCTGCGGCTCTCGGCGCTTTACCTGGCGCTCGCCACCTTCGCTTTGGCCGTTGTGGCGCCGAGCCTGATCAAGCGGCCGGCCGAGCTGACCGGCGGAGTGCAGGGAATCGTCCTGGTACCCCCAGTCCCGCCCCAGTTCGCCAGCAACACCTTTTCCGCCCTGACGGGCACCCCGATGACCTCAGACCAGTGGACGTACTACGTCACGCTCGCGTGGACCCTCGTACTGTTCTGGCTGGCCTGGAACCTCGTGCGTCACCGCGCCGGGCGCGCGATGCGAGCGCTCCGCGATGGGGAGGTGGCAGCGGCCGCCTCCGGAATCAACATCGCCGGCTACAAGACGCTGGCGTTCGGCATCTCCGCCCTGTATGCCGGTGTCGCCGGGTCGCTGTTCGGCCTGGGAGCGGGCTTCGTGAGCCCGGACACTTTCCCCGTGGCGCTGTCGATCCAGCTCCTGGTCGGCGCCGTGGTCGGAGGCCTGGCATCGATTCCCGGCCCGATCATCGGCGGCATATTCGCGTACTTCCTCCCGATCGAGTCGAACCAGTGGGTCCCGACCCAGACCTGGATCCCGGGCTCGATCGCGTCGACCATCGAGAAGGCGGGTCCGGCGGTCACCTATGGCGCCGTGCTGATCCTGACCATGATCTTCGCGCCCAACGGGGTGGTCGGCCTCGTCCTAACCGGCTACAGTCGACTCCGCGGGCGGCTGCGGGGGGTCCCGGATCGGGATAGTGGACAGATGCCCCCGGACCCCCAGACTGTTTAAATATGTTTCCAGAAAAGTGGGAGGTAGTTCTATGACAAAGTTCGGGTCTCGGATCGCTGGGATCACAGCCCTTTTCATCGCCCTGGCGGCCTGCGGTGGGTCGACCGGCACCACGGCCCAAACCGACGTTGGGGTTACCAGCAACTCGATCCTGCTCGGCAACACGATCGCTCAGTCAGGACCGGCCGCCGCGTACGGGACCATCGCCAACGGCGAGCTCGCCTACTTCACCTACATCAACAACACGCAGGGCGGCGTCAACGGTAGAAAGATCACCTTCAAGATCCTCGACGACGCCTACAACCCTGCGAACACAGTCACGCTGACCAAGCAGCTCGTCGAGCAGGACAAGGTCTTCGCGATGTTCAGCGGGCTGGGCACGCAGGCGCAGACCTCAGTCCGCGACTATCTCAACGCTCAGAAAGTTCCGCAGCTGTTCGTGGCCACCGGCGCCACGACCTTCATGTTGGACAACAGCAAGTTCCCCTACTCGATCGGGTGGCAGCCTCCCTATCAGGGCGAAGCCCGGATCTACGCCAAGGACTTGCTCGCGAATCACCCCAGCGCGAAGATCGGCGTGCTGTACCAGAACGACGACTACGGCCAGGACTATCTGAAGGGCCTGAAGGACGGCCTTGGCTCCAACGCATCGATGATTGTCGACGCGGAGAGCTATGACGTCACCGCCGCCAGCACCGCATCGCAGCTCGCGACGCTCAAGGCGAAGGGCGCCGACACGCTGTTCCTCTTCACCACACCTGCCTTCACGATCAAGTCGCTGGTCATTACCACGGCTCTGCACTGGGAGCCCACGATCTACCTCAACTCGGTCTCCAACCCGCAGGTCTACATGGGCATCGCGGCCAAGGCCGGCGCCGCGCTGAAGAACGTGACCAGCGTTGGCTACATCAAGGACCCGACCGATCCTCAGTGGGCCAGCGACTCGGGCATGCAGCTCTACAAGACGGTCATCGCCAACTGCACGACCTGCAACGTCAACGACGGGTTCAACATCTACGGCGTCGCCGTCGCTTGGTCGATGGTGGACGTTCTCAAGCAGGCCGGCTCCAACATGACGCGAGCCAACGTCGTGAGCATCGCGACCAGCAGCCTGAATGAATCGAACAATCCGTTCCTCCTTCCCGGAGTCGTCGTCAAGACGACCTCCAGCGACCACTTCCCGATCACCCAGGAACAGGTGATCACGTGGAGCGGCACGGGCTGGACGCTGAAAGGCAGCCTCATCGACGAGCGCGGAACGATCAAGTAAGAGCTTTCCAAGCGGGGCCGGCCTTCGAGACCGGCCCCGCTACGGAACCCGCGAACTCACAGCTTGCGGCGTGAGTGCGCGGGGACCCCTTAGCATGTCGTGACGGTGCTCGACCGATTCAAGCCTTACTGGCTGCACGCCTACCTGCTCACCTACACGCCGATCCTGCTTCTAGCCGACAGCCGGATCACCGCGCTGTGGCAGCAGTGGATGCTTGGGCTGCTCACGTTCGCGGTGCTCTACCTGTCCGCGCTGAAAGCGCCGAAGGAGCAGCGCCTCCAGGTCTGGACCTGCGTCATCGTCGCGACCGGCTTTGAGATCTTCGGCTCGCTGATCTGGGGCGTATATCGCTACCGCCTGCACAATGTCCCGCTTTTCGTGCCGCCTGGCCACGGCATGGTCTACCTGTTCGGCCTCCTGGCGGCCCGCACGCCGGTCGTTCTCCGTTATGGAAAGCGCGTGGCGCACGTGGTGCTCGCCGGCGCGACCACCTGGGCGCTCGCCGGATTGACCGTGCTGCCGGTGATGACCGGGCGCGTGGACGTCCAGGGCGCGTTGTGCCTGCCGGTGTTCGCCTACTTCGTACTGCGATCGCCGAGGTGGGCTCTGTTTTCCGCCATCTTCATCGCGACCGGCGAGCTCGAGATCTTCGGAACCTCATTTGGCAACTGGGCCTGGCTCCCGGTCGCTCCGTGGACCCACATCCCGTCCGGTAATCCGCCTTCGGTGATCGCCGGCGGCTACTGCGTGATCGACGCTTCGGTGCTCCTCGTCATGCGCGGGCTCGCCTGGGTTCGCGCTCATCCCTTCATCTCGACTGTCGCCGTGCCCGCGGTCGTTCGGTTGCCGGCGGAGTCCTCACCCCAGACCTCCAGCTCGACCTGATCCCCGTCGACCTTGGTGATCCGGCCGCGGCAGCGGTACGGCCGTCCAGGCTGGTCGAGGCCCCGGTAGCTCACCTCGAAAGTCTTGAGCGTGCCGCGATCGCCAAGCCAATTGGTGACAAGCTGGCCCAGGAACGCGGCTTTGAGCAGCCCATGGAGGATCACCCCTGGCAGCCCGACGCTCTGCGCGTAAGCCTGGTCGTAGTGGATCTCGTAGAAGTCGCCCTGCGCGCCGGCGTACTGCACGAGCTGCCGCGTGGTCGGGTGCTTGACCAGCTCCGGCACCTCTTGGTCCACCATCAGTTTCATCGCCGGATCGCGGTTCCGCGCAGCCTGGCGACCGTGCGGCCGTCCTGGTTGACGTAGCCGGTCTCGAAGATGATGAAGAGAAGGCTGCCGCTGGATCCCGTCTTCTCGTACACATCGGCGACGCGTCCGGTGGCCGTGATCCTGTCGCCGACCTTCACGGGCTCGAAATACTCGAAGCGGTTGCCGCCGTTCAGCCAACCCTTGCCGTACTCCTCTGCCTCAGCCAGGTGCAGCGAGGCAGGCGCCAGCGCGACGAGGAACGTGGGCGGCGCCTCAGTCTTCCAGCGCGGGTTGGGATCGCCGATCGCCTCCGCGAAGCGTTTCAGGTGGCCGGCCTCGACCGTCGCCTCGTTGGTGGACGGGGCCGCCTCCCCGATGCGTGCGCGCAGGCGTTCAACCACGGAGGTGGTGGTGGTCACCGGCCGCGCGGAAGCCCCAGCACGCGCTCGGCGATGATGTTGCGCTGGATCTCGGACGACCCCGCGTAGATCGTCTCCGCCTGCGCCCACATCCATCCGTACTGCCAGCGGCCGTCCTCGACCGCGAACGGAGAATCGGGCGCGAGGGCGCCGTACGGCCCTTCGACGCCGACGGCGGTCTCCTGGATCCGCTTGTCCATCTCACTCCAGTACAGCTTGGTCAAGCTCGCTTCAGGTCCTGGCGCCTGGCCGTGCTGGGCCTTGGTGAGATTGCGAAGGCCGATCAGGCGGAACACGTGCGCCTCGATCTGTGCCTGCGCGACCAGCTGCCGCACCCGCGGGTCGGCACCGGCGCCCCGCTCGCGGGCCAGGCTCGCGAGCTCCTGCACAGCCCTCTCGAATCGAGCCGCCTGCGCGAGGCCGGCCCGCTCGAAGCCGAAGACGGTCATCGCGATCTTCCATCCGGCCCCGACTTCGCCGACCATGTCTTGCTCTTTCACCACGGCATCAGACAGGAAGATCTCGCAGAACTCGCCGCCACCGGTCATCTGGCGGATCCGCCTCACCTCCACGCCGGGCTGATGCATGTCCACGAGAAAGAAGCCGATCCCGTGGTGAGACTCAGCCTGCGGGTCGGTCCGGGCCAGCAGGAAGCTCTTGTCCGCGTAGTGCGCGCCGCTCGACCACGTCTTCTGTCCGTTGAGCACCCATTCGCCCTCACGCTTTTCGGCGCGCGTCGTCAGGCCGGCGAGGTCGCTGCCCGCATCGGGCTCGCTGAACCCCTGGCAGAAGATGAGCTCGCCGCTCAGGATCTTGTCGACGTAGGCCTCTTTCTGCCACTGCGATCCATCGACGAGCAGCGTGGGAGCGAGCAGGCTGACTCCCAGGCGGCCCAGGATGATCGGGGCTCCCGATTTCGCCATCTCCTCCTGGTATATGGCCTGCATCACCGGGGTCGCGGCGCGGCCACCGGCCTCGAGGGGCCAGGCCAGCTTCAGCCATCCGCCCTCGTGCAGCTTTCGCTGCCACTGGCGCTGGAGGTCCGTTTCGTCGTCCTCGCGGAATCCCCCCACTCCGCGGTGACGCCATTCAGCCGGGAGATTGAGATCGAGCCAGCTTCGGACCTCGTTCCGAAAGGCTTCCTCCTCCGCAGTAAACCCGAGGTCCACGTTCGGAGGCTAACAAAAACGGGCATATTAAAGACGTGGCAGCTGATGTTTTTTGCGGTCGATGCGGCAGCGTCCTCGCGAATCCAAACGCTCCGTGCCCTCGGTGTGGGGCGCCTGCGTCAGGCAGCTATCGAGGCCCGATCACAAGCGGCCGCAAGAGCCCGCTGACCGCAGCGGCCCTGGCGATCATCCCCGGCTGCGGGCATTTTTACCTCGGCCACAACATGAAAGGCCTCGCCTACCTGCTCGGCGTCGGAGGTTTGCAGTTCTTCGGTTTCGATCTCGACCTGACCGCGATCGGTGCCGTTGTCGGTGTGCCGATGGAGCTCGGCGGCGGCACGCTGTGGCTCTTCAGCATCGTCGACGCATACAGGACGGCCAAGCACATGGAAGCCGAAGGCGCCACGGCCGGCCGTCCCGCCTAACTAGCTCGTCTTTCGGCGCCTTCGCGTCACTGCTTTCTTGCGAGTCGTCGCCGCCACCGCCGTCTTCCTGCGCTTGCGCTTCGCCGGCGCTGTCAACGCCTTCTGCACTCGGCGCTGGATGGTTCGCAGTGTGCGATCGACAGTGGCGCTCGCCACCTTCGTTCCGCGTTCGGTCAGCTTCACGACCTGGCGCTTCAGCTTGCGGTTTTCTTTGATCAGCTCCGCGACCATGTGGTTCAGCTGTTCGGTCAGCTCGGGACCGCCGAGCCGCTTGCGTCGCGTGCGCGTCGTGCTGGCAGAGCCGGGCGGGCGCCCCCGCCGGGCGCGCCGGGCCGGAGCACCCTGACCTTGCGCTGCGTCGTCTGCAGACATGTGTACTCCTGGGGCAAAGAATCTGGCCTGAATGAGACCTAGTCTAGGCCGCGGCGAGCACCTGTTGTCTCGACAGACTCTTCAGTCCTTCACGTGCAAGTTCGTGTGCAGGATTTGCTTTACGGCTCACATAACGAACGACGCGCCAACCACGTCTGCATCGTTCGCGAACTTCATGAACTGCGATGCGAAAACTGTCGCTGGACGGCATTCGACTGCGCACAACGGGCGCGCAATCCGTGCGCACGATCACGCGGTGATACGGCCAGCGCGCGGCGGCGAGATCGAGGGCGCCCGCGCACACGTGCGCCTCCAGTTGAGCCGAGCCGCCGAGATGCGAAAAGCCGAACGATTCCGTATACACCGCGCGGCCCCTAACGAAAACGGCCAGGCCACATCCGGCCCGGCCGTTCTTGTCGAGAGCGGCGTCCACGTAGATCACCAGGCACTCCCGCAAACTGCATCCCTCCTAAGGAGAATTTGAGAGAGCCTAGCATGATGTTGCGCCCTTGTCCGGGCCTGGGCACAACATCTGGTGTCACTCGGTGGGAGGCATCTCCGTGCCCATGGCATGGTAGCCCCCGTCGACGTGCAGGAGCTCGCCTGTGGTCATGTTCAGATAATCGGAGAGCAGGGCGCAGGCGGCGCGGCCGACGGGCGATTTGTCCTGCAGGCTCCACCCCAGGGGTGCACGATTTTCCCAGACCTCTTCGAAGTCTTTGAAACCTGGAATGCCGCTCGCGGCCAGCGTCGCCAGCGGCCCAGCGCAGATCGCGTTGACGCGAATTTTGTAGCGCCCGAGATCTCGCGCAAGATAGCGAGTTACCGATTCCAGCGCAGCTTTGGAAACGCCCATCCAGTCGTACTTCGGCCACGCCTGCGTTGAGTTGTCGAAATCAAGAGTGACAAGCGAACCGCCGTGCACTTTCATCAACGGCAGAAATCCCGCAGCCAGCTCTTTAAATGAGAATGCGCTTACCTGCAGCGCGGTCGCGACGCTCTCCCATGGCGTGTTCATGAAGTTTCCGCCGAGCGCATCGGGCGGCGCGTATGCGACCGAGTGCACAAGCCCATCGATCCGGTCCCAGCGCTCTCCGACGGCTTTCGCGGCCGCCGCTATGTCAGCCGGTTTCTGCACGTCCATCTCGAGGATCTCGGGCACCGGGTCGAGCTTCTTCGCGGTCATCTGCGTGATGGTCATCATCCGGCCGAAGCTCGTGAGGAGCAGCTCCGCACCTTCGCGCTGGGCCTCGACGGCGATCGAGTAGCCGATGCTGCGCCGGTCCGACATTCCGGCGATGAGGATCTTCTTGCCTTTCAGAATCACGCCAAAATCCTAACCCTTGTGAGGTTCATCGCCAGTGGCGACCGGCGCGTCATGCTGCGACCAGTCGCTCCACGAGCCGGCGTACAGCCGCCCGTTTGGCACTCCCGCGAGCTCCATCGCAAGCAGGTCGTGACAGGCGTTCACTCCCGAACCGCAGTACACCACCGCGCCGTCCGACGCCCCCAACTCGGCGAAATGGTCGTGCAGCTCGGCTGCCGATTTGAAGCGGCCGTCGGGCCCGAGATTTTCCATCCACGGCGCGTTGTGCGCCCCGGGGATGTGCCCCGCCTTTGGGTCGACAGGCTCCTTCTCGCCGCGATATCGCTCGCCGGCGCGCGCGTCGAGCAGAGTCACGCCTTCGAGGGCGCCGACCGCGTCGAAGTCGAGGATCTTCGTGCGGTCGGGCGGCCTGGAGCGAAAGGCGCCGCGGGTCACTTTGGGAGTGTCCGTCTCGAGCGGCTCGCCCCAAGCCTGCAGCCCTCCGTCCAGCACCGCCTGGTCGCCGTGGCCGAACCAGCGGAGCAGGAACCAGAGCCGCGCCGCGACCGACCCGCCGGCGTCGTCGTACGCGACCACCTTTGTGGAGTCTTCGACCCCTGCTTTCTGCATCTCGTCCTGCACCTGCCAGGCCGCTGGCAGCGGGTGCCGGCCCCCACCTTTGCCGGTCACCGCCTCGAGGTCGACGAACACGGCGCCTGGGATGTGGCCGCGCAAGTACTCCTCGCGACCGTTGAGGTTCAGAAGGTACCAACGAAAGTCGATGACCCTCACGTCGCGGTCGCCGATGTGATCCCGCAGCCAATCGGCGCTGACCAGCGGCCCGAAGCTCACCGCATCACAACGTGCGTGTCGTGGCAGAAATGGACCGCATGCGGGTGCATCCCGTGCAGCTTGTGCAGCGAATCGGACCACGCATCCCGATCGCTGTACTGGCCATCCCACGTGACCAGACCGGCGTCGTCGACCCCGCGGTAGACGTCCGCGGTGTAAGCCGCGTCGCCGATCATCACCGCTCCCCCATCGGGAGTGTCAACGATGACGCTCTGATGGCCGACGGTATGCCCGGGCGTCGCGACCACGCGCACCCCCTCGGCAATCTGCGCATCTCCATCGATCAGCTCGAACCGCGCGCCGGCGAAATCGAACCACTTGGCGGGCACGCCCTCCGCGAGCCTGGCGCGCTCCAGCTCCGTGCGCTGGACGTAGAAAGGGGCGTGCCTGAACACGGCGTTCTGACCGCAGTGGTCGAAATGAAGGTGGCTGTTGATCACGATGCGCACGTCGGCCGGGCTGAGGTCGTGCTCGGCGAGCGCGTCGGCGGCGTGGCGGTTGACCACCTTCCATTCCTGTACCAGCTCCGTCGGCCAGCCGACTCCGGTGTCGACCAGGATCGCGCCCTCGCGCGGATGCTTGATGACGAATCCATGCACGGGGATGTTGTTGAGCGCTCCGATCTTCGCCAGGTGGAGGCGGACGATCTCCATCAGGGCAAGAACGGCGATACGGCAAACAGCATGAAGAGAAGCGCGACGTAGACGAGCGAGTACGAGAAGACGCGCCTCGTCCAACCGCGGCCCTGCAGGTCAAGCACCGTGATGCCGACGAGCCCGATGCCCAGCACCGCCGCTCCGGCAAGGTAGATTGGCCCCGCCGACCCGGTGAAGAACGGGATCACGCTGACCACGGTGGTCAGAGCCGCGTAGACGATGCTCTGGCGCTTGGCGGAGCGCTCTCCACCGATGGCCGGCAGCATCGGCACGTGCGCCCGCGCGTAATCGGCCTTGATCATCTGCGCGAGCGCCCAGAAGTGGGGCGGCGTCCAGAAGAAGATCACGCCGAACAGCGCGAGTGCGGTGGCGTCGAGACGTCCTGTCGCCGCGGCCCAACCGACCAGGGGCGGGATGGCGCCGGCCGCCCCGCCGATGACGATGTTCTGCGGCGTGGAGCGCTTGAGCCACACGGTGTACACGAATACGTAGATCAGAGTGCCCGCCAGCGCCAGGCCGGCCGCCAGCAGGTTCGCGCCTGCCCACAGGACCGCAAAGGCGAGCACGTTGAGAACGACTCCGATTGCGAGGGCGTGCCACGGCGGGATGCGGCCGGAAGGCAGCGGGCGGCGGCGGGTGCGGCTCATCTCGGCGTCGATATCGCGGTCGAACCAGCAGTTGATGGCGTGCGCGCCACCGGCCGCGAGGGTGCCGCCGGCCAGGACCGCCACCACAGCACTGAGTCTCGGATGTCCGTGCGCGGCCGGGATCATGACGCCCACCGCCGTGGCGTCCAGCAGCAGGACGATCCTCAGCTTGAGCAGGCTCAGATAGTCGCGGGCGACGCTCGTGAGGCTGCGCGGGGCGGCGACGGTCACCGCACTCATGCTGAACCTTTCTCGACGACCAGTCGCGATGCCTCCGCGTCACGGTCCGCGCGCGGCACCGTGAGCAGCGCGGTGGCCAGCACTCCGGCCCAGACCAACGTGGCCAGCGCAACATGCAATCCGTTGAAGAGCTCGGCGTCCGTCACAGCGGCACCGGCTCCCACCGCGACCTGCAAAGCGAAGACGATGAGCGTTCCAATCGACGCCGACCTCAGGCCGGGCACCCGGGTCGCGCGCAGCAGGACGTATACGAGGATCGCACCGATCACGAGCACCCAGCCGCGATGCAGCATCGTGAACGCGTTGAAGCCAGCGAAGTCCGGGGTGAAGCCCGAACCGCACAGCGGCCACGAGTGGCAGGCCGTGTCGGCGCCGCTGGCCACCACTGTCGATCCGGTCAGCAAGAGCAGGTAGGTGGCGGCGGCGGCGATCGCGGCCAGCCGCCGGAAGCCGGGATCGGAAACGCCCGGCCATGGCGGCATCGACATCACGACCGTGGCGACCAGGAAGCCGAGGATGATCATCGCCAGCCCGAGGTGAATGAGCACGAGCCATGCGGCCAGCTCGTTCGCGACCACGCCGGCTCCGAGCAGCCCCTCCCCCACCACGCCGATCAAAGAGGCAGTCGCGAGCCACGCCACGACCGGCCGGCGCTCGCGCCAGACGAGCCAGGCGAGGATCACGGTCGCGATGATCAGCACGCCTGTCACGCTGCCGACTGCGCGGTGCGAGTACTCGATGATCGAGTGCAGGTTCGCGGGCGGGTACGGCTGCCCGTGGCACAGCGGCCAGTCGGGGCACCCCAGGCCCGAGCCGGACACGCGCACGAGACCGCCGAGCGCGATCTGCAGGTAGGCGAAGATCGCGGTCACGACCGCGAGACGACGGAACCACGTGATGCCGGCCATGGGCGACCTAGTTTCCCAGAGTCTTGAGCTGAGCCGCGAGCACGCCCTCGTCGAGCTGGCCGATGTGTCGAGCGGCAATGGTGCCGTCCGCACGCACGAACACTGTCGTCGGCAGCGCGATTGCGCCGTACGCGTGCCCCACTCCCAGGTTCGAGTCCAGCAGCGCCGGCTGCTTGATTCCGAGCGAGCTCAGGAAATCATGCGCGGATTGGCTGCTGTCGCCCTCGTCGACCAGCACGAGCCGCGCGCCGGTCTGCTGCCCGACAAGCTTTTGCAGCAAGGGCATCTCGGCCCGGCACGGTGGGCAGTAGCTGGCCCAGAAGTTGATGACAGCAGGCTTGCCCGCAAGGCTGGCCAGGGTGACCTGGTGGCCATCGGTGCCGGTCAACGTGAAGGCGGGAGCGCGACCGGAGACGGCCGGCGCAGGCTGCTCTGGACCTGCGATCGTGACCAGGGCCTGGAGCACGTCCGGCGCGCCCCAGCCGTCGCCTCCGGACGCGAGCTCGTGCAGCCCCTGCACGCTCAAGCCGGTGATCAGTGACGGCGGTATTGCGCCGCCGATGTCAGGAACTCCGCGGTACACGAGTCGCACGTACCCGTGCCGGTCCACGAGGGCGAGGGTTGAGACGTGCACGTCCCCGCTCGCGAGCTGCACGCCAAATGATTTCCAGAACGAGGTGAGTGCGTCCGTGCCGCCGGTGGCGAAGGTCCACGGCGCGTTGATCCGGTGCGCGTAGTCGGTGAGCTTGGAGGGCGTGTCGGATGGATCGGTCGTGATCTCGGCCAGCGTCACGCCGGCCGGCAGGTGCTGCTGGAGCTGGAAGAAGAGCGCCGTGTACAGCGGGCAGGTCTCGTGACAGGTCGTGTTGAAGGCGGCGATCACGAGGTCCTTGCCGGCCGTGGTCTGCGGGTTGAACTGCAGACCCGACTGGTCGACCAGGTCGTAGTTCGACATCGCCACGAACTTTCCCCCCAGCTCGCCCAGCCCGAGGTTGACCTCGTCGTTGCCGGCATAGGCGGCCCCGGATATGAGGTGGCCGGAATCGATGCCCAACAGCAAGGGCTCCACCTGGCCGGCCGTGATCGTGATCGACACCCTCTGGATGTCGCCGCCGAGGCGCACCCAGTCGTAGGCGCCGGCTGGAATCGACACCGTCGTGACCTCGCGCTCCGCCGGGGCCGCCGGCGCCAGGCCTGAGACGTCGCCAAGCGCGACCCACTGGCTGCCGCCGTGGACCATCAGCGGCGAGCGCGGAAGCGATGCGTCGGTCCGTCCGGCGACCGCGACGAGCAACGTGCCGGTCGCGGGATGTACGCGGGGAACCAGCACCACCCCCAGCACCACGGCGACCATCGCAACGCCGGCGGCGACCAGCCAGAGGACCCGAGGGCTCAGCTCTACTGCACCGGTAGAGGTGTCCGGCCGTACCGCGCCGCAACGCGATCGATGTAGGCGGCGCACGTCTCGGCGACAGCGGCGCTGTGGATCTGGACTACGTTCTCGGCGTTCATCTCGCCGCTGTGCGAGAGGTTGAAGCTGCCGGTGTAGA
>DAITQH010000071.1:0-12021 GCA_036833175.1 Candidatus Dormiibacterota bacterium
AAGTAATGCCGGCGGATTGCTCCCAGGTTGTTGAAGATTCGCACCCCGAACGCGACGATCGCGGCGATCGAAAGGTCCACTCCCAGCTTGTCACCGAAATACGTCAGGCCCGCGGCCAGGGTCATGTTGGTCAGGAGCCCGCTGAAAAAGACGCGCGGCTCGAACGTGCCCGCGATGTATGCCTTGAACGCGCCGAAGATCGAGTCCAGGGCGGCGAGCAGCGCGACGGCGGTGTAGCGCGCGTACGTGATCGGGATGGTCACCGGCGAGAGCACGCCGAGGAACACGCCCAGGATCGCGAAGATGATGGCGACGACGATTACTTGCACGCGGCACCTGGGCTTGGAGACGGCGTGGGAGCGCCTGGGGCCGGCGATGGCTGCACCGGTTCGCGCGACTTGTATCCGACGGCGGCCTCGACCGGGTTCATCACGTTGACGTACTCGAGGTCGGCCGAGTTGTAGTTCACCTGCCCCGCGATTGCCTTCAGGGCGGAGAGCTTGTCGCGCAGCGTCGTGAACTCCTCGGGCGTCAGCACGCGGCCAAAGTAAACCTTCCAACCGCGCTTTGCGACAAGGGTCAGGTCGCCGCACGAATCGAAGACGAAGCCCGCCGCCTCCTGCCCGATCAGCGCCGGGAGGCCGCGCTGGATGTTGACCAGCGCGGTGAGGAGCTGGGCGTCCAGCGGGTGGTCCCCGACTCGCGGGTCGGATCCCGCCGGACCCTGCACGTCGACCAGGGTTCCCGTCGCCGTGGCAGGGCCGAGCACGATCGCCTGGTCAGACATGTAAAAGACCTTGGTGCTCTTTCCGGCGTGGTAAGCGGCGATCGGCTGCCACTCGCTCACCCGGATCACGACGCTTCCCGGCAGCTGCGGGTCGACGGTCGCCGTGCGCACCCAGGTCTGGTTGAGGAGATGCTGGCGGGCGGATTCCCCATCTACCGAAAGCACTGAAGTCTCGCCGGCCAGGCCCGCCGCGCGCGCGACCTGTGCGCGCGTCATGTGCTGGGCGCCGTCGATGTAGATGCTCTGCACCGACAGCGCGGGACCGAACCACAGCCAGGCCAGGAGCGCGCACTCCGCAACTGCGGCGCCCGCCGCCAGACTGCGCCAGGCCCAATGCACGCCCGGCTCGCGCACCGATTGCTCGGAGCGGGTCCACACCTGGCCTTTGAGCGGCTCTGTCTGCTCCAGGCCCCGCCTCCAATCGAGGCGCTGTCTCAGCGAGCGCCGGCGCCGAAGCCTCATCCCGCGGGTGGTCCGACGCGGCGTTCGTGGCGGCCGATCGCGTGGTCCACCAGCCGCTGGCACAGGTCGTCGAACGCGATTCCCGCGGCACGCGCAGCGTCCGGCAGGAGCGACAGCTCGGTCAAGCCGGGCACGGTGTTGACCTCCAGCACCCAGGGCGTGCCGTCCGCGTCCACGATGATGTCGACCCGCGCCATGCCGGCGCAACCGAGCTCGACGAACGCGCGCCGAGCGGAATCCGAAGCATCCCTCTGGGCTTGCTCCGATATGCGGGCCGGGATGATGTGGTGAGACTTGCCGGCCGTGTACTTCGCGTCGTAGTCGTATACAGGGTTGTCGCTCACGATCTCCAGGGTCGGCAGCACCTGCACCTCGGGAGTCGCCAGCACACCAACTGTGATTTCCGTGCCCGCGGCGAACTTCTGGACCAGGACCCTGCGGTCGTAGCGCGCGGCCAGCACGAGGCCGCTGGCCGCCTGGTCGATGTCCTGCGCGATGGTCAGGCCGATGGTGGAGCCCTCGCGCACCGGCTTGATCACAAGTGGCAGGCCGTACATCGCGATGAGCCGTTCGACCACGTCTGGCGCGACGCCTTCTTGGACCTCGACCTCTTCGAACGCGGGAATGTCCAGGCCGGCCGCCGCCAGCATGGCGTTCGCGCGCGCCTTGTCCATGCACAGCGCGGAGGCCAGCACGCCCGAACCCGTGTAAGGCAGTCCCAGCAGCTCGAGCATCCCCTGCACGGTCCCGTCCTCACCGAGGCGGCCGTGGAGGGCGTTGAAGACGCAGTCGAAGCCCCCATCGCGCAGCACGTCCCACGTGTTGAGGTCCACGTCGACCCCGGACACGTCGTAGCCGCGATTGAGCAGCGCCTTCTCCACCTGCGCGCCCGACTTCAACGAGATCTCGCGCTCAGCCGACTTGCCGCCTCGCAGCACCGCGAGCCTCACCGCTTGAACCTCCCCACCATCTCCACCTCTGTCTCGAGCTCGATGTTGAACCGGCGCCGGACCTCGGCCTGGATGCGCTCGATGAGCCGCTTCACATCGACCGCGGTCGCCCCGCCTTCGTTGACGATGAAGTTCCCGTGCATCGTCGAGACCACGGCGTTGCCCTCGCGAGCGCCCTTGAGGCCGGCCGCCTGCACCAACCGACCCGCCGAGTCGCCGGGCGGGTTCTTGAAGACGCTGCCGCAGTTCTTGGTCTTGATCGGCTGCGTTTCGTTGCGCTCCCGCGTGAGCTTCGCCATCAGCGCTTTGGCCTCTTCCCCATCCCCGCGCTCGAGCTGGATGACAGCCTCGACCACGAGCCCACCTTTGAGCGCCCCGTCGCGCAGGGCTGAGGTGCGATAGCCGAATTTCAAGTCAGCCGGCTTCCAGGTCGTCTTTCCGGCGCCCGGCATGAAGCCCTCGACAGCGACCAGCACCTCCCGCAGCTCCTTCCCCCAGCAACCGGCGTTCTGGTACACCGCACCGCCCACCGTGCCGGGAACGCCGATCGCAAACTCGAAGCCGCGCAACCCGGCGTCGGCCACGATCCGCGCAAGACGCATCATCTTCAACCCGGCGCCGGCCCGCACCACCCTTCCATCCACCGCGTGCTCGCGGTTCACGACTCTGAGCACGAGGCCCTCGACTCCCGCATCGGCGATCAAGAGGTTGGTGCCAGCGCCGAGCAGCAGATAAGGAATGTCCCGCTGCACACAGCCGTCGATCAGCTGCTCGATCGCCTTGGCGCGGCTCAGCTCGACGAAGAAGTCGGCGGGGCCGCCGATGCCGAATGACGTGCGCGACGCAAGCGGCTCGTCCTCGCTCACCCCTGGGAGCGAGGCCAGCCACTTGGCCTTAGACGCGGTGCGCCAGCTCATCGCCCAGCTTGTTGATGTCGCCCGCGCCCATCAGGAGCAGGAGGTCGCCCGGGCCAACAAGGCTTTCGAGCATCTCTCGCGCCGTCTTGAAGTCGCCGGCATAGGTTGCATTCGGCATCTGGTGAGCCAGGTCCGCGGCCTGGACTCCAAAGGTGTTCTGCTCGCCCGCGCTGTACACGTCCAGTACGAGCACCTTGTCCGCGCCGTCGAATGCCCGCGTGAAGTCATGCATGAACGCGGCCAGGCGCGAGTAGCGGTGCGGCTGGAACACGACGATGAGGCGGCGGTGACGCAGCTCGCGCGCGGCCTCAATCGTCGCGCGCACCTTTGTGGGGTGGTGCGCATAGTCGTCGTAAACCGTCGCACCCTGGAAGATGCCCAACAGCTCCATGCGCCGGTGCGCGCCCGGGAAAGATTCGAGCGCCCGCGCCACTTCGTCGAACGGGATCCCGATCTCGAGCGCCATCGCGGCGGCCGCGGTCGCGTTCTGGATGTTGTGGCGCCCCGGCTGCCTCAGGTTGATGCGCCCGAGCTCCTGTCCGTCGTGATGGATGGGGAATGGGCGCACGGGCTCGCAGCGGTACGTCGCGTCGTGACGGAAGCCGTATGTCACGCGCTTCGCTCGGGGCTTGAGGTCGCGGACCAGCTCGTCGTCCGCGCACACCACGGCGAGGCCGTCCACCGGGAGGTTTGCGATGAACCACTGGAACAGGTCGCGGACGGCGCTCACGTCCCTGAAATGGTCTGGATGATCGAGCTCGATGTTGGTGATGATGGCGCGGCGCGGATGGTGCAGGGTGAGCGTCCCATCCGACTCGTCGGTCTCCGCCACCAGCCAGCTGGACCGCCCCGCGCGCGCGCTCGCTCCGTCACCCACCAGCACCGTCGGGTCGTAACCCGCGGACACGAGGATGTGGCCGAGCATGTGCGTCACCGTCGTCTTTCCCGCGGTTCCAGCGATGGCGATCGAGTCGGACTCGTTGATCAGCTGGGCCAGCATCTCGGCGCGGCTCAGCACCGTCAGGCCCATCGCCCGCGCGGCGTCGAGCTCCGGCGAGCCTTTGATCGCCCCGCTGTAAACGAGGAGGTCCTGGAACAGGACGTGCTCGGGGTCGTGGCCGATCATGATCCGCACGCCGGCGTCCTCGAGCTCCTCGGTCGTATCCGACGCCTTGGTGTCGCACCCGCTGACCTCGTCACCCCGGGCTAGAAACACTCGCGCCAATGCCGAGACGCCTGCGCCGCCCGCGCCCATCAAGTGCACCCTCAATTTGGCTGCGCCATGCGCGCGCCTGGCGGCCGGGCCACCTCGTGGAGCACGGCGAGGACGCGCTGCGCGGCGTCGCGCCGGCCGACCGAGGACGAGGCCTGCGCCATGGCGCGCAGGCGATCTGCGCCGAGCCCGGCGATGGTCTCCATAAGGCGCGGGCCGGTCAGCTCGGCGTCGCCCACCCGAATGGCGGCGCCGGCTTCGACCATGGCGGAGGCGTTCTCCTCCTGGTGCCCGCCGCCGAAGGTGCCAGGCACCAGGATCATCGGCAGGCCGACCGCCGTGGCCTCGGCGATCGTGCCGACGCCCGCCCGGCTCACAACCAGGTCCGCGCGCGACATCAGCTCCGCCATGTCATCAGTGAAAGCCATCGCTGTGTAACGCGCACGGGCATGCTCGGCGACACCCGCCGCGCCCTGGCGTCCCGCCACGTGGATCACTTCGTCGAATCGCGCGCAGAGCTCGTCGAGCGCCGACCACACCGCGTGGTTCAGGTTGCGAGCGCCCTGGCTACCGCCGGTGACCAGCAGCCGGCGCGGCGTAACCTCCGGCGTGCGCGGGACGAAACCGTCGCGCAGGGGGACACCTGTGAGCACTACTCGGAGGCCTCCCAGCCTCTTCTCCGTGCCGGGCAGCGTGGTGCAGATCGCCGCCGCCTTGCCCGCGAAGATTCGGGTCGCCAGGCCGGGGCGCACATCCTTCTCATGCAGCACATACGGCACGCCGCGCAGGCGGGCGGCCGCGACCGCCGGCGCCATCACGTAGCCCCCCATGCCGAGCACGACATCGGGACGAAAGTTGTCGATGATGCGCAGGCCCGCGCGAAGCGACGCAGGGATGAGCGCGGGCAGGGCGAGGTTCTTCCACACGGCGTCGCGGTCGAGGCCGCGGATGTTGACCGTCGCCAGCTCGAAGCCGGCGGCGGGCACCAGCCGTTCCTCCGGGCCGCCGCGGCGTCCAACCAGGAGCACCGCACCGTCCGGTTCCTCAGCGCGAAACGCTCGGGCGACCGCGAGCGCCGGATACAGGTGCCCTCCGGTCCCGCCGCCAGCGATCAAAAGCCTCATCTGTCCTCCCGAGAGAAGATCCTGTGCCACTTCGGGCGATGCTGAGCAGAACACCCACCGCCGCCAGCGTGGTCGCGACCGCCGTTCCGCCGTAGCTGAAGAACGGGAGCGGCACGCCGGTGATGGGCAGGGTGTTGGTCACGGTCGCCATGTTCAACAACGCTTCAAACGAGATCCAGGTGGTGATGGAAGCCGCGAGCGCGACCCCGAACCGGTCGGGAGCGCGCAGCGCGGCGCGGTAGCCGCGCAAACCGAAGAAGAGGAAGCCAAGCATGACCAGGGTGGTGCCGACGAGGCCGGTCTCCTCGCCCACGATGGCGAAGATGAAGTCCGTATGCGCCTCTGGCAGCCAGCCGTACTTTTCGATCGAGTGGCCTATACCGACGCCAAACCATCCACCAGACGCGAGGCCGTAGATCGACTGCGTCGCCTGGAAACCAGAGCCAAGTGGATCGCTGAACGGGTTCTTGAAAGAGGCCAGCCGCGCGAAGCGGTATGGCTCGAGGAGCGTTAGCGCGACAAAGCCGAGTCCGAGCGCCGCCACCAAAAGGACCATGTGCCTCATGCGGCCGCCGCAGGCCCAGTACGCGCTGACGAAGATCCCGACCACCACCATCGCCGTCCCAAGGTCGCGCTCCAGCATCAGGAGGACCAGGACGCCCGCGAGCATCGCGGCAAAGGGCACGAAGGTCTTCTGGAAATCGCCGATCGACGTTGCGTGCCGGTCGATCCAGTGCGCGATATACACGGCGAAAGCGAGCTTGCCGAGCTCCGACGGCTGGAAGGTGCCGAGCGGTCCGGCGTCAAACCAGCGGCGCGCGCCGTTCACGGTCACGCCGAGGTGTGGGACCAGCACCAGGATCATCAGCAGCAGCGCCGCCACTGCTCCCGCCGGCGCGAGGGGCCGCAGGCGGCGATAGTCGATGCGGCTCAGCACGAACAGCGCGGCGAAACCGATCGCCATCCATCCCGCCTGGCGTTCCGCGTAATAGAACGCGGACTGGTGCTGCGTGTAGGCGAATGCAACGCTCGCGCTGGTGACCATGACGAGCCCTGCCCCGCAGAGGAGGACGGTGGTGAACAGGAGCAGCCGATCAGGCTGCCTTCGGTCTGAACGTGCGCCCTGTGAGCGCGCTGCGCGTGCGGTCGAGCTCAAGCCGCGAACCGCTTGCGGACAAACGCCTTGAACTGGTTGCCGCGGTCCTCGTAGTCCTTGAACATGTCGTAGCTCTTGTAGGCGGGGCTGAGCAGTACCACCCCGCCCTGGCGCGAAAGGCCCGCCGCTTTACCGACCGCCTCCTCGAGGCTCGCGGCCCGCACCACCTTGGGGTGCGCGCGGAGGGCCTCTTGGAGCAGGTCCGCCGAGGCGCCGATCAGGACCACCGCCTCGGTGTTCGCCAGCACGTCGGACACCCACTCGCCCAGCTCGAACCCGCTGCCGTAACCGCCGGCGATCAGCACGACGGGCGCTCCCGGAAACGAGGCGATCGCGACTCGGCCGGCATCGGGATTGGTCGCTTTTGAGTCGTTGTACCAGCGCACACCCGCCCACTCGCCCACCAGCTCGAGCCGGTGCTCCACGCCTTTGAACGAGCGGATGGCTGCGTTGATCGTTTCATCGGAGAGGCCCGCGATCCGCCCCACAGCGGCCGCGGCAAGCGCGTTTTCCATGTTGTGGCGCCCGGGCAGAGGCATCGGCGGAATGGGCTGGTGCTGGTCGAACCACACCACCTTGGCGCGGGTGCGAGAGGCGAGGCCGCGAACCGTCTCGTCACGGCCGTTGAGGACGGCGAAATCGTCGGGGCCCGCGAACTCGACGGCGCGCGCCTTCAGGTCGACGTACCGCTCGAACGTCCCGTGGCGGTCCAGGTGGTCGGGCGTGATGTTGAGGATCAAGCCCACGTGGAGCCGCGGCCAGTCGATGGACTCGAGCTGGAAGCTCGACAGCTCGAGCACCACCCAGTGGTCGGGAGTGATCTCGTCAAGGCGGTCGAGGACCGTCTCGCCGATGTTGCCACCGACGACGACGGGCCTGTCGCCCGCGGCAAGCACGACCCCGGTGAGCGCGGTCGTGGTCGTCTTGCCGTTGGTACCGGTGATGCCGACCACGGTGCCAGGGCAGAGCTTGAGAAAGAGGTCGATCTCGCTGGAGACCGCGATGCCACGCGCGCGGGCGTCGTTCAAGAGCTGCGCATCCCACGGGACACCCGGGCTGGCGTAGACCGTCTTCACGCCGTCGAGGACGTCCGACTCGTCGCCGAGGCGGAAGTCGACACTAGCCGGCATCTGCGAGATCGCGTCGCGGAGCTCGCGAGCGGGCTTGCGATCGACCACGCGCACGGTTTCTCCGGCGCGGGTCAGGTGATTGGCCAGGGCGATGCCGCTGCGCGCGGCGCCGACGACGAGGACGGTCACGTAACCAGCCGCGCCACCCCGGCAGCAGCCAGCGCCGAGACGAGCCCCGCGCCCCAAAAGGAGAGCGCGATGCGGTTCTCAGACCAACCCGCGTGGTGGAACGTGTAGTGAATTGGGGTCATCGTGAAAACTCGACGTCCGCCGCTGGCCTTGAAATAGGCCACCTGAATGATGACAGACAGCGTCTCGAGTACAAACACCAGAGCCAGGAGAGGCAGAAGAATCAGCATCCCCTGCTGAATCGCCATTGCCGCGAGCGCGAACCCGATCGCGAGCGAACCTGTGTCTCCCATGAAGACACGCGCCGGGTAGCGGTTGAAGACGAGGAAGGCCACGAGGGCGCCGCAGAGGCTCATCGCGACCGCTTTCTCGCCGGCCGGCGCGCCGGGCAATAAAAGGACGAGGGCCGCGACAGCGATCAGTGACAGGCCGCCGGCCAGCCCATCCATCCCGTCGGTCAGGTTGACCGCGTTGGCGGTGGCGACGATCGCGATCACCGCGACCGGAAAAATGAGCCATGGCGTGACTGGCAGCAGGATCTGATGCGACGCGCCCTGCACGGTGACGAGCCACGCGACTGGCACGGCCAGCACCACCTGGAGCGGGAACTTGAGGCGGGCGGGGATGCCGCGAGTGCCGACCATCAGCTTGCTGCGGTCGTCGGCAAAGCCGATGAATCCGCCGAGCACCAGGCCTGCAACCGCGGGCAGCGCGCCGTTGTGGCCCGCAACCGAAGCGAGGGCGCCCCCAATGATCGCGATCGCGACGAAGAGCACGCCGCCGGCGGTCGGGGTGCCCGCCTTCTTCTGGTGCGAGTCGGGCAGCTCTTCCTGGATGACCTGTCCTGCTTTCATCCGCCGCAGGACGCGGATGAACGGTGGATAGAGGACGAGCGCGATGCCGAACGTGACAACGAACGTGATCAAGTCGAGGATCAAGCCTGAGTCAGCTCCTTGACCACCTCGTCGAGGCCGACGCCGTGCGATGCCTTGACCAGCACCCTGTCGCCTTCGCGAGCGTTGCGGCGGACCCATTCGACCGCGGCCGGCCGGTCCGTCACCAGCTCGGCGCGGGCCGATTCGGCCAGGAGGCCGGCCCGCTCGCCGTCGACGACGCACACCGCGTCGAAGACCTCGGCGGCGCGGAGACCTACGCGCCTGTGCGACTCCTCGGAGACGGCGCCCAGCTCTCCCATCTGTCCGAGCACCGCGAGCAGGCGCCCGCGGCGCGGACTCTCGGCGAGCGCCTCGAAGGCCGCGATCATCGATTCAGGGCTTGCGTTGTACGCGTCATCCATGATCGAGTAACCGCCGGCGACTGGCAGCTCCTGGAGCCGGTGCTCGACGGCGACGTTCTCGAGAGCCGCCGCGCCATCCGCGAGCGTGATGCCTGCCGCAACACCTGCCGCCAGGGCCGCGACGGCATTGACCGCTTGATGGCGCCCTTCTAGCCCGAGTTTGACCTCGATGCCTCGCACGGAAAACTGGCTGCCGCCACCCTCCCGGGCGCGATAGCCCTCCGCCCGAAAATCGCCGGTGGCGAGACCAAAGCTGGTCACCCTGGCGGACGTCATCGCGACGAGCATCGGGAAGAACTGGTCCTCGGCGTTGAGGATCGCGGTGCCGCGCTCGGGGAGGCCGGCCACCATCTCGCCCTTCGAGCGGGCCAACTCCTCGCGCGACTTGAAGAACTCCATGTGCACGGTCCCGATGTTCGTGATGACACCGATCGACGGCTTGGCGAGCGCGACCAGCCGGGCGATGTCGCCAGGACGCTGCATGCCCATCTCGAGCGCGAGCGCGGTGTGGTGAGGCTGAAGGGAAAGGATCGTGAGCGGAACGCCGGTCTCGGTGTTGAGGTTGCCGATCGTGCGCATGACGTTGAAGCGCTGGCCGAGAATCGCGGCGATCATCTCCTTGGTCGACGTCTTGCCGTTGCTGCCGGTCACGGCGACGACCAGCGGGTTGAGGTGCTCGAGCGTGTAAGACGCGAGCGCGTACAGGGCCGCCCACGTATCGGGCACCCGGATCTCGGCGATGCCTGACGGTACGTTCATGCGCCGCTCGACCACGACCGCGGTGGCGCCGCGACTGATCGCGTCCTGGACAAACCGGTGGCCGTCCATCTCCGCCCCGCGCAGGGCGAAGAACACGCCTCCGTTCACGACCTCACGTGAGTCGGTGTGGAAGGTCGAGAAGGTGTTTCCGACCTGGGTGCCTCCGACCTCACCACCCCCGGTCGCCTCGAGCATCTCGAGGAGGCTGAGCCTCATGTACTAAGTAGAACCGTTAGTGGGGGTCGGGCGTTATGTGCCAATCCACGACAAGGGCCTGGGCGATCTTCTGCCAGATCGGGCCGGCGGTGATGTAGCCGTCGTTCAGCGTCCAATCGTGGTCGCTCCCGGCGGCGTGAGGCTTGCGCACGACGACCAGCATCGTGAACCGGGGATGCTGCGCCGGCAGGAACCCGACGAACGAGGCCCAGACGTCCTGCGTGTACTGGCCATTGACCGGGATCTGCGAGGTGCCCGTCTTGCCGGCCTGGTCGAGCTCAAAGCCTTTGACTCGAGTGGTGAAACCGGAGCCGTGCTGCACCACGTTTTCCATCATCGCGGTCATCTGCGTGGCCGCCGCGGCGCTGATCACCTGCCGCTGCGGCTGGAGCAGCAGCGGGTTGATCGCGGTGCCGACCCGCTCCACGACGTGCGGCGGCGCGTACTTGCCGCCGTTGGCGATCACGTTGACGGCCGAGAGCATCTGCACCATGTTCACGTCGATGCCCTGGCCGAACGAGCTCGTGGCGTACTGGGCGTCGGCCATGGTTGCGGCCGCGGGCGGCGGGACAGTGGTCTCTCCTGCGACGTCGATCCCGCTGGCTTTGGTCAGGCCGAAGCCCTGGAGGTAGCTGTAGAAGGCGTCATGGCCCTCCGCCTGCATCGCCTTCATGGCCCCCACGTTGAGCGAGTCCTGAAGGACGTAGGTGTAGGTGATGTTGCCGTGGTTCTTGCGGTCCCAGTCGTAGATCCGGTACCCGCCGACGTTCAGATATCCGGGGTCATTGATCACCGTGCTGGGCGTGATCGCCCCTGAGTTGATGGCCCCCGCCAGGGTGGCGACCTTCATCACCGAGCCGGGTTCGTACACGTAGCTGGACACGTTGTCTTTGAAGAGCGCCGTGTCCGTGTGTGCGAAGTCGTTCGCGTTGTAACTGGGGTAGTCCACCGAGGCGACGATGCCGCCCGTGGCCGGGTCCATGATCAGCACGCTGCCGCTCTCGGCGTTGTACTTCTTCACGCCGTCGGCCAAGGCCTGCTCCGCGGCGTACTGAATGTTGGCGTCGAGCGAGAGCACGAGGTCCGACCCGTTGACCGGGTCCTGGTGCGTGTGCGAGCCGAGCACGATCTCGCGGTTGGCCAGGTCGCGGTAGCTCGAGATGTAGCCGGGCGTCCCCGCCAGCACCTTCTGGTAGTAGGCCTCGAGGCCGTACTGGCCGTCCCCGTTGTAGTTGACAAAGCCCAGCAGGTTCGCGGCGAGGGTCGTGCCCGGGGCGATGCCGGGCAGGTACGAGCGCTGGGTCTCATTCTCGAGACCCACCCCAGGCAGCTTGAGCGCTGTCAGGCGATCTGCCTTGTCCTTTGTGAAGCGACGCGGTGCGATGTACGCGAACTTGGACCCCGACGCGAGGGTGGTCAGAACCTTGGTCTGGTCGGCGCCGACGATCGAGACCAGCGCGTTCGCGACCCGATCGCGCCATGCTGCCGGCACCTGGTCGGGCGAGACGAAGGCCGAGTACACGGTCGTGTTCACGACCAGCTGAGTCAGGTTGCGGTCGAAGATCGCTCCGCGGATCGCGGGCAGCTGGACGACCTCGCGGTACTGCGCCTGAGCCTGCATCGCCAGCTGGCCGTGCTGCATCACCTGCCAGTACGCGAGGCGTGACCAGACCATCCCGGCGAGGACCAGGGCCACGATGACGATCGCGAGGACGCGCAGGCGCGTGGAGCCGACGCGCTCCAAACGCGGGGCCCTGGAACGGACCCCGACCGACACTTAGTGTCCCGACCCCGAGTTCCGCCGGATATTTCGCGGCATCGACGGGCGGAGCCAAGGAGAGGGTGGCGCAAGGAGGAGCGCATCCGTTGATGCGTGACGAC
>DAITQH010000072.1:0-11909 GCA_036833175.1 Candidatus Dormiibacterota bacterium
CCCAGCGGCGCCTGGTCCTGCATGCCGACCTCGTACTCGCCTCGCACCACCACGTCCGCGCTCACGTTCTGGTCTCCGTGCCGGATCTTCACCTGGCGCGTGATGTTGCCGCCCGGGTGCAGCCTGGGACCTGCGCCGCTCACCGCGCGCTCCGGGTCCGTGAGCGGCTCGAGCACCTCGTACTCGACGCGGACCATCTGCGCGGCGCGCCGCGCGCTTTCGGGGTGATCGGCGGCCACCAGCGCTACGGCCTCGCCCCAGTAGCGCACGACGTCGAACGCGAGCACCGGCTGGTCCTGGATCTCGAGCCCGTACAGCTTTGTGCCCGGCACGTCCTCGTGCGTGAGCACCGCGCGCACGCCCGGCATGGCCCGGGCCTGGGTGGTGTCGATGGCGACGATGCGCGCATAAGGGTGGGGGCTGCGCACGGTCGCGCCCCACAGCATTCCTTCGACCTTCAGGTCCGACGAGTAGGTGAAGTCGCCGCGAACCTTCGCGGGTCCGTCGGCCCGGCGTGGCGAGTCGCCGACTCGAGCGCTCACTGCCGCATGCGCTCGGCCGCGAGATTGACGGCGTCGATGATCTTTGCGTAGCCGGTGCAGCGGCAGATGTTGCCCGCCAGCGCCTCGCGAATGTCGGTGCCGGTCGGCTCCGGCATGCGCGCGAGGAGATCGTGCGTCGCCACCACGAGGCCCGGAGTGCAGAACCCGCATTGCACCGCGCCCGCTTCGAGGAATGCTTCCTGGATCGGGTGCAACGCCTCGCCCGAGGCGAGGCCTTCGACCGTCACCACCTCGCGACCCTCGGCCTGGCCGCCCAGCACGAGACACGAGCAGACCAGGCTACCGTCCAGGTAAACCGAGCACGAGCCGCACTCGCCCTGCTCGCAGGCATTCTTCGATCCCGGCAGGTCAAGGTGCTCGCGCAGCACCGCAAGCAAGCTGGATCCCTCCCAAACGTCCTCGGCGATGCGCGGCCGGCCGTTCACCGTGCAGGCGATCCTCATGATCCCGACGCCTGGTATTCATCCCAGGCCCAGACAAAGCTCCGCCGGGCCATCACCGCCAGCGCGTGGCGCCGGTACGACGCGGTGCCCCGGACGTCGTCGATGGGTCGCGCGGCGGCCGCCACCAGCTCGCCAAACCTCGCCAACGCCGAATCTGCCACAGGTGCCGGTTTCTGCCACAGGTCGTGCTCGTCCAGCACGCCCTCGATGAAGCGTTCAGCTCCGGGCGCCGCGACCGGGGTCGGCGCGGCCGAGCCGATGCCGGTACCAACGCGCCGTCGCTCAGGATCGATGGCCAGCGCGAACGAGCAAACGGCGATCACCATCGCGTTGCGCGTGCCGACCTTCGAGAACTGCTGCGGGCCGTGCGCCGGCTCGACCAGGAAAGCAGCGATCAGCTCGTCCTTGCGCATCGCGTTTTTCTTGGGTCCGACGAAAAACTCATGCGCGGGCACACGTCGCGTGCCCGCCACAGAACCCAGCTCGACGATCGCATTGGACGCGAGCAGCGGCGGATGCGCGTCGCCGGCAGGAGACGCCGAGCCCAGGTTCCCGCCGACCGTGCCGCGGTTGCGGATCTGCGGCGACCCGACCGTGCGCGAAGCTTTGGCCAGGCCGGGGAGCTGGTCGCCAAGCTCCGCGATGAGCTGCGTGTAAGTGACTCCGGCGCCCACCCGCAAGAGCCCGTCCTCCTGCCCCCATTCCGACAGCTCGGCGATCCGCGTCAGATCGAGAAAGGCAGGGGGGCGGTGCCGGTCGAAGTTGATCTCGACCATCACGTCGGTCCCGCCGGCGATCGGCAGCGCGTCCAGGTGCGCCGCCTTCATCGCGAGCGCCTCAGCCCAGGTCGCCGGCTGGAGAAATTCCACGTCCGATCACCAGGCTTGGACGGCCGGCGCCGCATCGTCGCGGGTGACCGTGCCTTCGATCAATCCATAAGGGCGGTCGGACGCAAAGAAGACCTCGTTTTCGTTGTTGAGGCCGAAAGGTTGCAGGTCGACGAGGAAATGATGCTTGTTGGGCATCGACAGGCGGATCTCGGCGATTTCCGGCCGCGCCTCGAGCACGGCCTCCCCCATCGCATAGAGCGTCTGCTGCAGCGAGAGGCTGTGCTTGGTCGCGAACGTCTCGACCAGCAAGCGCCTCGCTTCGCGGTGACTCTCCACCCAATCGACCTTCGCGGCATCGGCGTTTCGCCAGCGGGCGTGGACGGCACTCGCGAGCACGCGGTCGCGAGTCTCGGGCAACGTCGTGTAGTGGTCTTGCCGGTAGCCCCAGAACTCAGATCCAGTCGACTTGAGCAGCGTGAGCCCGCTGATACCGGAGACCACCCATTCGGACTCCTCCGTGCAGGTCACGGCCGTCAGGCGCTGCTCCGAGCCGGCGCGCTCAAACGCATGGGGGTGCGGCTGACCTCCCACGCTGATCCGCGCCCATGGCTGCTCGGCGATCGAGACCCGCGCCCACCGCACTGCCCGGTGGTCACTTACGAAATGCCGGCCGAGACGCAACGCAAAATCCTCGATCTCGCCGACCGGATCTTTGGCGAAGGCGAAGACCGTGTTCTTCTGCGTATCGGTCGGGACGACGTGGGTGTTGTCGCCGGTGAGGTGGGCGGCTTCGAAATCGCCGGCGAGGGCGATGCTGACGGTCATGTCCTTGAGCTCGTGCGTGGCCCCGCGGGTCACGCGCACGACATGCGTCTCCGACTTCCCGTACTGGTTGTCGCCGAGGCGGATCGTCATGTGCCTTTGTAGGTCGAGTATCCGAACGGGCTCAGCAGCAGTGGCACGTGCAAGTGCGTGTCCTGCCCATCGGCCGCGACCGTGACGAAAACCTCCGGATAGAACATGGTCGTTCCCGACCCTTTGAAGTACTCCCCGGTGGCGAACTCGAGGCGGTAATCGCCGGTCGGCAGTGAGCCGCCCGACAGGTCCTTGACCCGGCCGTCCGCGTCGGTGACTGCCCGTGCGACGACCGACCAGTCGCCGTCTGCCCCCCGCCGTCGCAGCGTTACCGCAAGCGCCGCGGCGGGACGCCCGCGTGCTGTATCGAGGACGTGGGTCGAGATGATCACTCGTCCATCATCCGTTCCAGGCGCATGCGCGCGATCTTGCAGTGCTCGGCAGCCGCGACCTGCGCCTCGGTCACCGGGTCGTTGCCGATTCGCGCGCGCAGCGCGGCGAGGATCTCTTCAGCATCCTTGCCTGCGGCCGCGATGAGAAAGACGTGGCCGAAGCGGGCCTCATAGCGGCGATTCTCGTCAGCCAGCTCGGCAAGCGCGGCGGCGCCGGCAACCCGCACCCCTCGCTGCTCCTGCTCTGAAACGGCTGGCGAGCTGCCGCCTCGCTCGCCGATGCGAGGGTGGCCGCGCAGCGCCTCATCCCAATCGGACGGAGCGAGGTCCGCCCACGCCCGCTCCGCCGCGTCGAGCAGCGCCGCCACGTCTGCGTACGGTCGCCCGTCCACCAGCTCCCGCGCCCATCTCGTCGAAGCAAAGCAGGCAAGGAGACGGCGCTCAGCTTCTTCAGCGGGGACCAAATTGAAGTCATTCGACACCCAGCGGCACCAGCTCGAACCGACCCACGTCGACCAGGCCGCGATCGGTGATCTTGAGCTCCGGGATCACCGACAGGGCCAGGAAGCTCAGGATCATGAAGGGCGCGGCCATCACCACGCCCATTCCGGAGAGGCGCTGCTCCATCGACCGCAACCTTTCGTACACGAACGCCAGCGGCTGATCGCTCATCAACCCGGCCACCGGCAGCGGCAGCTCCTCCACGACCCGCCCTCCCTCGGCGATCACGATGCCGCCCCCGATCTCAGCCAGGCGCGTGGCGCAGGCGGCCATGTCCTCGTCGTCGACGCCGAGCATGACGACGTTGTGCGCGTCGTGGGCGACGGTTGAGGCGAACGCGCCTCGTTTGAGCCCGACGCTTGTGGCAAAGCCAAGACCCACGCGGCCGCTTGCGTGGTGCCGCTCGAGGACCGCGATCTTGACCAGGTCCCGCTCAGGGTCCGCCACCACGCAGCCGTCGCGCGTGGTCGGCTCCACGAGCTCTGTCCCGGTCAGGAGCTGGGAAGGGATGACGCGGATGACTCGGATGCGCCTGGGGCCGGCCGGCACATGAAACGACGAGGCATCTACGCTCGCGAGATGTACCGTCTGGCGCACCCACTCGGGCACGTCGAGCTTGACGAAGCGTGGCGCGGCGCCGCGCTTCAGCACTTGCCGCGGGTTGAACGAGGTCAAGTCGTCGAGCACGAGGATGTCCGCCTGATACCCGGGCGCGATGGCGCCCAGGTGCCAGAGGCGGTGGTATGTAGCCGGGTTGAGCGTGGCCATGACCAGCGCGTCCTCGGGCGCAATGCCCTCCGCCACCGCGACCCTCACCATCTGGTTGATGTGGCCCTCTTCGACGATGAAGCTCGGCTCGCGGTCGTCCGTGCAGAACATGCATCGCTCGCTTCCGTAGCGCTTGACCAGCGGGAGCAGGTCGCGCAGGTTGCGTGCGATGGACGCTTCGCGGATCATGACCCACATGCCGAGGCGCCGCTTCTCGAGCGCCTCGTCGTAGGTGGTGGCCTCGTGGTCGGAGCGGATGCCGGCCGCGATGTAGGCGTTGAGGGCGGGCCCGCGCACCCCGGGAGCATGGCCGTCCACGTGGTCGGTGAGACCCGTCTGCAGCTTTGCCAACTCGGCCGGGTCGCCGGCGATCACTCCTGGGAAGTTCATCATCTCGGCCACGCCGATAGTCCGGTGCCGCCTGAGCAGGCTCTCGATGTCGCCAGGCGTGAACGGGCGCAGCGGCGACTCGAACGCCGACGCGGGCACCGACGACGACGCCATGACGTAGACGTCGAGCGGGAGGCCGGCGCAGGAGTCGAGCAGCCAGTGGATGCCATCGGTGCCGAGCACGTTGGCGATCTCGTGAGGATCCGCGACGACGGCGGTGGTGCCGTGTGGGAGAACCGCACGCGCGAACTCATCCACGGTCAGCTTCGACGACTCGATGTGCATATGGGCGTCGATGAACCCCGGCACGAGATACGCGCCGCCGACGTCCGTCCGCTCGCGGCCGTCGTAGCGGCCCAGCCCGACCACGTGGCCGTCGGCGATCGCCACGTCGACCTCGAGCCACTCCTTGGTGAAGACCGACAGCACCCGGCCGCCCGCCAGGACGAGGTCGGCGGGCTCGTCCCCGCGCGCAACCGCCATCCAACGCGGCTTCATGCCCGTGGCTTCATGCCAGTCAGGATAGTTCGGGTTTGAGGAAGTCCACCGCTTCTTCGCGGCCGTCCCAGACCACCGTCGTCTGGGCGGGCTCCGTGCGGGCCACCACCTTGCCGCCGCGCAGGACGAGCTTGCGCGGCGCAACCAGGCGGATGGCGTCCATCTCGCTCGGGGCGGCGAACACGCAAAGGTCGGCCTTGCATCCAACTTCCAGGCCGTAGCCCTCGAGGCCGAGGGCGCTGGCCGGGTTGACGGTGATCATGTCGATCAGCGTGCGCAGCTCGTTGTGCCCGGACATCTGCCCATAGTGGGCGAGCACGAACGCGGCCTGGAGCGGGTCGCCGTAGCCCAGCGGGTACCACGGGTCCATCACCGAGTCGTGGCCGACGCACACATTGACGCCAGCGGTCAGCAGCTCTTTGACCCTGGTGTGACCGCGCCGTATCGGATAGGTGTCGAAGCGGCCCTGCAGCGTCGAGTTGTCGAGCGGGTTGGTGACCATGTGCATCTGGGCTCGCTTCAGGTTGTTGATCAGCCGGTAGGCGTAGGCGTTGTTGTAGGAATGCATCGCGGTCGTGTGGCTGGCCGTGACGCGACCGCCCATGCCGAGGCGGATCGTCTCCGCGGCCATGACCTCGACAAAGCGCGAGTGGTCGTCATCGGTCTCGTCGCAGTGGATGTCAACGCGCAGGCCCTTCTCCGCGGCCAGCGCCATCGCGAACTTGACCGAGCGCTCGCCGTACTCGCGCGTGAGCTCGAAATGCGGGATCGCGCCGACCACGTCCACGCCCATATCGATGGCGCGGCGCATCAGCTCCTCTCCCCCGTCGAACGACATGATGCCCTGCTGCGGAAACGCGACCAGCTGGAGCACCATCTGGTCGCCGATCTCCTCGCGCAGCTCGAGCAAGGCGCGGACCGCGCGCAGCTCGGGGTCGCACACGTCGACGTGGCTGCGCACGAACTGGACGCCGTTGGCGAGCTGCCAGCGCAGCACGGTCCGGACGCGACGCTTGACGTCCTCCACGGTCAGTTGCTTGACCCGCTCCGCCCAGATGGCGATGCCCTCGAACAGGGATCCGCTCTCGTTGTGGCGCGGCTCGCCCACTGTGAGCACCGCGTCGAGGTGGATGTGGGGCTCGACCAGCGCGGGCGTGACGAGGGCGCCACCGAGGTCCACGACCGTCCGCGCCTCGGGCTCGGGCGCCACGATTCGGCCGTCCCGAACTCCGATCTGGCGATCTTCCGACTGCCCTGGGAGGCGCGCGCCCTTCAGGAGCAAGTCCAACATTCACGGGAGGCTAGCAGAGACCTAAACTCTGCGGAACGGAGGCGGCCGGTTTCTGGAGGGGGAAGCTCATGCAAACAGTCGAGGAAGTTGGGAAAGACGTCCCGATTCGTGAGGGCGACTATGGGGAAAGAGTCGCCACCGTCGAGCCGGGCGGGGTGGAGTACATCGCGCTCAAGGAGCGCCACGGCAAACCGATCGACCTGTTCTGGACGTGGCTCTCGCCGAACCTGGAGTTTGCCACGGTCTTCGTCGGCGTCATCGCGATCACCCTGTTCGGCCTCAACATGTGGGAAGCGGCGACCGCCATCATCATCGGCAGCCTGCTGGGCTCGCTGACCCACGCCGTCCTTTCGTCCTGGGGCCCCAAGTTCGGCGTCCCGATGATGGTCGAGAGCCGGGCGGCGTTCGGATTCCTGGGCAACATCCTGCCTGCCGGCCTCAACGCCTTCACGGGCGCCTTCGGCTGGTTCATCGTCAACAGCGTCAGCGGCGCTTTCGCCCTGCAGGCGCTGTTCCCGTCGGCAAACCTGCCCTTCTGGCTGACGTTCCTCGTGATCGTGGTGGCGCAGGTGATAGTGGCCACCCTCGGGCACAACCTGATCCACGTTTTCGAGCGGGTGGCGCTGCCCCTGCTGGGCGTCGTCTTCATCGTCGCCTGCCTGTTCATCTTCAGCCACGGCAACTACGGGGTCGGCTTCAACTCGAAGGCGCCCCTGGGCTTCGGTGGCGAATCGGGCGGCTGGATCCTCGCGTTCACCGCAGCCTTCGGATATGCGGCGGGCTGGAATCCGTACGCCGCGGACTACACCCGCTACATGTCCCCGACGACCAACCGCAGGATGGTCGGCATCTGGGCCGGCTTCGGCGTCTTCCTCTCCTGCATCGTGCTGGAGATGGCGGGCGCGGTGCTGGCGACTGTCGCGGGAACCAAGTGGGGCCCGAACGACATCCCGACGGCGCAGCTGCAGCAGGCCATGCCTGGCCTCGTCTACTACCCGACTCTGCTCTGCATCGCGATCGGCGCCGTGGCCGCAAACGCGATCAACATCTACAGCGGCACCATGTCCCTCGTCGCGCTCGGCATTCGCGAGATGGGCATGACCCTGAAGCAGCGCCGGGCGATGCTCGCGATCGTCGCCGGCGTGATCGGGTACGTGGGCGGTATCGTCTTCCAGGCGCAGGTCGCCCCTGGTGGCAAGTACGAGGGATTCCTGCTCCTCATCAGCTACTGGATCGCACCATGGCTTGCGGTCGTCTTCGTCGACTACTGGCTGCGGCGCGGCCGCTACGGAGACGAGAGCATCTTCTACAACCCCAAGCACATGCGATGGCAGGGCTTTGTCGCCATGGCGGTGGGCCTGGTCGTGTCCGTGTGGCTCTTCGCGAGCAACTCCCTGTATGTCGGCTACGTGGCCTTCAACTACCCGCAGTACGGCGACCTGACGTTCATCGTCGGGTTCGTGATCACCGCGGTGCTATACCTCGCGTTCAACATGAACTTGCGCGCCCAGACCGCAGCTTCGACGACGCCTGCAGGGTCTCGGGCCTGAGTCACAACTTCGCTGGGCGCCGCTGCCGGACGCGGCGGCGCCCCATCTCCCCGCCATGAGCAGCGATCCGCAGGCTGTCGTGCGGGCGCATCTCGAAGCGATCGACCGCTTCGATTCGGAAGTGCACGCCTACGTGTACGTGGACCGCAAAGCCAGGCCTTCCAGCGGTCGGCTGGAAGGGGTCACGCTGGCCGTGAAGGACAACCTCCCGGTGAAAGGCATGCCCTGGACCGACGGCAGCGCGGTCTGGCGCGACCGCATCGCGGACGAGGACACAATCGCTGTGGCGCGAGCGCGAACAGCGGGCGCGGCCATCCTCGGCAAGACCAACCTTCCCGAGCTCGCGGCGGCCGTGGGGACGACCAACTCCATCTTTCCCGCCACCAACAACCCGTGGCGGGCGGGCATCACCCCGGGCGGCTCGACCGGAGGCAGCGCCGCGGCGGTGGCCGCGGGAATGGCTACCGTCGGCATTGGTACCGACATGGGCGGCTCGATTCGCATCCCCGCGTCCTGCTGCGGAGTGGTCGGGCTTCGCCCTTCGCCCGACCGTGTCGCCAGCGAGATCATCGATCCGGCCGGTTTGTCGGTGGTCGCCCCGCTCGCGCGGACCGTCGGTGACGTGCGTCTCCTGTTCTCGGTCATTACAGGGTCGCCGGCACCCAGGTCGGCGCCGAACCCGCGCGGCTTACGAATTGGCGTGGCCGATACGACCGCCCTGGGCATGGACGCGGCGTGCGCCGACGCGTGCCGGCGCGCCGGGGCCGTGCTTGAGTCAGCCGGCCACCAGGTTCGGCCCATCCCGTGGGAATCGGAGGCGGTGGCCGCGGGGTACGGAGTCGTGCGCCGCGCCAGCATGGCGTCCTTTCCGGCCGACCTAGAGCTCTTCGCCCCAGGCATCCGCAAGCTGGTCGAGCAGGGACGCGCGCTGACGGCGCTCGACTACTTCCAGGCTTTCGAAAGCGCGACGGCGGCCGCATACCGCGTCGTCGTGAAACCGCTGCTGACCGAGTTCGACTTCCTGCTCACCCCGACCCTGGGCCTGGTCCCGATGGCAATCGAGGCGGTGCCGCCATTTCTGAGCGAGCCCTACGGCCGATACATCCAGTTCGTGCTTCCGGTCAGCTTCGCGCACACACCGGCGGTGTCGGTCCCGGCCGGCCAACACGAGGGCCTGCCGGTTGGCGTTCAGCTCGTCGGGCGGTCCGGGCAGGAGTGGAAGCTCCTGACCCTCGCGGAACAGCTCGAGTCGTCGGCCGGCTTCGGTTTTCAACGTCCACCCGGCTTCGACTGACGATGTGTACTCGATGAAAGTTCAGAAGGTCGATATGTTCGTCTGTCCCATGGCCACACCCTCGGATACGTCCGGGCTGCAGCAGCTTGCCGACTCGGGAAAGATCAAGCCCGACACCCTGGTCGCGCTGGCCGGGAAGACCGAAGGGACGGGGCAGCACGACGACTGGGGCCGCGTGTGGGCCGACGTCGCTTTGCGCGAGTGGACGGCAAAGTTCGTCGGCATCCCAGTGGCCGAGGTCGCCAAGCAGGTCATCTTCGTCCTCTCCGGTGGATGCCCAGGCGTGATCACGCCGCACATCGCAGTCGTCACCCGGGAGTGGGTAGAAGTTCCGGAAGGCGCCGCCGGCGCTGGTGGAGATAAGCGCCTGGTCGTCGGCAGAGCTGGTTCTGACCCGATGCCGCCCGAGGAGGTCGGCCGGATGGGCCAGATCCGGAAGGTGGCCGAGGCAACCCACCGGGCGATGGCCGATGCGGGATTGACCGACCCCAAGGACGTGCACCTCGTCATGGTCAAGGTGCCGGGCCTGACCACCGCGAGCGTGAAGGATGCGGAGTCGCGCGGGAAGACCGTCGTTTCGCACGACCTCACGTTCGGCGCCGAGGGCGCGGGCGTGTACGCCAACGACGCCGCGGCGCTTGGGGTTGCGATGGCGCTTGGCGAGGTCCCCGAGTCGAAGTTGTCGGATGGCGTGGTGCGCCGGGACTGGAGCCTCTACTCGGAGGTCGCCATGACCTCTTCAGGCGGTGAGAAGAGGCACGGCGAGGTCCTGGTCTTCGGAAACTCGAGCCATTCGCGCAGCCCGCTGCGCATCGGCCATGCGGTTACCAAGGACTTCATCGACGCCGAAGGCGTCAGGAACGCGCTCCGCTCAGCCGGGCTCCGCTTCGCCGGAGGGTTGCCGGACGAAACAGACCTCTCGCGCCTGGTCCACGTCTTCGCCAAATCGGTCATTCCCGGCAGCGACCAGGTCCGAGGACAGAGGATCACTCTGCTCGATGACGTCGACGCCTATCAGATCGGGAAGGCGCTGGGCGGGATGCTCGTGGCGTCGGTCACAGGGCGCACCACGAACTACGTGAGCGGGGGCGAGCGCAACTCCCACCAGGGACCGCCGGGGGGCAACATCATCGCGGCGGTGGTCAGGACCGAGTCTTAACCAACTCGAAGAGCTTCAGCGGAGACAGCGGCATCTCGGTGATTGGTACTCCCAGCGCCTCTTCGATGGCCGCGGCAAGGACCGCGCCCACCGGGATCACGCCCGCCTCCCCCGCACCCTTCACTCCCAATGGGTTGAGCGGTGACGGCGTCTCGATGTGGTCGATCTCGATCTCCGGGATCTCGGTCGAATAGGGCATCAGAAACTCCATGAACGAGGCGTTCCGGAGCTGGCCCTCGGAGTCATAGGCGAGCCGCTCGTAGAACGCGCCGCCGATGCCTTGCGCGACCCCGCCCTCGATCTGCCCTTCCACCACCAGCGGGTTGATCACCCGGCCGCAGTCGTGAATCACGACGTATTTGAGGATCTCCAGACGAAAGGTCTTCGGATCGACCCGCACGTAAGCGGCGTGGCAGCCTGCGGCCCACGTCGAGCCGGGCGGGCTGTAGTAGCCGGTGGCCTCAAGTCCCGGCTGCTCGCCCTCATGCAGCGGCGGACCAGGACGCGGCCGGGCCGTGAACTGGGTCGCTGCTTCGGTGCCCCCGCCAAACGCGTAGCGGACGGGATTCGCCAGCACCGCGACGGCCGCAAGTGGGATCCCGCGGTCGGGCGACCCCTTGACCCGCACCCTGCCGCCCACCAGCTCCAGGTCGTCGGCATCGACCTCGAGGTGGTCGCCGGCGATGCGCCTGGCCTTTGCGGCCACCATGCCCGCGGCGATCGACATCGCGTTGCCAGCGGTGACGGCGCCTCGCGAGGCAAAAGTGCCGACGCCCCAGGGAAAGCGGCGGGTGTCGCCACCGGTGACCTGGACGTCGGCGATGTCGACGCCAAGCTGGTCGGCCACGACCTGCGCCCAGACGGTGGCGTGCGCCTGCCCCTGGCTTGGGATGCCGGTCGCGGCGACGACCTTGCCCGAGACGAGGACCTGCACGTGCGCGCCCTCATACGGCCCCACTCCGGTGCCCTCGACGTACATGCCCAGGCCCATCCCGATGTGGTCGCCCGCCGGTCTCGGCCCGAGGTTCGCGACCGCCTTCTCCAGCAGCGCGGGATAGTTGCCGCTGTCGTAGACGACCCGGTTGCCGTCCTGCCAACCGACCCCCACCTCGTAAGGAAACTCGTTGGGTTGGATGAGGTTGCGCCGCCGGACCTCTGCGCGCTCGAGCCCAAGTTCCGCGGCCATCGCGTCCAGCGTGCGTTCCATCACGAAGCAGGCATGCGGGCGGCCGGCGCCGCGGTAGGGCGAAGTGGGCGTGGCGTTCGTGTAGACGTCGCGGAAACGCACGCGGTAGTTCGGCACGCGGTAGGGGCCGGGAACCTGGGCCGCGGTGATGATCGGCAGGATGATGCCGTAGGGCGTGTAGGCGCCGGC
>DAITQH010000073.1:0-11778 GCA_036833175.1 Candidatus Dormiibacterota bacterium
CGGAGCGCGCGCATCCGTCGATGCGTAAGCGAGAAGCGCAGGCCGCAACGACGCGGACGGACCGCATGGGCGCCGAAGATCCGGTTGGCATCCCCTGTCGCACCTCTTAGGAGTTTATTCGCCGTCTGATGCTGGCGGCTCGGGTGGACGCGCCACCTTGACGAGAGCCGGCCTGACCACGCGGTCGCGGATGCGGTAGCCGCGGCGGAGCTCAGAGGTAACGGTGTCCTCCGGGTGCTCGGCCGACTCCTCGTACCCGATCGCCTCATGCAGCTTGGGGTCGAAAGGCACGCCGACGGCGTGGATGGGTTCCAGGCCGTGCGCGCTGAGCGCCTCCTCGAGCTTGCGCACGCTCAGCTCCAGGCCCTTAGCCCACGACTCATCGACGCCTGCCGGCTTGTGGTCGAGCGCTTTGTGCAGGTCGTCGAGCGCCGGCAGGAGGCGGGCGATCAGGTCGGCCGATGCGTGCTGGATCGTCTCGAGCTGCTGCTGGCGCGACCGCTTCTTGAAGTTGTCGAAGTCGGCGGCCGTGCGCAAGTAGCGGTCCTTCGCCTCGGCCAGGGACGACTCCAGCTCGGCCATTTTGCTTTCCATGGAGGCGATGGCGCGAGACTCGAGGGCCTCGACCGTCTCCCTGCCTCGCTCTGGCTCGCTCGGGTCGTGCGGATGCTTACGCGTGGTCATCGTTCCTTAGATACCGCGGGCAGAGGTGTAATCAAACTCCGAGGTCAGCCATGCGGTCGCTCGCGCTCCGCGCCACGGCCTGCAGGCGGGCCACCGTCTGGCTGTATGCCATGCGCGTGGGCCCGATCACGCCGAGCACTCCTTTGAGCCGGTTCGAGGGGCCGTACGTGGTGAGCACGACCGCGCATCCCTGAAGCTGGCTGGACGCGTTTTCCGACCCGATCACGATCTGGAGGTCCGACTGCCCGATCAGCTGCCGGAGCAGGACGGTCAGGTAGCGGGTCTCCTCCAGGACCTCCAGCACCTGGTGCAGCCGCGAGGATTCCGCGAACTCCGGCTGGCGGAGCAGGTTGCGCACCCCGTCGTGGACGACGAGGCTCTCGGAGCCCTTCTCATAGATGTCGAGCACGGTGACGACGCGCCCCAGCAGCTCCTTCTCGAGGCCGAGCGGGGCGTTCTCGTAATGCCGCCGGACGTCTTCGCTGCCTTTCCCGCCCAGCGTGGTGTTGAGTCTGGAAGCGAACTTGGTCAGCTCCGCCTGCGTGGCCGCCTTCGCGACGGTCAGCACCTGCTGGCGCAGGAGGTTGCCCTCCAGCAGAAGGATCAGGAGAACCTCGGTCGGCTCGAGCGAGACCAGGTCGAGGTGCTTGATCCGAGCTTGCGAGCCCTGCGGCGCGCTCGCCACCGACGCGTTCTGCGTCACGGCAGCGACCGTCATTGCGACCTTTTCCACCATCCCCTGCACGTCCGCCGGGGCTTGCCGCAGCTCGTTCTCGATGAAGGTGCCCACCTGGTCGGGAATCGTCTCCAGGTCCATCAGGAAGTCGACGAAGTAGCGATAGCCCGAGTCCGTCGGCACGCGGCCGGCCGAGGTGTGCGGCTGCGCCAGGTAGCCCTGGTCGACCAGCTCTGCCAGCTCGCTTCGGATCGTGGCCGAGGAGAGGTTGACGAAGTAGCGGCTCTGGAGCGCCTGGGAACCGACGGGCACCGCGCTCGTCGTGAACTCCTGCACCACCGCTCGAAGGATTTCCTGCTTCCTGTTTTCCATGTTTTCAGCACTCTGCCTGCGCCGGGCGCGCGCAGGGCGCAGATCGCCGGGCGCAGATCGCCGGGCGCGCGCCGGGCGCAGATCGCCGGGGCGCGCGCAGGGCGCAGATTGCAGAGTGCTAGCTACAGTACCGCGAGAGCGATCTGGTTGTGCAGGTCCATCCCCCGCCGCGTGGGCACGATCCGGCCGTCGACGCGCTCGATCAAACCACCGGCCATCAGCTCGCCGAGCTCGGAATCGAACCCGGCCGGAGGCGACATACCCTCCGCGGTCCGCAGCCCGAGCATCAACGTTTCGGCCAGCCTCTTTCGCGGTGCCAGGTCCTCGCCGTCCGCCTCCGGGTTCGGCGCCCCGATGTAGTCACGCGGCCGCGCCCGGTTCCACCACCGGCGCGCCGTCGCTCCATCCGTGCCATACGAGTGGGCCCCGGCGCCCGCGCCGTAAACCGGCTTGCACCGCCAATAGGCAAGGTTGTGTCGTGACTCGAAGCCGGGGCGAGCCCAGTTCGAGACCTCGTACCGGCGGTAGCCGGCGGCCTCGAGCTCAACGCATGCCGCGTCGAGGTGATCCCATTGCAGGTCGGTGTCGACCTCGGGCACCTTACCCTCGGCGCGGCGCCGCCACAGCAGCGTGCCCTCTTCGAAGGTGAGGCAGTAGGTCGACACATGGTCTGGCCCCAGCGCCATCCCGCGACGCAAGGTCTCCAGCCATGACTCGAGGCTCTGAAACGGCACCGCGTAGATCAGGTCGATGCTGATGTTGTTCATCCCCATCGAGCGCGCCAGCTGGAACGCCTGGGTCGCCTGCGCGGCATCCGTCCTTCTCTCGAGCACAGCGAGCGCGCGCCCGTCAAAACCCTGCACCCCGAGGCTGAGACGGTTCACCCCGCCCTCGAGCCACGCGGTCAGCTTTTTCTCGTCGGTGCTTGCGGGATTTGCCTCGAGAGTGACCTCGGCGTCGGGCGCGACGTCGAACCTTGATCGGATGAACCCGAGCAGGCGCGTCGCGAGCTCTGCAGGCAGCAAGCTCGGCGTGCCGCCTCCGAGATAGACGGTCTCCAACGTCTCGAACGGAAGTCGTTCGCGCGCCGCGGCGAGCTCGCGCTCGAGCGCGTCGACGTAGTCAGGCATGAGGCGGTCCATGCCCGCGTACGCGTTGAAGTCGCAGTAGCCGCACTTGTGCTTGCAGAACGGGATGTGCAGATACAGGTTTCGGAAGGGCCGTTGAGTCATGCGCTCTTCAGCTCCACGATGGTCGCGCCGCTCAGATCGCGCAACCGGCCAGGCGCAATCTCGAACACGGAGTCCGGGCGTCCGGCGGCGGCCCAAACCATGTCGTATCCGAGCAGGTCGCGGTCCATGAACACAGGGACCTCAGTCGCGTGGCCGAATGGCGGCACGCCGCCGATCGAGTAGCCGGTGGCGCTGCGCGCGGTTTCCGCGTCCGCCTTAGCGACGGGCTCGCCTGCTACCGCGCCGAGCCGCTTTTCGTCGACGCGATTCGCTCCGCTGACCAGAGCCACGACCGGCTTGCCCGCGGCGACGAACACCAGCGACTTCACGATCTGCCCGACCTCGCAGCCGACCGCTCGCGCGGCGTCGGTGGCCGTGCGGGTTCCTTGCGGGAACTCCCTGACCGCTAGACCAGTGTTCGCATCCGCGAGCCACGCCTCGAATCGATTCATCGTTTCAACAGGATAGGAGGCCTCCCGAGTTGCAACTGAGGACCTCGGCATCGCACTCTTGTCGGCAGTGGCAACGCAGTCGCGACGAGTTGTGGTCACCGGCGCCGCGGGCTTCATCGGCTCGCACCTTTGCGAACGGCTGCTTGCGCTCGGCCACCACGTGGTCGGAGTCGACTGCTTCTCGGACTATTACGAGCGCGCCCGAAAGGACGAGAACCTCGAAGCCGCGCTGGCTCATCCCGATTTCAGGTTCGACGAGCTGGACCTGGTCGACGCTGACCTACAACCGGTGCTCCGGGAGGCGGACGTGGTCTTTCACCTCGCCGGGCAGCCAGGCGTCCGCCCGAGCTGGGGCGAACAGTTCGACCGCTACGTGCGGGACAACATCCTCGCGACCCAGCGGCTGCTGGAGGCCTTGAAGGGGAAGCCAATCCAGCGCCTCGTCTTCGCCGGCAGCTCCTCCGTCTATGGCGACGCGGAGATGTTTCCGACCAAGGAGACCGCCCTTCCGCGACCTGTCTCGCCGTATGGCGTGACCAAGCTTGCCGCAGAGCACCTTGCTCTTCTTTACAACAAGAACTTCGGCCTGCCAGTGGTCTCCGTTCGTTACTTCACGGTCTACGGTCCGCGGCAGCGCCCTGACATGGCCTTCTCGCGTTTCATGCAGGCGCTCGTCGACGACGACCCCATCGAGATCTTCGGCGACGGCGAGCAAACGCGCGAGTTCACCTACGTCTCGGATGCCGTCGAGGGAACGATCAAGGCGGCCACGGCCGACGTCCAGGGCCAGGTCTTCAACCTCGGAGGCGGAAGCCGCGTCACCATCAATCGGGTGCTCGCGACCCTCGAGGACATCAGCCGGATGAAGGCGCGCAGGACGACCCTCCCCTCCGCGCCGGGCGATCCACGTCATACGGGCGCCTCGATCAACCTCGCCCGTGAGCGGTTTGGCTGGGAGCCTCGGGTCTCGCTGCGCGAAGGCCTGACAAACCAGTGGGAGTGGTTCCAGGCGACGCGCATCCGGCCAGGAATCGCCGAAGCGCGCTGAACCTGGGTTGCGCTAGGCGCCGCTCAGCGTCAGCATCCAGGCTGGGCCAATGCGCGAAAACGGGCTCTCGCATGCCCGAGATGCAGCTTCGACGGCCGAGGTCGCCCGGCACACGAGGATGGCCGCTTTGACGCCTGAGCTGAACAGGCTGAAGTACTGCCCGCTACCGTCGTTGTAAAAGGTTGCGATGCCGTTCGGGTCGAATTGGGTCGAGCCCCTAAGCTCGTCGATCCATTTGGCGGCGTCCTGCGTCGTGGTGAAGGTGAACACCCCGGCGCGCACCTCCATGTGCGTGTCGTTGTTCAGAACATAGTCGCCGAAGACGATGGTGTCAGCCCCGTTGCCGTGGAGGATCCGGGCCAGCGCCTCCGGCGACTCGAAGCCCATCATGACGACGACCGCTTCGATGGGAAGAACCAGCGATCCGAGCAGCGTGAGGTCAGGTCCCTTTGGCGGCAGCAACAACGTGTCGGTGGCCGGCAGTGGACTCACGTGCAGCTTGCCCGCGAGCACGTCGTTGAGGCGCGCGCTGACCTTGGTCGCGATCCGTCCCAGCAGCGCAACACTGGGGAACGCATCTTTCAGGTTCAGCGAGATGCTGGTGACGATCTGGCCCTGGCGAACGAAGATCGCGGTGCCGAAGGGGGCCGCGCTGGAGTTCTGCGACCCGTAATAAAGGGCCTGATCCCCCACCTTGGCGCCGGTGACGGACGTGCCGAGCGAGGACTGGATGTTGGTCATCTGCGTCGTAGCCGACGAGGTCGAGTCCCACAGGGTGTACTCGATTTCGAGGGTCTCCGCGGTGCCGAGATGCACAAACCGCGTGATGACATGGAACTTCTCGTTGAAGGGCATGGTGGCCGAGTCGAGCGGCCGCACCCCGAAGGATGGAGGCCCGGGCCACCAGTTGTCGTCACCGAGCAGCAACCGGACGTCGGAGAGCGTCGGGTTCGCACCGTAGATGTCGGCCGGATGGACGTTGCTCGCGGTCGATGAGGGGCGCACCGTGCATGCGCTCGCGATCAAGGTCACAAGAGCGACCGCAGAAACGAGGCGCGAGGACCTAGTCAAGCTTCAGCACAGCCATGAAAGCCTCTTGCGGAATCTCGATCGAACCAACGCGCTTCATCCGCTTCTTGCCTTCTTTCTGCTTTTCCAGCAGCTTGCGTTTGCGTGTGATGTCACCGCCATAGCATTTTGCAAGGACGTCCTTCCTCATCGCCGGAATGGTCTCGCGGGCGATCACCTTACCGCCGATCGCCGCCTGCAGCGGCACGATGAACATCTGCCGCGGAATGATCGTCTTGAGCTTCTCTACAAGTTTGCGGCCTTGTATCTGTGCCTTGCTGCGGTGCGCGATGAGCGACAGCGCGTCCACCGGTTCGCCAGCGACGAGGACGTCCAGCTTGACCAGGTCGCCCTCGCGAAAACCGATCATCTCGTAGTCCATCGACGCATAGCCCTTGGAGCGCGACTTGAGCTGGTCGTAGAAGTCGTGAATGATCTCGCCCAGCGGAATCTCGTACTCGAGCACGACCCGGTCACCGGGCCTGTGCTCCAGGTGCTTGAACGTACCGCGCCGCTCCTGGGCAAGTTCCATCATCGGGCCGACGTACGTAGAGGGCACGATGATGGACAGCTTCACGTAAGGCTCTGCGATCGTCTCGATCATGGTTGGGTCCGGCAGCATGGCCGGGTTGTCGATGGTGATTACCCCGCCACGTTTCAGCGTCACCTCGTACTCGACCGTGGGCGCCGTGGTGATGAGCTCGAGCTCGAACTCGCGCTCGAGACGCTCCTGGACGATCTCCAGGTGGAGCAGGCCGAGGAACCCGCACCGGAAACCGAAACCGAGGGCCGCCGAGTTCTCGGGCTGGTAAGAGAGCGCGCCGTCGTTGAGCTGCAGTTTCTCGAGGGCTTCCTTGAGATCCCCGAACTGGTCCGATTCGGTTGGAAAGAGCCCGGCAAACACCATCGGCTTCACCTGGCGGTAGCCCGGCAGCGGCGTCGCCGCGCCGTTCTCGGCCGTCGTGATCGTGTCGCCGACGCGCGCGTCCACGACATTCTTGATCGCGGCGGTCACGTATCCCACCTCGCCGGCAGTCAGCTTCTCGGCTGGGCGTGGGCTCGGCGCGAACCAGCCAACCTCGTCCACCTCGTGCACCTTGTCGGTGTTCATCATCCGGATCCGCGTTCCCGGGATGATCTCGCCGTCGACGACGCGCACGTAGGTGATGACGCCTTGATAGGTGTCGTAATGCGAGTCGAAGATGAGAGCGCGGAGCGGTTTGGTGGGATCCCCCTGCGGCGGCGGCACCCTTGCCACGACCGCTTCGAGAATCTCCTCGGTGCCGATGCCCTGCTTGGCCGAAGCAAAGACGACCTGGTCGCGCGGGATGCCGGTGACATCGGAGATCTCTTCGGCGACCATCTCCGGCTGTGCCGCGTCCAGGTCGATCTTGTTGACGACCGGGATGAGCGTCAGGCCGGCCTCGACCGCCTGGTAGAGGTTGGCGAGCGTCTGAGCCTCAATGCCCTGCGCCGCGTCGACGACGAGTAGCGCTCCTTCGCACGCAGCAAGCGACCTGGAAACCTCATAAGCGAAGTCGACGTGGCCGGGCGTGTCGATCAGGTTGAGCTCGTATGTCTTGCCATCTTTGGCCGGGTAGGTCATCCGGACCGCCTGCAGCTTGATCGTGATGCCGCGCTCCCTTTCCAGGTCCATCGAATCGAGCACCTGGGCCTGCATGTCGCGCTGGCTGATCGACCCGGTGTACTCCAGCAGGCGATCGGCCAGCGTGGATTTGCCGTGGTCGATGTGGGCGATGATGCAGAAGTTCCGAACTCGGTCCTGGGTCGTAGGCACGCTGCAATGCTAGGGGTGCGACCGGAATCCTCGGCGAGAGGTGCGGCGCCGAGGTGGTCCAGATGCTAGGCGCGGCCGAGCATCGCAGCGCGCGCGTCCCGTGGATGCGTAAGCGAGAAGCGCAAGGCCGCAACGACGCAGATGGGCCGCATCGGCACCGCAGATCCGTTGAGGAGTTCCGGTCGCACCCCTTAGGCGCGAAAATTAGGAACGTGAGCGTCGTCCTGGTGATCGGCGTGGTGCTCTGCCTGGTGGGCCTGGCGCTGCTGGTCAACCTCTTCGGCGCCGCCGACCTGGTCATGCGCCGCGTCACCTCGCAACCCCTCGGCGAGCTGGCTCCCGGCTTCGCCGCCAGCCGGCGAGGTTTCAGGACCTACGCGGTGCTCATCCTGGCGATCGGGATCCTGTGTCTCGGACTGGCCGCCACGGCCCGGTTCATCCCGCTCGGCGCCGGCCTGCTGGTCCTTGGCGCGTTGACTTTCGGCATCGCGTCAGTGATCGCGATCGCCGGGGAAGTCGAAACCTACCGAGCGCTAAAGCGCTAGCTCGCGATCACCGCGGGTTCGTCCACCCGTTGGTGCGCTCCGACGCTGGTGGGCCGCGCCAGCGCGGCGTCACAGATCATCATCGCCATGTCGGCGGCACCGGCCGCCACCTTCGAAACAGCCCCGGAACGGAGTTGACGGATCGCGTCATTCAGCTCATCACCGGTCCTGAGGACTCCGGCCGCGGAATCGAGAAGCTCACCAACTTGCGCGACCGTGAGGCTGCCACGCCGCCACGGCCTTGGCGCGCCGTGGCCGCCGCTCCCAACCTTGAGTGCGCCCGCCGCGGCCGCGCCGGCTCGGCGGCCGAACGCGGCTGCTTCGAGCAGCGAGTTGCTGGCCAGCCGGTTTGCGCCGTGGACACCGGTGCGCGCGCACTCGCCGGCGGCGTAAAGCCCGTCGACGGTTGACCGGCCGTCCAGGTCGGTCACGACCCCGCCCATCGTGTAGTGGGCGGCCGGGGCGATCGGCACGGGCTGTCGCAAGGGGTCGATGCCGACCAGCCGGCAGTTGCGCATGAAGTTCGGAAAGTTGTGGCGAAGCAGGTCGGGGTCCAGGTGCATCGCGGAGATGAATGCGCGACCGCGATGCGCGGCCACAGCACGGGCCACCTGGTCGCGCGGCAGCAGCTCATCGACGAACCGCTCGCCCTCGTCGTCGACCAGGGTCGCGCCCGCGCCCCTCAAAGCCTCGGTGATCAGGAAGGATTGGGCTCCGTCGTAGACCGTCGGATGGAACTGGACGAACTCCAGGTCAGCGACGCGCGCGCCGGCCCGCGACGCCTCGAGAATCCCCCTCCCGTTGCTGATCCTGCTGTTGGTGGTGCGTCCGTACAGGCCCGCGTAGCCGCCGGTGGCGAGCACGGTGGCGCCGGCGCGCAAGCTGACGCCACCCGAAAAGACGGCGCCGCCAACCGCGCTGTCCGCGATGAGCGACTGCAGGCGCGCGCGATACCGGGTGATGGCCGGTTCGCCTTCAATCGCCGTGCGCATGAATGCCATGAGCGTGCTGCCGCTCTGGTCTCCACCGAGATGAAGCACGCGCGGGAGCGAATGTGCAGCCTCGCGGGCCGATCCGCCGTCGAAGTGGACACCGAGCGACTCGAGCCAGCGCACCGTCGCCGGGCCGGCCGAGGTGAGCATCGCGACCGCGCTCGGATCGCAAAGTTCGCCACCCGCGGCGAGCGTATCTAGAGCGTGAAGGCGGGGCGAGTCCTCGGGCAAGGTCGCGGCCGCGATGCCGCCCTGTGCGCGGTCTGACGAGCCATGTGCGGCTGAAACAAGGGCCACCGACGCGCCCATCCGCGCAGCCTCGATCGCGGCTGCGGAGCCGGCGAGACCGTCGCCGATGACCAGGACGTCGGTGTTCACTGCTTTGTCCAAGTCCCAACAGCGGGAGGGAGAGCAGCGGCGCTTGCCCGGCCGTAGGCCGGGTCGGCTTTGCCGACGCCGCGATGCAATCGGTAAGTCCCATCCTGATCGCGCTCGCGCGCAGAGGGAACCGGCAGGTTCCCTCTCATATTTCGATCATTCGCTGGATCGCCAGCCGCGCCTGGTCGGCCACTTCCTGCGGAACCGTGACCTCGAAGACGTCCTCGCGAAGCGAGGTCAGCACCTTGTCGAGCGTGATCTTCTTCATATAGCGGCAGATTGCTCGCTCGCTGGCGGCGTAGAAGCGGCCCTGCGGCGCCTCCTTCGAGAGGCGGTGCATGATGCCGAGCTCGGTCGCGACGACGAAGCTGCGGTTCGGGTGTTTCTGCGCGTGCTGGACCATGCCCTCAGTGCTGAGGATGTGCGTGCGGTCGGCGTCGATGTCGCCGTTCGCCTTGAAATACATGCACTGGCTGGCGCAGCCACATTCCGGGTGGACGAGCAGGTCGGCATCGCCGTGCTCGCGGCGGGCGACGTCGATGTCGGCGGGCCGGATGCCGGCGTGGACGTGACACTCACCCGGCCAGACGTGCATCGCGCGGCCCGTCACCTTCTCGAGGTAGGTTCCAAGAAACATGTCCGGGAGAAACAGGATCTCTTTGTCTTCGGGGATCGCGCGGATCACGCGCTCGGCGTTGCCGGACGTGCAGCAGTAGTCGCTGAGCGCCTTCACCTCGGCCGTCGTGTTGACGTAGGACACGACGACCGCGCCCGGGTGCTCGGCTTTCCAGGCCGCGAGCTGTGTCGCGTTGATGGTTGCGGCGAGCGAGCAGCCGGCCTCGAGGTCGGGGATCAGCACGCGCTTGGTCGGGCTGAGGATTGCAGCGGTCTCAGCCATGAAGTGGACCCCGCAGAAAACGATCATGTCGGCGTCGGTGGCGGCCGCCTGGCGTGAGAGGCCGAGCGAATCGCCGACGTAGTCGGCGACGTCCTGGACCTCGGGCACCTGGTAGTTGTGCGCGAGGATCACGGCGTTCCGGGTGCGACCAAGCTCGCGGATCTCCCGGCTCATGCCCTCTATGTCGCGAGGCATCGTGCGGGCCGTGTACTCGGCCGCATCCGCCTCGAGATTCAATACCTCTACCGCCATGTCTTGGTGACCTCCAGGCTCAAGTCGAGCGCCGGCGCCGAATGCGTCAGGGCTCCGACAGATATGCGATCCACTCCAGCTTTCGCCGCGGCCAGGGCGCCTTCCAGCGTCATTCCGCCTGACGCTTCCAACCGTGCGCGGCCGGCGGTCATTTCAACGGCGCGCCGCATGAGATCGGCCGGCATGTTGTCGAGCAGGATCATCTCCGCGCCCGCAGCAAGCGCCTCGTCCAGCTGCTCCAGCGTGTCGACCTCGACCTCGATCGGCATTCGCGCGCGCCGAGCACGCTCGATCGCCTCGGTCACGCCTCCGGCGGCGGCCACATGGTTGTCCTTGATGAGGATCGCGTCCCACAGGCCGTCGCGGTGGTTGTGTCCTCCGCCGGCAAGCACCGCGGCTCGCTCCAACGAGCGCAGCCCGGGCGTGGTCTTGCGCGTGTCGAGCAGGGTCACGTTCGGGTAGGCGGCGAGCGCGTCCGCATAGCGACGGGTGACCGTTGCGATCCCGGACAGCCGCTGGAGGAAGTTGAGCGCGGTTCGCTCGGCGGTCAGGATTGAGGCGAGCGGACCTTCCACCCTTGCGACCTCATCGCCAGGTTCCAAATGGGCGCCGTCTCGCAGCAGCGCGACGTAGCGGCACGGCGGCTGGACCGTCTGGAACACGCGGGCTGCAACCTCGACGCCACTCAGCACTCCGGCGGACTTCGCGATCAAGCGCGCCTCGCCCATCAGCTCCGTGTCGACGACAAAACGCGTCGTCACGTCACCATCGACCAGCTCGCCGCCGAGGTCCTCGCGCAGCGCGGCTGCCACGAGCTCGTCCAGATTGCCAGGTCGAGTCAGGGTGCGGTTGTCAGGCGTCGATGAAACCATCGGGCTCTTCTCGTAGGCCAAAAGCCTGCTGCCTGAAACGGAACAGGTAAGCGCCCTTGCCGCGAACGCTGCGCTCCTTGCCGGTCGGTTCGATGACGCCGCGGTCGACGACCCTGCGCCAGAAGTTGCCGCGATTGATGGAGAGCCCGAGCACGGCCTCGTACACCTGCTGAAGCTCCGTGATGGTGAACTCCGCGGGCAGCAGCCCAAAGCCGATCGACGAGTACCCGACCTTGCTGCGCAGGCGGCGGACCGCGTAATCGACGATCTCGCGATGGTCGAACGCCATCTCCACCGGCAGCCGGCGGACGGGGTGCCACTGCAGCACGCCCTCACCCGACCTGTCCACGCAGGACTCGGCGAGGGCGGTCGGGACGATTGAGATGTAGGCGACTGAGAGCACGTCCCCACGCGGGTCGCGGCCCGGCACGACGACGTTACCTCTGGCGTCAACCTGCTGCGGCCGGTGAAATGTCTTCAACTGCTCGATCCAGCCGCCTTCGATGCCGGT
>DAITQH010000074.1:0-7484 GCA_036833175.1 Candidatus Dormiibacterota bacterium
GAGTCGAATTTGTCCAGTGCAGGCTTCGAGCGCGGGCGGTCGGGGTACTTCGCGACCTGGATCGCCTCGAGCAAAAGCTCGATCTCCTCTGGGGTGAAGTTGAGGGTGCGGAAGACAACCTCTCTCACCTCGACGTGGCGGTCGACTGCCCCTTTGATCACCTCGTCGGTGTCCGTGACGACCTGCGGTCGTGTCGGCCGGAACAGTTCTTCGGATCCCGCGAGCGAAACGCGCTTGAAAGTGGGCATTACATGGCTCCTCGGTGATTCTCTATGACTTTGGCCCCGAGCGCACGGTATGACCTCGCTCCGTCCGAGTCCTTGGCGTAAGTAAGGATCGACTGACCCGCCAGGGGCGTCTCAGCAAACCGGATGGAATCGGTGATGCCGAAGTCGTACACCTTGTCTCCGTACTTTTCCCTCACCGCCGCGAGCACCTCCTGCGAGTGGAGCGCGCGCTGCTTGTAGAGAGTCGGCAGGATTCCCAGCAGCTCTAGACGCGGGTTCAGCCGGCGCTTGACCCGCTCCATCGTGACGAGCAGCTCCTGCATTCCGCGAAGGGCGAGGAACTCGGCCTGCAGCGGGACCAGGACCTCGTCGGCCGCGACGAGGGCGTTGATCACGATGAGGTCGAGCGAAGGAGGGCAGTCGATGATGATGAAGTCGTAGCGTTTCTGGGCAGGCTCGAGCTTGTCGCGCAGGATGCTCTCTCGTCCGATCTCGTTGATGAGCTGGTTCTCCGCGCCGGCCAGCTCGACGTCGGCGGGGATGTAGTGGACGCCCATCTGACGCGCTTCCTGCACGACGTCTGTCACAGTGGTGTCGGGGTCGACCAGCAGGTGATAGATGGTCTTCTCGATCTCGGCCGAGGGCTTCATGTAAAGCGTGAGGTGCCCCTGGGCGTCGAGGTCGATCAAGAGCACCCGCTGGCCCAGCTCTGCAAGAGCAGCGCCGAGGTTGACTGCCGTGGTGGTCTTGCCGACACCTCCCTTCTGCATGGCGACGGCTATCGTTCGGGCCAAGATTGGCCCGAGTCTAGCGGAAGCCGGGGCTTCTGGCCCGAGTGTGGGCGGCCCAAGACCCCCTGACCTCTAGAATGGCGCCGGTGTTTGTGATCCCTCTGATCGCAGGTGCGGTCGGCGGCGCTTTCGCCGCCGTCGTGGCCCGCCAGTACCTTAGGCGCCGGAAGCCCTACCAGGCGATCTGGGCCGTCGCCCTCGCTATGTTCGCGGTGGCGGCGTTCTTCGAGACCGCCGGCCAGGCCGTCGGGTGGTCGGATCCCACCTACAAGGGCTACTACCTGTTCGGCGGCCTGCTCAACGTCGGCTGGCTTGGCCTGGGTTCACTGCTTCTGCTCACCTCGCCGCGGGCCGGCCGCATCGCCACCATCGTAATGGTGCTGATCTCGATCGTCGCGTTGGTCGCGGTGCTGACGTCACACACGGATCACAACCTGCTCAAAGCCCAGGTGCCGGCGCGGGGCGCGATCGACATCCCGGCGGTCCTGCCTCTCGTCACGAACCTCGGCGGCTCATTGCTCTTGATCGGCGGCGCAGGGTGGTCGGCGTGGAGATCTGCTCGCGCCGGAGCTCCGAGAAATCGCGTGGTCGGCCTGGCGGTGCTGGCGGCCGGCGCCTTCATCGTGGCCGGGGGCCACAGCTATGCGCAGACCAAGGGGGTCTATGCCGCTCAGCCTTTGAGCGAGGCGCTGGGTATCGTCGCGATGTTCGTTGGTTATCTCGTGATCGAGTCGCGGAGCCGGGTGCCGCGCCCAACCGTGGCATGAGGAGCCAAACGTGATCATCGACATCATCGTCGTGCTGATCTTGATCGTGGCCTTGATCTTCGGCTACCAGCGCGGAGTCATTCAGCCTCTACTGGCCGAGATCTTCTTCTTCGGCACTTTGCTCGCGGTGTTTCGGTTCCACGACCAGTACACGACCGAGATGCAGAAGCTGCTGCACCTGAACGCTGTCCTTGCGGTGTTCGTCGCCTTGATCATCGCAGTCGTCATGGGCGCGATCGGCGGCGCAATCGGTGGCGCGTTCCACCGCCTCGAGGCGATCCGCGGGATCGATGGGTTGCTCGGCGTGGTCGTCCACGGCCTTGTCACCCTGATCGTGATCTATCTCGCGATCTCGGCCCTGGTCACCCTTGACAACGCGTTCGAGCCGACTTTGAAGAGCGCCAGCCTCACGCTGAGGCAGGTCAACCAGCTCGAGGCGGAGATCCTGTCGAATCCGATCACGTCGGCGATGGTCTCCAAGTCAGACCTCCAGGCTTTGAAGAGCGCGGCAACAAAGTCTTCAGGCGCGCACCTCGATTCGATCGCAGGCCTCCACCAGCTGCAGCAGATTTACACGGACTTTCTGCAGCCACAGCTCCACAGCTCCAGGACCGCTCCGTTCATCCTCAGCATCGGCCAGCACCTACCGGTGATCGGTCGCGTGAAGCCCAGCGACCTGCATTCGCTGGGCACGACCGCCTCGCCCGCCCGCACGGCCACGCCCTCGCCGAGCCCCAAGAAATAGCGGAAGTATGAGAAGGAACCTGGGCGGTTCCTTCTGCGCGCAAGCGCGATCCGGATGGGACTTACTGATTGCATCGCCCGGTCGGCTCCGCCGACGGGGCTGCTCATCCTCCCCGGGATGGGATTTTCTGAATATTTCTCCACGCGACATTCGGCGACATTCAAGCTCGCATTTGGACGGCCGGAGTAAATCCGGCCTACTGGCCACGTCTGCTGGAGGCCTGCGGCTGGTGGCATGTTGTAATACCGGGAGATGCTCGACTTAGCGCTCACGCCTGACCAGGAGCAGCTTGTCTCGACTGTCCGCGATTTCTGCGCGCGGGAGTTCGCGCCCAGGATCCAGGCGGACGACCGCGCCGGCCGCCACGATCCCGAGATCTTCGCCAAGCTCGCCTCGATCGGCCTGCCCGGGGTCTGCTTTCCCCAGCGCTACGGCGGGGTCGGGCTGGACTACCTGTCGCTGGGCCTCGTCTGCGAGGAGCTCGAGTACGTGGACACCGTGTTCCGCACTGTGCTGTCGGTCCACGTCGGACTGGTGGGCATGGGTCTCTACACCTGGGCCACCGAGGAGCAGAAGCAGCGCTGGCTCGTGCCGATGGCCTCCGGCCAGAAGCTGGCCTGCTACGGCCTCACCGAGCCCAATGCAGGCTCTGACGTCGCGTCCATGCAATCGACCGCCCGGCACTCAGGCGGCGGTTACGTCCTGAACGGCCAGAAGGTCTGGATCTCAGACGCGGACACTGCCGACTTCATGCTCGTTTTCGCGAAGACCGACTCGAAAGCCGGGTCCCGAGGAGTAAGCGCCTTCATGCTCGACCGCGCGGCCTGCGGCAAGGCACTGCGCACCGAGTCGATCGAGGGCCGCCTTGGTCTGCACGCCGGCGACGTCGGGTCCATCTTCATGACCGACCTCGAGGTGCCAGAGGCGAACCGGATCGGCGACGAAGGCGACGGGTTCAAGATCGCGATGAGCTGCCTCGACAACGGCCGCTACACCGTCGCGGCGGGCGCCGCCGGGACCGTGCGCGCGTCGCTCGACGCGTCGGTGAAGTACGCGCGAGAGCGCAAGACCTTTGGCCAGGAGATTGGGCGCTATCAGCTCGTCCAACAGATGATCGCCAAGATGTCGCGCGACTACGAGATCTGCAGGCTCCTCTACTACAAAGTCGCGTGGATGAAGAACACCGGAGCGCGCCACACCCGAGACGTGTCGATGGCGAAGCAGTACGCAACCGACGCCGCTTTCAACGCTGCGCACGACGCCATCGAGATTCACGGCGCGTACGGCTATTCGGCCGAGTACCCCGTGGAGCGCTTCCTTCGCAACGCGCGGGCGCCCATCATCTACGAGGGCACCCGCGAGGTTCACACCATCCTCCAGGGCGAGTACGCGCTGGGCTATCGCGAAGACCGACCCGTCAAGGCGTCTCTACCTCCGTTTCAGCCTGATTAATCGCCGATTGATCGGCGGCGCGGATTGATCGGGGGCCGCAGGCTCGCCGCGGGTACGCGCCGGCTCGGTCATCTCGACTTCGCGCTCCTCTCGATCTACTGGATCGCGATCGGCTACCTGTGGACCAGCCTCGGCGGTTTGATCATCCCCGACCTGGTGATCGACCTTGTGGGGCGGAAGCACGAAGGTGTCGCCCTCGGCGTGCTCGAAGGGATCGGTTCGCTGATGGCTGTGGTGTGGCAGCCGGTGATCGGCGCCGTGTCCGATCGCACCCGGTCGCGATGGGGGCGCCGCCGCCCGTTCATCGCCATCGGCACGGTCGGGGACGTCATCTTCCTGGTCGGGCTTGCACTGTCGGGGAGCTACTGGCTTGTCGTGATCTTCTACTTCCTGCTGCAGACGGCATCCAACACCGCGCAGGGCCCGTACCAGGGTCTGATGCCCGATGTCGTTCCGCCGGCGCAGCGTGGAACGGCATCGGGCTACTACGGCGTTTCGAACGTCATCGGCCTGCTGGCCGGCACGATCGGCGCTGGTTTCATCCTGATGCACGCGGGACGGGCGGTGGCCATCCTGAGCATCTGCGGTCTGCTGGTGGCGACCATGCTGCCCACGGTCCTGCTGATCCCGGACCGCGTTGAGCCGACGAGCGAACAGTTCACTGGAATTCGTCATGCGCTGAAGGCGACGTTTTCGCGACCCCTGAGATATCCAGCCTTCATGTGGCTGATGGCCTCACGCTTGCTGATCCTCATGGGACTGGTGGGCGTCCAGAGCTTCGTTTTCTTCTACTTCAGTAATGTTTTCTTCGAAGGCAATCGCCACGCGACCATCGCCGCGAGCTACACGCTGCAGGGCCTGGTGATCATCTGCGCATTCGCCGTCGCGCTCCCCGCCGCGCGCGCCTCGGACCGCTTCGGCCGCCGGCCCTTCATCCTGGTCGGCGGGCTGCTGGGGGCGGCCGGTGTGCTGATGCTCGTGTTCAGCCACTACGAGTTGCTGCCTCCGAGCCTGGTCGGGCCGCTGGCCGATGCCTTGAACGTTCCCGACCTCGCCGCTCAGGCGACCCTGGTCGGAATCCTGATCGGGATCGGTTATGGCTTGTTCTTTTCCGTCGATTGGGCTTTCATCCAGGATGTGATTCCGGTTGACGAGGCGGGGCTGTTCATGGGTTTCAGCAACATCGCGACCGCCGGGTCTGGGATCATCGCCCGGTTCGTGGGTGGATTTCTACTCGATCCCTTCAATGCCGGGCCTCGCATCCTTGGCCTGCCAGGTGGCTTTCCGATCATCTTCTCGATCTTTTGCGCCTGGCTGCTCATCGGAGCGTTGCTGATCCTCAAAGTGCCCGAAGATCGTCCAGTGCGCACTCCCGCGGGACTCGCTAAGTGAATCTCGACGGTTTGAAGCCCTGGGGCGGGCTCGTGGGCGGGTCGCCCGAGTCGGCCGACATCGTCGTCGCCGGGATCGCCTACGACGGCTCGGCCGTCTATCGCAAAGGGGCTGCCCTGGCGCCTCAGAGGATCCGCAGCTTGTCGGCCGCGATACCGCCGGTGACCGAGAACGGGCACCTGCTCACCGGACTCCGCGTCGCCGACCTCGGAGACCTCGAAGCGGGGACGGACATCGAGACCGGCTGGTCGAAAGTCGCGGAACGGCTGTCGCAAATTCCGCCGGCGGCGTTCCTGACCGTGCTGGGCGGCGACCACTGCACCTTCATCTCCACGCTCGCGGCCCAGGTCAAGCGCCACCCAGGCCTCGCGGTCCTGTGGGTCGATGCTCATCCCGACCTGTGCGAGTTTTCACGCGGTGGCCGCTGGACATGCGGCTGCGCGCTGCGTCGCGCCCTGGACGTTTCGGGGTTGGACCCCGAGCAGGTCGTGATCGCGGCCGGCCGTGACTATGACCCCGAGGAAATCGAGTTCATCGCGGCTCACGGGATGCTGCTCGTGTCGGCGCAAGAGCTGGCTCGGGAGCCCGCACGTGCGGCGAAGAAGATCGCCGACCGGCTCGCGGGCCGGAAAGTCCACGTCTCATTCGACATCGACGCGCTCGACCCCGCCTTCGCTCCCGGAACCGAGATTCCGTCGTCGGGCGGGATGTCGACCCGGCAAGCCCTCGATCTCCTTGCGACTGCCACCGAGAACGCCACGCTCGTCGGCCTGGACATAGTCGAGGTGTCGCCTCCCTTCGACAGCGGGGACATCACGACCTTCGCCGCGCTCAAGCTGATCTTCGAGGTGTGGGGCATGGCGCGGAACAGGCGCGGCACCCCCCAGCCGCTCTCGTCCAAAGGCCATGGAAAGCGCTGATGTAGTCATCGTCGGAGGCGGGATCATGGGCTGCGCGCTTGCCTACCAGCTCTCCCGGCGCGACGTGGACGTCTTGCTGCTCGACCGCGAAACCCTCGGGTCCCAATCCACGGGCAAATGCGCCGGAGGGGTGCGCCAGCAGTTCTCCATGGAAGCCAATGTCCGCCTGCAGCGTATGTCGGTGAAGATGCTCGAAGGGTTCGAGCAGGAGACAGGCCACCCGGCCGACTTTCGCCAGATCGGCTACCTGTTTGTGCTCACCCTTCCGCAGCAGGTCGAGGACTTCCGCCACAACATGGACATGTGGCATCGCGTGGGCCTGACCGAGGCGCGCTGGGTCGACGCCGCCGAAGCCTCGCGGATGGTCCCGGTCCTGAACGTCGAGGACGTCCTCGGCTGCACCTTCTGTCCTACCGACGGTATCGCGAGCCCTGCCGACGTCACCTCGGGTTATGCGGCCGCCGCGAGGCGTCACGGCGCGCGCCTGAACGAGGGCGTGGAGGTCGTCGGCATCGACGTGGCGTCAGGTCGGGTGCAGGGTGTGCAGACGTCAACGGGAGACATCGCGACCCGCCTGGTGTTCGACTGCGCGGGCGCCTGGTCTGCGTCGATCGGGCGAATGGCTGGGCTGGAGATCCCCGTCCTGCCGTACCGCCGCCACATTGCCGTCACGGGCCCGTTTCCGGCTATGTCGCGCACGAACCCGATGACGGTGGATTTCAGGACGTCCCTGTACTTTCACCCCGAGGGCGATGGGGTTTTGATGGGCATGAGCGATCGCGAAGAGGCGCCCGGTTTCGCCACCGAGGTGGACTGGGGGTTCCTGGAGAAGATGTTCGAGCAGGCCGCGCACCGGGCACCCGCGCTCGCGAGCGCCGGCGTCAAGACCGCATGGGCGGGCCTCTATGAGACGACCCCCGACCACCAGGCGATCCTGGGTCCGGTGCCCGAGCTCGAGGGGTTCTGGTGCGCGGCGGGGTTCAGCGGGCATGGGTTCATGCAGGCCCCTGCGGCAGCCTTGCTGCTGAGTCAGCTCCTGCTCGACCGCACCTCTGAGATCGACATCACCCCGTTCGCCCTTACGCGATTCGCGAAAGGCTCCCTGGTGAAAGAAAGAAATGTCATCTAGCGGGAAGGCCGTCGAGATCGAATTAGATAAGTCACTTCCCCGCTCGCTGGGAAGGTGGCGC
>DAITQH010000074.1:7584-11490 GCA_036833175.1 Candidatus Dormiibacterota bacterium
AGGTGGCGCGAAGCGCCGCAGGGGGCGGCCCCCTAAGGAACTACCTCCGGAAGATGATCGCGAGAACCATCAGCCCGATCCCGCCCAGCACAAGCATCCCCGAGCACCCCACCTGGACCACCGTGAAGACGATCCCCCCGGAGGCTCCATAAGTGTTGGAGATGGTCGCCCTCCGCCGCCGCGTTCGCACGGCCGCCGCGACCCCTGCCATGCCAAGCAGAAAGGCAAGAAGCCCGAGCCCAAATCCCCCCGCCGCCTGCCCGAACACTGGGATTCAGTATGCCAGCCGTTAGCATTCCTACCCGTGGCCAGGATCCTTCTGCTCGGCTCGACAGGCTTTTTCGGCCGTGGCGTTGCCCACAAGCTGCTCGACGCCGGCCACCAGCTGAGGGTGCTGGTGCGAGACCCCATGAAGGCCGCGGCGTTCAAGGTCCGCGGCGCGCAGGTGGTAGTGGGGGACGCGCTGAACCCCGCGGCTGTGACGCAAGCCGCCCAGGGCGTCGAGCACATGATCAGCCTCGTCGCGGTGCGCCGCAACCGGCCGCAGTCATTTCTCGAGGTCAACGTCGACGGCCCGCGACTCCTGGGCCAAGCCGCCAAGGCGGCGGGCGTCCAGTCCGTAGTCCTGGTCAGCGCGATCGGCGCGCGGCTGGACGCTCACTACAAATACCTGACCTCGCGCTGGATGGGAGAGCAGGAGCTGGCGAAGTCGGGAGTGGCCGGCACGATCCTTCGGTTCTCGCTGGTCCTGGCCGAAGAGGGGGGATCGCTCAAAGACTTCGAGCGCCTCTCCAAGATCGGCCCGTTCGTGATCATCCCCGACTATGGCGAGACCCAGCTCCAGCCCATCCTCCGGGAGGACGCCGCGCGCTGCGTGGTGGAAACCATCGGGCGGCAGGAGCTGCTGGGCAAGATCGTCGAGCTCGGCGGTCCTGAGGTGGTGACGTTCAAAACGGTGTACGGCTGGTTCCTGGACGCTCGAGGAATCAAGAAGCCCCGCCTCACCGTGCCGCCCGGGTTTCTGATCCCTGGTGCGGCAATCATGGAGATCCTGATGAAAGATCCGCCCGTGACACCCGACGAGATCAAGATGTTTGGACTCAACAACATCGCCGACGGCATCGACTCGGTGAGCACGCATTACGGATGGCGGCCCACCGCCCCCAGCACGTGGGTACCGGAGCACTGGAAGAAAGCACCCGCCCGGAAGTAGCGTCAGAGATCCGGGCGTTCTTCGGGCTGCCCGTCCCGGATGCGCAGCGCATCCGATTGGAACCATATCTGGCAGCCTGCGCGGCGACGGCGCCCGAGTTCCGGTGGACGCCGGTCGCCAACTTCCATCTCACCGTGCGTTTCATCGGCACCGTCGAGCATTCGGTGGTTGATGGCATCGCCGGCCGGTTGGACGAGCTCGGTTTGCCCGGTTTCGACCTGGAGCTGGGCGAGCTCGGGACGTTCAAGCGGGGGCGCCTGGTCCGCGTCGTCTGGCTCCAGCTGCGCGTAGGCGCAAAGCAAGCCCGCGAGCTGGCGGCCCAGGTCGAGGCCGAGTGCGTGAGCGCGGGGCTGGAACCGGAGGCGCGGCCATTCCAGCCTCACCTCACGCTTGCGCGAGCGCGTCCCCGCGACGGATCGACCCTGCCTACGCTGCCCAGCACGCCGAAGCTGCCGCCGTGGCGAGCCGAAGAGCTGGTCCTCTATCGAAGCCACCTGGGGCGAGGCGGCTCGGTCTACGAGCCGCTGCGCCGGATCAGGCTGCGCTGATCCCCGCCTGGGCGCATTCGAGGTCCTGCTCGGGTCGCCCACCGCTGACGCCGACGGCGCCGAGCACTGCGCCGTCTCGTTTGATCAGCACAGACCCAAGGCCGGGCACGATCGGCACCCGGACCAGGCGGTCGACCACGCTGAAGAATCCGGGCCGGTCCTTGGCCAGCTCTCCCAGCGAGGCCCCATCGCGGTGCAGCATCGCCGCCCCAACTGCTTTGGCCTCTGCAATCTGCGGTGTGAGTGGCGGGGCGCCGTCCATACGCGCGAGGGCGACGAGCAGGCCGCCTTCGTCCACCACGGCGACGCTGACTCGTATCCCGAGCTCCGCGGCCTTCGCGTGAGCCCTCGCTATGACTTCATTTGCGTTGCCGAGGTTGAGCTTCACGCGCGGAATTCTCGCAGTTCCTCCGGCTACTACTGATTGGTTGGCGCCGAAGAATGAGAGGGAACCTCCGGTTCCCTCTGCGCGCAAGCGGCGAGGAGGTTGGGACCGACTGATTGCATCGGGTCTCTCAACGGCCGTTCTCGGCGGACTTGCTTTCGCGCCGAACTCGGCCGGATTCGAGACCCTGCTCACCCTCCGGGGGATTGGATTTACAGAAAGAAGTCCGCGCGAGGTAAGTGGCCTTTTTGACAGGCTGGGGACGGCCGGATTAGATCCGGCCTACGTGCGACGTTTTAAGTGCGGTTTCGCAGTTTCCTCCGGCTACTACTGATTGGTTGGCGGCGCACTGACTTTCGGACTTGCGCTCCTGGAGGTGCGCCTTTACTGTTTGCAACGGCCCCGAGGGAAACGTTCGAAAGGGCAGGAACAGGCCGCAAGGCCAGTACCGGTCCTCGAGAGGCGGTCCGTCGGGGTCATTTCTATTTCCCGGCTTGGGCAAGCTGATTGCGGTCACGCGCGTTAACCTGCCTCAGTGACTGTCGCAGAGCGATCTCGAAACCCGCAGGAAACGTCCACGCAGCAAGCGGTGGAGGTCTCGATCGTCATGCCCTGTCTGAACGAGGCAGAGACCCTGGCGGCCTGCATCGAGAAAGCCCATCTGGCGATCAAGCGCGGCGCCCTGGCCGCCGAGATCATCGTGGCCGACAACGGCAGCACCGACGGGTCGCAGGTGATCGCCAAGGAGCTCGGCGCGCGCGTCGTCACCGTCGACCGGAAGGGCTACGGCAGCGCCCTGATCGGAGGGATCAACGCGGCGCGCGGTCGCTTCGTGATCATGGGTGACGCCGACGACAGCTATGACTTCACGGCCATCGCGCCGATGCTGGAGAAGCTGCGCGCCGGCAGTGACCTCGTGGTAGGCAACCGCTTCGCGGGCGGCATCGAGCCGGGCGCCATGCCCTGGTCGCATCGATGGGTGGGCAATCCCGTCCTGAGTCTCATCAGCCGGCTCTTCTTCCACACGCCAGTCGGCGACTCCCACTGCGGTCTCCGCGGCTTTCGTAAGGACGCGTACGAGCGCATGAAGCTCCGCGCGACCGGCATGGAGTTTGCGAGTGAGATGGTGATCAAGGCCTCGCTCAAAGGCATGCGCATCGCCGAGGTGCCCGTGAAGCTCCGGCCCGACGGGCGTTCGCGGCCGCCTCACCTGCGCACCTGGCGGGATGGCTGGCGCCACCTCCGTTTCATGCTCCTCTTCAGCCCGAGGTGGCTCTTCCTCTATCCAGGCCTCGCGCTGTTCGTGGTCGGCATGGTGCTTTCGGCGATCCTCCTCGGTGGCCCGGTCCACGTTGGTGGGTTGCGCCTGGACATCCACACGCTGCTGGTCGCGTCTTTCCTCGCCTTGATCGGATACCAGCTCGTCCTCTTCGCCATCTTCACCAAGATCTTCGCCATCCAGTCCGGGTTCCATCAGCCTTACCCGCTGCTCGACTCGGTGTCTCGCTATGTCACGTTGGAAGTTGGTCTTGCCGCCGGGGCGCTGATGGTCCTGGGCGGTGTGATTGCGCTGATCCTCGCCGTCGCGAGCTGGGGGGCCGTCGGTTTTGGAACCCTGGACCCCTCGCTCACGATGCGAGAGGTCATACCGGCCGTCGTGCTGCTGGCGCTTGGCACGCAGACGGTGTTCGCGAGCTTCTTCATCAGCATCCTTTCCATCGACCGCAGCTGAACCGTCGCTCCGCGCTGGCGTTCGCGGC